>JAAYMW010000090.1 GCA_012521175.1 Candidatus Epulonipiscium sp.
ATGAATTCCATAAGAGTATCTTCCTTTCTGTGATTCTTGTGGTTCTTTGTCAAATTACATGATATCACAGGGAGATACTCTTTTCTTCTATTTCTTAATTTTTTCCCATAGTAATTTTACACTAACCTCTACAACTACCTTCACTTGAAATATACATCAAATATTTTGTTTTTATTGGTTTCTAAATTCTTTTAACGGTTAACAGATCTGGCCATCCGTCTGTAAGTATGTCGTTTTCCCTTAATGACAATGGAATAAGTCATAATATTTTCCGGTGTTGCAATCCCGGGAGACATTCCTGAATCTCCAATATGATGCATATCTGTTCCTGCCATTTTACTGTATAAAGCGATGGACTTAATGGTATCCGAATCCGACCCTTCTTGGGAAGTCCCTATAGTGGTCATGGTCATACAACCATTTTCATGGGCAAAATCAACTAACTCTTTTATATATTCCACCGTCATCCCCGGTACTGTTCCTGGAGCTGGTAAAAGCAATATATCGGTTCCTGCCTGGATAAATTGAAGAACCGTTTCTTTATCAATAATCCCTTTGCCACTTTCCTCTTTGCTACCTGCACCATGCATTTTCCCTGCGACTATAATGATTTCATTTCCTGCTGCACTGGAAATTTCATTAATTTTCTTTAGTATTGCTTCATTGGTTACACCTGTTTTGGGATTTCCGGTGAGCACTACCATATCTGCTCCCTGAGCAATAGCTTTTTGAACATTTTCAACAGAAGCCTTCCTTCCTTTGGAAACATTTGCTCTCTCATCGATAATCACAGCATTTTCATCCACAGGTTCCAAATTAATGCCTACCATTCTTCCCGTAAGGCGTTTGATTTCTTTTATAACAGATTCTCCTTCTTCTGTTGGCAACCCCAGAACTTTAGGATGATCCACATCATAGAAATTTAAAAGAATGATATCCGCACCAAACGCACATGCTACCTCAACATTGCTTACATCATAGAGAATTGGCGGAAACACCCCAATAATTTCACTAACTAAAGTTCTTCCTTCAGCAGCTTTGATACTTAAAAGCTTTTCTTGTTTGTCCATAGAAACTAATTCAGAAGCACTTAAATCCAAAATACGTTTCATACTCTTCCTCCTTAAAAAAATAATAACTATCATGTACATAACGGCCATTTTTATACAACTTAAAAAGGCACGAGCCTACCCTTAAAAAATAAATCCCTTTAAGAAATAAGCTTATGCCTGTCAAATACAAATTTATTTGAGAAAATCTTCTCTTTTTGGATTAAATACATCAACTAATTTCCCTGCTTTTAAGCAAGTTACACCATGAACTGCATTAGATGGTATATACACACTATCACCTTTATTGACAACACTTGTTTCCCCATCTACTGTAAACTCAAAACTGCCTTCAGCTACATAAGTAATTTGTAAATGCTCATGAGAATGAATATTTCCTTTTGCTCCTTCTTCAAAAGAAATTTCACACATCATTAATTCATCAGAATAAGCTAAAATTCTTCTTGTCACGCCTGGTTCACAGGGAGTTGGAACGCTGTCCTTATTGTATACAAACATAATATCCTCCTATCTTCACCTATGTAAGTGCAATATTTTTTCTCATATTTACAGTATAGTATGGACGAATATAACAAAGCAATACTTTCTTTGGGGATTAGTTAAAATTAAATAAATATCCACCAGCTTAGCTGGTGGTATTTCTTTAGCCCTGTAAGGGCATGATACCTGCTGTGCCTTAAGGCACTCTGTAGTTCCGCCAGCTGCATAAAATTCTTTACTTGC
>JAAYMW010000091.1 GCA_012521175.1 Candidatus Epulonipiscium sp.
AATACCAGTCTTTTTATTCATATGAATCCCCTAAATATTATTCGTTATTTTACGACTTTTCCGCTTATTATACTCTTATTTTTCTTAAACGTCTACACTACTATTGACTCATCATTAAAAGTCCTTCGGTCTGTGATTGGTTTTTCCAAAAGAATATAAAATGGCTTCAACGATTCTCTTAGATGCATTCCCATCTCCAAAAGGATTTTTAACCCTTGTCATAGCCTCATAAGCATCCTTATTGATAAGCAGTTCAGATGCCATGTTAAAGATTCTTTCTTCATCGGTTCCTGCAAGTTTTAACGTTCCAGCTTCTACCCCTTCCGGTCTTTCCGTTACATTTCTAAGAACCAGTACAGGCTTTTTCATCGAAGGAACCTCTTCCTGAAGCCCTCCGGAATCTGTCAATACCAAATAGGATTTATTCATCAAATTATGCATATCCTTCATATCCAGAGGATCAATCAAATGAATACGGGGGTGATCACCCAGAATTGGATAAACGGTTTCTCTTACGGCAGGGTTTTTATGTACTGCATAAACGACTTCTATATCTTCAAAAGTTTCTACCAGTTTATATACGGCTTTACAAATATTTTTTAAAGGTTCTCCTAAATTTTCTCTTCTATGGGCAGTCATTGCGATAACCCGTCTGTTCGCATAATCAATATCATTTAATAAGGGGTATGCAAATGTATAGTTTTCCTCAATTGTTGTTTTTAATGCATCGATAACCGTATTTCCTGTTACAAAAATATGTTCTTCAGAAACACCCTCTTTTAATAAATGGGTCTTTGCTAAAGATGTAGGTGCAAAATGAATGTCAGTTAAAGTTCCTGTTAACTTTCTATTCATTTCTTCCGGAAAAGGCTGATATTTGTCATAGGTTCTAAGACCTGCTTCTACATGGCCTACCTTTACCTGGTTATAAAACGCAGCTAAAGACCCTACAAAGGTTGTACTGGTATCCCCATGCACCAAAACAATATCAGGAGACACTTCTTTTATTACCTTATCTAAGCCCTCCAATGCGCGAACAGTAATATCTATAAGCGTTTGTCTTGATTGCATAATATCCAGATCAAAATCAGGTTTTAATTGAAATGTGTCTAACACCTGATCTAACATTTCTCTATGTTGTGCCGTAACGCATACAATACTTTCTATGCCGTTGGTTTTTTCTAATTCTTTAACAACCGGTGCCATTTTAATCGCTTCCGGTCTCGTCCCAAATATGCTCATTACCTTAATTGCCATGAATTTTCCCAGCCTTTCGTAAAAATCATTACTAATATTTAACCATATAGTAAATATTTTCGCAACATAAATAAAATATAATTTTATCCATAAGTGTGTTGAGTATGCATAAGCAGCTAAAAAATCTCCTCTCCAAATTGAAATAGATTTAATAGAATTTATTGCTAATGATTATTTTTATAGGATATAATTAAAATAAAAAAAGGAGTGGTGTGATGAACTCCCCTATTAGTCAAATTACAACCGAAGAAAATGTTACATTAATTACTTTAGATAATATCCCCTCCAGCACCTCAGATATTGCCCGTATATTTACTGCGATTGGAGAATCCGGAGTCAATATTGATATGATTAGCCAAACTTCTCCTTATAAAGGGAGTGTCAATATTTCTTTTTCCCTGCAGGATGAAGACTTATTCACTGTCCTTAAAACGATAAAAAGTTTTAAAGCAGATTATGAGGATCTTCGAATCGATATCAATTCGAATAATGTAAAAATCTCTCTATTTGGAGAAGGGATGCGAACGACTCCCGGAACCGCAGCAAAAACCATGAAGCTCCTCGCTCAAAATGATATCGAAATACAACTTATCACAACTTCAGAAGTGGATATTTCTTATCTGATTGCTGCTTCCGATAAGGATAAAGCCATAAAATGTTTCAAAGAATACTTTAATATTTAAAAAGGGATGCCGTTTGGCATCCCTTTATGCATATTGCTTATCTGTGAGTATCGGTTTGTTTGTCGTTTTGAGCACTACTTTGATTATCATATATAATAATATATAATGCTATTGCCATGGCAATAAACACGCCCAAAGCAACTGCTGTATCCTTCTGTGCAATAAGAATTCCAATAATCCCAAATCCACTGCTGATTCCATAGAGGGTAATCACCGCTCTTTTTTGACTATACCCTTTATCTACCAGGCGATGATGAAGATGTCCTCTGTCGGCTTCCATAATCGGTCTGTGGTTAATAATTCTTCTAAGGATTGCAAAGGTAGTATCAAAAATAGGCAGGGCCAATACTAAAACAGCAATAATAATGGTAACTGCTGTATACCCTTTAATAAATCCTTGAACGGATGTAACGGCTAATGTAAAGCCTAAAAAGGTAGACCCTGTATCTCCCATAAAGATTTTTGCCGGATTAAAATTATGAGGCAAGAATCCTAAACAAGATCCTGCCAGTGCAGCAGTTAATACTGCCGCCACCGGACCAATGGGATTAGCGGAGATAATAGATAAAATCATCAGACAAATGGCCGCTATTGAAGATACCCCTGCAGCCAGTCCATCCAGTCCGTCAATGAGATTAACCGCATTGGTAACGCCTACAATCCAAAATAAGGTAATGGGTATGCTGAGTTTTTCTAATAGCAAAGTATTGCTTTCTGCAAAAGGCCATGTAACAAATTCAATCCTGATATCAGAATAGATCACAACAAGTGCTGCTATAATTTGCACACATAATTTAAGCTTTGCATTCAAATTATAAATATCATCGAAAAATCCTAATAAAAATATGATTAATCCGCCCATAAGGAGACCGGATATTTGTTTCCATTGAAAGGCTTCCACTAAAGGAGTAATAAAGAAAACAGTTATGATAAATCCTAGAAAAATAGCTATACCACCCATTCTTGGCATCGGCTCTTTATGCATTCCTCTTGTCTTGGGCTGATCTACCGCACCAACCATTAGTGCAATTTTTTTACTCAGTGGGGTTGTAACAAGGCTTATTAAAAAAGCCGAAATAAATGAAAGAATGTATAGCAAAAACGTTTCTTGAACAGCTACGCTCTGAAACACCATTATCCTCTCCTTATGATTGATACACTATTATTTTTTCCCAAATTTTAATAATAAATCATGTATATTCTATATGTATATGCAAAGGTTGTCAAATTAAATTTTTGTTACAATTTATTACAATTTTAAAAACCGATACCAAATCAGCATCGGTTTTTAGATTTTACTCATTTCCAAAAGAAGTCATTTCTATTCCCGCTTCTTTTAAAAGTTCTAAAGACAATTCATCGGGATAAGCCCCTTTAAAAACAATTCTTTTTATTCCGGCATTGATCGCCATTTTAGCACACATCACACAAGGCTGATGGGTAACGTATAAAGTACCTCCTGCTACGGATACACCGTGCATAGCAGCCTGAACAATAGCATTTTGTTCTGCATGAAGTGCCCGGCAAAGTTCATGCCTTTGTCCTGAGGGAATTTGAAGTTTTTCTCGTAAGCATCCTACTTCTTCACAATGGGAACATCCTGTAGGTGCCCCATTATATCCCGTTGAGAGGATGCGTTTATCTTTTACAATCAGTGCGCCAACCTGTCTTCTAAGGCAAGTGGATCTTTCTTTCACTAAATCCACAATCCCCATAAAATATTCATCCCAACTAGGTCTCATCGTATCCCCCCAGCTTATTTTGTTCCAAACAGACGATCTCCTGCGTCTCCTAATCCAGGGACAATATATCCGTGATCATTTAATTTTTCATCTAATGCTGCTACATAAATATCAACATCCGGATGATCTTTGGTCAATCTTTCAACCCCTTCTGGAGCTGCAATCAAACATAAGAATCGGATTCTTTGTACCCCTTTGTCTTTAATAAATTGGATGGCAGCTGAAGCTGAGCCTCCTGTTGCCAACATAGGGTCTAAAACATATATGTCTCTTTCTGGAGCATCGTAAGGTAATTTACAGTAATATTCTACAGGCTCTAAGGTTTCAGGATCTCTATACAATCCTATATGTCCTACCTTAGCTGCGGGAACTAAATTAAGCATTCCATCCACCATACCAAGTCCTGCACGAAGAATTGGAACAATGCCTAATTTCTTACCTGCTAAAGCTTTTGCCTTTGCTTTTGCTACAGGGGTTTCTACTTCAATTTCTTCTAATGGTAAATCTCTTGTTGCCTCATAGCACATGAGCATAGCAATTTCTTCAACCAATTCTCTAAATTCCTTTGAACCTGTATTCTTGCTTCGCAGCATAGATACTTTGTGTTGAATTAACGGATGATCCATTACATATATTTGTCCCATAATATCCTCCTCGTCTTAATTATCCTCTTCAATTTGTGAAATACGGCGAATGTGTCTTTCTTCATTGGAAAATTCTGTTCCTAAAAATGTTTCTACGATCTTAAGGGCAAGTCCAGGACCTATGACTCTGGCACCCATAGCAAGTATGTTAGCGTCATTGTGCTCTCTTGTAGCCTGTGCGGAAAAACAATCATGACATAGGGCCGCCCGAATACCTTTTACTTTATTGGCTGCTATAGAGATACCTATTCCTGTGCCACAAATCACAATACCTTTTTCACAGGTGCCCTCTACAACCAGCTGCGCTACACTTTTCCCAAATTGGGCATAGTCGCAGGATTCTGTGGAATAGCAGCCTACATCCTTGTAGTCAATATTTTTTTCTTTAAAATATTTTATAATTTCTTGCTTTAATTCGTAGCCGCCATGATCACTTCCTATTGCTATCATTAATGTCCCTCCGTTTTTTTCTTTTTTAATATATCACTTCTCTAAACGCATAGCAAACCATATTTTTACATATCTCGACTTATTTTTTTTACTAATTTTTGTACTAATTGATGCAAATTTTCTGCACAACTTCTGTATTCCTTTATCTGGCCTCCAAAGGGATCTTCCACGTCTCCAGATTCTTCTACAAATTCTTTTAATGTAAATATTTTACCCTTATGCGCCGGGAAATTATGATGCAAATATTGCTTATGGCTGTTTGTCATCGTTAATATAAGATCTACGTCTTCGATATCCTTTGGCTCTATTTGTTTTGACTTATGAGTATCCAAATTAAGACCATATTCTTTCATCGCCTGATGAGCGTACTCGCTGGCACCGGATGAAAAAAATACTGAAATTCCTCTGGACACAACTTCCACATCATTAAGAGAAGCCTTTTCCAATGCATTTTTTGTCAAGGCTTCTGCCATTGGACTTCTGCAAGTATTCCCCGTGCATACAAACATTATTTTCTTCATATTAACTCACCTCTATACCTTAACGATATCATATCCCGCTGCTTTTTGAAGGCGATTCATAATGGCAAACCCTATCTCTTCATAGGAAAACGCCTCTGCTAAAACCACATCCATTCCTGCCTCATCAAATGCCCTTAAAGTATCAAATAAATTGGCGGCAATGGTTTTGGGATGATTTCTGTCTCCAACAACAATAATGCAGTCTCCCTTATAAGCATCTTTGGTTTGGGTTGTTGCCATAATTCCAACTTTTAAATGCTGAGCTTGTTTTTCTTTTGTGAATTGGTTTATAGCAGCGATTACTTTAGATAATTCTCCATCTACAATGGTGACTTTGGCTTTCGGTGCATAATGCTTGTATTTCATGCCTGGAGCTTTCGGAGTGGATGTAAGGGCTTTTTCTGAAAGAATGGCTGGGTCTACCAATACTTCTCCCACTGCTTCTTCTAACATCTCTTTTGTAACGCCTCCGGGTCTTAGAATCATGGGGATATCTCCTGTAACATCCACAACAGTAGATTCCAATCCAACCAAAACAGGACCTCCATCCAATATCATTTCAATTTTTCCATTTAAATCTTCTATCACATGGGAAGCTTTTGTCGGACTTGGTTTTCCGGAAGTGTTCGCAGAAGGCGCCGCAATCGGAACCTTTGCCGTTTCTATTAATGCTCTTGCGATTTTATTCTGAGGCAATCTTATGGCAACAGTAGAAAGTCCTGCTGTAATGGAATATGGTATTATATCTGATTTAGGGAAAATAAGAGTAAGTGGTCCCGGCCAAAAAGTCTCTATTAAAATTTTTGCCTTTTCAGGGATATATTCCACCAATGGAGGCAGTTCTTCTTTAGATGAAATATGTACAATAAGGGGGTTATCAGAAGGTCTTCCCTTAGCCTGAAATATTTTTTTAACAGATGCTTCATTAAGTGCATTGGCGCCTAAACCATAGACGGTTTCTGTAGGAAATGCCACCAATCCTCCAGCTTGTATAATTTGTGCCGCTTCTTTAATGACCACGGAATCAGGATTTTCTGAGTTTAATGCCTTAATAATGGTGTTCATAATTTTTCCTTCCTTAATACAAATGCTTTTTCACGGTTTATTGTACCCTTATTATATAACAAAATGCAAATATATTTTCATAAAATAAGATAGAAGTATGGCGATAAAAGAATGTATACATTTTAAAAAATATTATTTTGACCAAACAAGTAACATTTTGATAAATCCACCATATATTATAATAAGAATATATACCTTGAAAGGAGGTTTAACTTATGGCAAACGGAGCAGCAATCACAGGCGGAAATCTTGAACTGCTTCTTTCAAAATATATTGGCGAAACGGTTACTATCTTTACAGCTAGTGGCGGACAATCCGGTTCCGGATTTACTGGTGTTATTTTAAGCGTAAACAATTGCTTTGTACGTCTTTTAACTCGTATCGGTCCCCCTCCGGGATGTGCTTTAGGTAATTCCTGCACAGGCTTTAATCCATTCTATGGTTACGGTGGTGGATACGGATATGGATATGGCTACGGTCCTATTCAACCTGGTAGTGAAAGTGGTGCAGTTACTTCCGGTGGATGGAATGGATTCCCTGTTTATACAGTTGGTTCTGTTGCAGACATTCCACTTGATTCCATTGTATCCTTCGTTCATAACGCTGTATAATCTTTTCTCACAAAAAGAGAAGCCTTCGGCTTCTCTTTTTGTGTCAATATATGCATTAATCTCCGTCTAAAAGATTTCCAAGGCCGCCCATTATATCCAGCACACTGCCTTCTCCTTTTCTTCCTCCGGTTACTTTCGGTGCAGCACCATAGATTCTATCCGCCAATCTGCTAAAGGGCATGGATTGAATCCAAACTGTACCAGGTCCTGTAAGGGTTGCAAAAAATAATCCTTCTCCTCCAAAGAAAGCTGTTTTAATGCCTCCTACAAACTGAATATCATAGTCTATATGTCTTGTCATGGCTACAAGGCAACCCGTATCTATGCGCAAGGTTTCCCCGGGTCTTAATTGCTTTTCTACAATCGTTCCTCCGGCATGTATAAAGACTAAACCGTCTCCTTCTAATTTCTGCATAATAAATCCTTCTCCACCAAAGAAACCTGCCCCTAATTTTCTTTTAAAGTCAATCCCTACTGAAACACCTTTTGCTGCGCAGAGAAATGCATCTTTTTGACAAATGATTTTGCCTTCATAGGTGGACAAATCCATGGGGATTATTTTCCCGGGATAAGGTGCTGCAAAAGCAACCTTTTGTTTGCCCTGCCCTGCATTCGTAAACATTGTCATAAATAAACTTTCTCCTGTGATAAGCCTTTTTCCTGCTCCTAAAAGCTTACCCATTAGTCCGCTCTGTTCCTGTCCTGAACCGTCTCCAAAAATCGTTTCCATTTGGATGCCCTGTTCCATGTACATCATAGCCCCTGCTTCGGCTATGACACTTTCCCTTGGATCCAGTTCAATTTCCACAAACTGCATATCGTCTCCGTAAAGCTGAAAATCAATTTCATGTGCACTATTCAATCCCTGCATATTTTACCTCCTTACTAATTAGTACTCTATTTATTGTTATTCCTTATAAAAAACTTGATTCCTTTATTTTTATTTAAATTAGGTACCTATAAATACAAAAGAGAAGCCCTATAGAGCTTCTCCTTATTGCAAAAACACTTCTTTATCTTTTATAGGTAAGGGTTTTTCCCTCTCTAATACCATGATTTCTACTTCCGGTGTTGTGGATGTAATGTAATTTTCTATGTCTTTTGTGATAAGTCTATGAATCTTATTTCTCATTGTTTCGCCTAATACCAATTGGTTAATTTCATTTTCTTTAATAAACTCTACAATACGTTCCGGCACCTGATCATCACAAACTACATGGACTTCTCCACCTAGTTCCGAAGCATAGTCAAATAACTCCTGCAACAATTCTCCTGTATCATTTTGAGATAAAATGCTGTTTCCATGTTCAACATGAAGTATGTGCAATTCTCCCCCAACTTGTGAAGCCAATTCTGCACCTTTTTTAATGAGTCTTTTACTATTGTGCTGAATCGTAATGCAGACTAAAACTTTCTGTGGCACTAAATCCCCTCCTTATGGAGAATAATAGGTGCTTCCACCTAAAGTCATTATAACATAGTATGAAATAAAATGCTATGCATACATTTTCTTATTACTTTGGAGCAATCCCATTCCAAAACTCGCTGTTCTCAAGGCCAAGACGCCATATGGCAATTCCCTGCAATCCTTTAGCCTTTGCCAATTTCAGCTTAAATTGAGTGCTTTGGACATTTTCGAACCACACAATTCTGTCCGTGCCTTTTTCATCCTTATATCTATAATAGGGTACTTTAAATGTATCATTCCATAGAATTTTTCCCCCGTATTTGTTTACATAGTTGTTGACATCGGAAGCTGTTATGGCTTTACCATCTTTCCCGTCTACAGTCCAGTCATATCCGTAAGCAGCAATCCCCATGAGAACTTTGCTCGGTGGAATTTCTTTTGCTGCAAAGTTGATTACGCTCTCCACCCAATCATAGGACGCCACAGGCCCTGGGGTACCTCCAGACCAATGTTCATCATAAGTCATTATAACCACCCTGTCTGCATGTTGCCCAATCGCCTTATAATCATAGGCTCCTGTCCAGTTGTCATTAATATAGTCCGCTGTTTTAGCGGGAACTGTGACAGAAACCATATAGCCTTTTGGCCCTAAGGCAGCCTTTAATTCTTTTATAAAGGATGTGTACTCTGCCCTTGTATCAGCTCCTATTCCTTCTATATCCACCTCTACACCATCGTATCCATATTTTTCAATTTCACTTAACACACTTTGTACTAATTTATCCCGAAGAATCGGATTCTCCAAAACGCCCTCAGCCAAAGCTTTATGGAAGCTTCCTCCCTGAGCGTTGTGAATCAACATTAGGGATTTGATGCCCTTTTGCTCTGAATAACTTAATGTCTCTGTTTGGGGATAATCTACTGCAAGAGTACCGTCCTCTTTCATCCCATGGGTAAAGGTTGCAACTTCTGTGATTTTACCATTATAAGTTTTTAAAG
>JAAYMW010000092.1 GCA_012521175.1 Candidatus Epulonipiscium sp.
CCCTTCTCCAGACAGGAGGCTTTACGTCTTTTAATGTTATTTTCAACTGAAGAATTTTCATACTCTCACGGCTCCTTTTACATGTATTTATGCACTTCTATTTTATCATTTCTCTATATTCTGCAACAGTAAAAACAATATTCTATTATCATTATGCATTAATCTTTATTTTCCAAAATGTAGAAATCCATTCCTAAAATTTTTCTACTTATTATTATTTCTTTCTCGCAGACACAAGCAGCATCATTGGTCGACGCAATTCATCCAACATCCCAGGCACTGTGTAGAGTAAATTTTCTGCAGGCTTTGGTTCAACAACACCTGTTATTTCAAACCCCGCTTTTGCAAGGCTGTTTAAGTATGTTGTCAATGTTCTGTGATATTTTATAACTTCTTCTCCTAAAAATTTGGCCTTACGAGCACCCTCTGTGAAATAATGGTCAACTGGCCAATGTAAAATACTACCCTTATCATCATAATACCAATCCTGTGGCCCTTGTGCAGTAAAAATGGGATGCTCTACAGAAAACACAAAATCTCCACCCTTTGAAAGGCATTTATTTATTTTATTTAAAACATCTTCATATGATTGAATATAATGAAGTGCCAGGGAACTGATGACAACCTCAAACGAATTATCAGGAAAATCAATATCCTCGATTGGCATACAGATATACTTGATATTCTCATATGTTGTTTGGCTTTTTGCTTCATTTAACATCTTTTGTGAAATATCAACTCCAATTACTGACTTTGCACCATTCTCTACAGCATAACGACAATGCCATCCAAACCCGCAGCCTAAATCTAAAACCCTTTTACCCTGAAAATCAGGCAGCACCTTTTTTAGTTCGTGCCATTCTCCAGCAGATTCAAGTCCATTTTTTGAGCGCTCCATATTGCTATATTTATCGAAAAAGATATCATCATCGTATTTATTTTGTTTCACTATAATTCCTCCATTCCTATTTGATAACCAGGCTGGCAATCGTTTAAGCAGTCAACAATAAGTAGAGAAACTTTTTTCAATCCTACAAAAATTTCTTCAACTCATTAAGTTGCCATTCACGTTCAGAAGTTATTGCATCCATGTCGTTCGAATTTATTAGACCTATTACTTTTACAGCATAATCCGAAGCGACCATTGCATGCTCTTTCATATGGCCAGTTGCCACTGCTTGGCCAGCAACTCTTAATGCTGTTTTCTTTATTTCTGAATCACACTCACGGGCAATTTTGTGAATTTTAAATCCAGCCTGTCTTACATCATGCATCCTTGCTTTACCTATTTGCCATAATTCATTTACTTTAAAACCCTCTACGATTTCATCCATGGAATTATAGTCTATATCGGCAATCTCTAAAATATGTTTTGCAACTATTATCGACCATTTTGCTAAATTTACCTGGCTTACCCCTTCATATAATTCATCGATTTGCTCTCTTAATTCACTATTATCTTTTATCTTTATTTTCGGTTTTGTATGCATACTACGATTCCTGATTATTCCGATGCAATTTGACCCAGGCGTCCGATTCAAAATGACCCACCCCTCCGATTCAGATTGACCCATCAATCCGATTGAAAATGACCCACCGTTCCGATTCAGATTGACCCACCCTCGGCC
>JAAYMW010000007.1 GCA_012521175.1 Candidatus Epulonipiscium sp.
AAGTCATACCCTCTTGTGCTAACTTAATTGCTCCAACGATATAATCGGACTACTGTAGAATTGAAACGAAGGTTGTGAGGAAGTCACCTTATAGGTGGCTCTCTGATATAATCGGACTACTGTAGAATTGAAACAATCTAGCATTACGTCTTCTAGAGTCTGTGCTTGGTGATATAATCGGACTACTGTAGAATTGAAACGGTTCTTAGTCACTCAATTAGGTGGCAATTGGAATAAGATATAATCGGACTACTGTAGAATTGAAACAGGTTGACACGCAGATAAGGATATCGACAAAATGCGGATATAATCGGACTACTGTAGAATTGAAACGAATTTGATTTTGGATAAATACCCATTTTTCTTTCTGGATATAATCGGACTACTGTAGAATTGAAACATAATCAAGTTAAGTATAGAGCGACTGCTTTCAGCAGGATATAATCGGACTACTGTAGAATTGAAACCCGTAAATTTAAGCTTTGCTTTATAGAAGCTTTATAGATATAATCGGACTACTGTAGAATTGAAATATTTCTGCAGAATAAAAATTGTATTTCCTGTGCGGAGCTATAATCGGACTATTGTAGAACAGTAACAATAAATACTTGGTCACTAAATAAGTGGGGAACTAAATCCCCACTTATTTCTGAGTCATTTCCTTTTCGAATATTATTTCCCTCCATAACTCGTATCCCCAGGGCCAAATTCAAATACAAATGTCATATTCCATACAGGTGTAATATATATGACTAATTGGGCGGAGGGGGATATTCTTTGGGAACCTGTGGAATAGCTGACGTCAAAGGGGATCTGGGCTTTTAACAGGGCGGCTTCTGCTGCCAGAAGCAATTCTTCGTTAATGGCTTTGGTTGTGATTAATTTTTGAAATGCGGTGGTGGCAAGTAAAGCAAATAATTTTTCAAAGTTAGATACATTTCTTATATTGCCTAGCTGGTGAAGTTTTTTAAAATCAACGCTCATATCATTGTTACTTGAGTTTTGAAAACTCATATAATCACTCCTGATATTTCATACTATCCATTATTTTGTTACAATGCCTTTAGTATCATTTAGTCATTTCATTAATTATTAAAGTCCGTTCCATATTATTCCTTTTTATTATATGCTTTTATTGAATATAATAGAGTTATTTTTGTTATGCTGATACACAATAGTATGTTATAATAAAATAAATTTTAGACGAACGTAATGAGGGGTAATATGAAGGAAGTATTCAAAAAGTTTAATAGTAGATTATCTGGATTTTTTAATACGATTACTTTAGGGTTATTTTCTCGTATTAAAAAACATGATGAAACAAATGAGTTTTATAATATACTGAATAGAGACGATTTTTTTGATGATGCAGAAAAAGCCAATAGCCTCTGCGCAGAGCTAATGGATATTGCCAATAAGAAAATTAACCTATTAAAAGAGCTTCAGGCAGTCATTAAGGAAGAAAAAGAATTAGAAAAGTTCAAACTCCTTACAGCTGAGGATTTAAGAAAAATCCGCAAATTACTTTTTGATTATAAGGCAATAGAAGATGAGAAAGAATCTATTAAAGGAAGGCTCATCAGCAAAAATAGAATCCTAAATACCATTCAAAGATATGAAGATGAAATCCCTAAAATATTAGAAGAAATTAAAGAGGCAGAAGAAAAACAAAGAAGGGTAAAACGCGATGTGGATTATTTAGAAGGAGAAAAAGAAGCTCTTATTTATAATAGAGAACAGTTAGAAAATGCAAAAATTATGATTTATAGATTATCCATAGGAACCGTGATCACAATTGGAATCATTGCTCTTATTTTTACTTTTATCATTATAAATGGAAATAATAGAATTTTTATTCCGGCAGTTCTTACGGCCATTGCAGCTATAGGAATGGGAACATGGCTTTATATTTTTAGAAGACGGGTAGAATATGAACTTGTAAAAAATGGACGAATGCAATCAAGGGCTGTGAAGTTGCTCAATAAGGCTAAAATTCGTTATGTCTACTATACGAATTTTCTAGAGTATGAATATAAAAAGTTTAATGTGGATAGCTCCGAACAGTTAGAACGCAATTGGGAGCTGTATAATAAGAACAAGCACCATGAAGTGCGATATAGAAGCATTAATTCAACCATGTCAAGGATTGAGGATGAAGTACTAAGTATATTGGAGAAACGGGGGATCCATGTAAACTTTTTTGATGATATTAAGCAGTGGAGTTCAGTTGAAGAACGCAGGAAG
Source organism: Candidatus Epulonipiscium sp. (assembly GCA_012521175.1). Taxonomy (GTDB): domain Bacteria; phylum Bacillota; class Clostridia; order Lachnospirales; family Defluviitaleaceae; genus Defluviitalea. The sequence continues at coordinate 2,245 of JAAYMW010000007.1, forward strand.
ATTTTAATAGATCTCCAGCAGGAAAAGGAAGCATTGGAATCCAAATTGGATTTTCTTGATACGTACCAGGAAGATATATGGAATCAACTCAACGAATTAAAAGAACGGGATTATACAGAAGATAAAATCATAGAAAAAATTATTCAAAATTATTTAGCAGATTGATTTTGGAGGTTTGAGATAAAAGAACCAATTTGTGTGCAGTTCTTTGGTATATGAAAGGGTTGGGTAATGAAGTGAATAGAGCATATTGGAAACAGAGAAGTATGGTTTTGTGTACTTCTCTGTTTTTTTGGAGAAAAGGGTCTGTTGTTGACTGTACAATTTTATACAGTTATGATGATTATATAAATTAAATCATTTCAGAAAAGAATTTGAAAGGAAATTTGTATGGAAAAAACAATTCACTATCCTACAAACAAAATAAGTTTACAAAGCAAATTAATCCGTTTGTTTCTATTGACATCCATCATTCCCATTATTATTTTAAGTTTTTTTTCCTACTATAACATTTCCAATACTCTAAAGAAGAATACCGAAGGATTAACCATTAATAATCTGGAACAGATGGGCAATAGCTTAAACATATGGCTTGAATCTTATGAGGATTTACTGTATCAGGTGTATACCGATGAAACAGTGGTAGCTTTAGTGGACAAAATCAATAATCAAGAAGACCTGCCTGTAACCATCAATCAACTCAGAAGATTTATGAGAGCTTTGCTTAATACCAAAGAATATATCCGCTCCATTACAATCATAACTCCCAATGGAAATATTATTACTTATGACCAGCTGACTCCTGTGTCCAGTAAAAATTCGTGGATTGAAAATTTTAGTTTAACTCAGGAGGAATTGTATGAGGAAGTATCTAAAGACAATAAAACTCACCTGTTCCCTACGGAATACGGGGTGACTTTTGCCAATCAAGATTATTATATGTTTCACATGGCCCACCGTATTATTGACTATAAAGATTTAGAGAAGAAAAATGGAATTGTTGTTGTAAGCATCGATGAAGAACTTCTTCGGAATGCCTGTTTGGCAAAAGATGCGGCAGAAAGAGATAGGAATAATTTTAATTTTATAGTCGATCAAAATGGAAGAATTATTTCTTATATCCATCAGCAGTTCTTAACCTCCAAGATTACTGATGGGGACAGAGCAATAGATCAGCGAAAGAAAGATTACTTAGAGTTTATAGATAAAGAAAACTTATTTGACAAGGAGTATATTTCTATTTCTGTTTATAGAGATCCTAAGCTGTCATGGGATTTAGTCAATATTTCTAATCAAAGGGACGCCATGACACAGTTAGGGACACAACAAAAGATCGTCATTTTTATAAGCCTGTTATCTTTGTTAATTGTAGTGATTTTGACTTTACTTTTATCCAGACAGTTGGCGCGTTCTATAAAAAAAGTTGTTTCAACAATGCAGGTAGCAGGTTCGGGGAATTTAGATATCCGAGTAGAAGTCGACAAGGAAATGCCCCTGGAGGTAGAAGCCATAGCGCTTAAATTCAATGATATGCTTCAAAAGCTTTATGAAGCTTTAAAAAAAGAAAAAGAGGCGGGGGAAATGCAGCGCATTGCTGAGATAAAAGCTCTGGAAGCGCAGATCAATCCCCATTTTTTATACAATACCCTAGATACCATCAATTGGATGGCTATTGATAAAGATGAGTTTGAGATCAGCAACGCCATTAGCTCCCTGGCGACTATATTAAGATACGGGATTAACAACAGCAATGCTATGGTTGAGGTCAGGGAGGAAGTAGAGTGGCTTAAAAAATACATATACCTGCAACAAACAAGATTAAAAAATACCTTTCATTGTGAAATGACTATAGATCCTGAAGTAATGCATTATAAAATTCATAAATTACTATTGCAACCTTTTATAGAAAATGCGATTATCCACGGATTTGAAGGAACAAAGCGAGAGCATGTATTGAAGATTCAAATCAAGGCAGAGGAGAATAAGCTTTCCATATCCATAAAAGATAACGGAAAAGGGATGGAGCCTTCAGTAGTAGAAAAGTTTAATAATAGAGCTTCTTACAAGACCGAAAACAGCAATCATATAGGCATAGAAAATGCCATATCCAGATTACATATGTATTATGGAAAAGAGGCAAGGATAAAAATCACCAGCATACTGGGGGAAGGAACTGAAATTTCTATTCTAATTCCGCACAAGGGGGAAAGAAGATGAGAGTCGTTGTTGTAGAAGACGAAATTAGAATCAGGGAGGGCATTTGTAAATTAATTGGAAAGATGTTTCCGCAATATGAAGTTGTGGGAACTGCCGAAAACGGGGAGGAAGGCCTTAAGCTTATATTAAAGGAAAATCCTGATTTAATTATTACGGATGTTAAGATGCCTTTAATGGATGGATTAGAAATGCTTTCTTTAGTCTATACCAATGAAAAAAAGATTAAAAGCAAAGCAATCGTTCTAAGTGCTTATGCTGAATTTTCATATGCACAACAGGCCATGAGATGGGGAGTCCGTGAGTATTTAATAAAGCCCCTGGCAGTAAGTGAATTTGTACAAGCTGTTAAGAAAATTGAAATGCAGAATGCAGAAGCCGAAAAGCAAAATCCTAATATACTGGGAAGACTGGATAATATTTTGTTTGGAATTATATTTGGAAATGTCGAAATTGATGAAAATTTATTATATTTTCTCCGGGGAAAATATAAATTTGGGGACGATACGCGATTTAGCGAAGTTCAAATCTATTTAGGAGAGAAGTATCAAGAGAATTTAGCCCGTACCAAGAGAGATTTACAAAGATTTTTAAATGCCAGAAAGAATCTTAGATATTGTATCTTGGAAATTCCAAAGGATAAAATGTTGCTGGTTATATTATACGACTATGAAGATGCACATGCTCTTGAGAGATGGTTTCAAAATGGAGTGGCTATGCAGCTTCGTGGAAGCGGACTTCCCCATAGCAGTTACGGATGGATTAATGTCGTTGGCATTAAAGAATTAAAAAACAGCTACCACAAGTTGTTACAATATATGGATTGGAATATTTCCTTCGGGGATTCGGTTATGATTTCCTATCCTAAAGTTTTACAAGTCAGAACCTCCATTTGCATTTATCCCGTTGAAATTGAAAATAGAGTAAAAGCAGCGCTATGTTCTTTTGACAGAGATAGGATTTTAAAGTGCATCAATGATTTTAACGATTATTTTGAAAATGGCCAGTTGTATGCACCAAAAGAAATTAAAGAAAGCTATATTAGATTTTTATGGGCCATCATGAATGTTGCCAAAGAAATAGGGGCATTAAATTATGAAGAATTAGAGCAACAAAAAATACTTGAAAAAATCATGGGAGCAGTCAATAAGCAGGAGTTAAAATCTGTAACAATGGAGATTTTTGATTATATGAGCAACGATCAAAAAGGCGAAGAGAATCAGTTAAGTCTAAATGTTAAGAAAGCAGAAAATATGATTTTTGAGTATTATCAAACAGGAATTACTTTAGAAGAAATTGCGGCAAAACTCAATATTACTCCTGAATACCTTGGAATGCAGTTTCATAAAGAAAAGGGCGTAAAATTCAGTACTTATATTAAAGAGTACAGAATTACTAAAGCTAAAGAGTTATTAATTGGTAGTCAGATGAAGATTTCTGAAGTGGCAGCAAAGGTAGGCTATTATGATGCAAAGTATTTTAGTCGTGTATTCAGAGAGTGCACTGGCCAGTTACCTGCCGAATATAGAAAAACTCACAAATAGCCTTAGGAATTTTATCCTTTTTAAGTTTTGTCGAGTTTTTTATAGAAGGGATGTTCTGTATAATACAATTACAAGAACAAATTAAAAAACTTAAGGGGGAAGTAAAATGAAAAGGTTATGGGCAATACTCATCGCAACAGTAATGGTTGCAACGCTTTTGGCAGGTTGTGGTTCTAAGACATCCACTGAAAAAACCATAGAAGAAAAGACATCCGTTTCCGAAAATTCGGACTCCACAGAAGATAAGGGAGCTTTTAATGGAGCATCCGGGAAGGTGACAATTTGGTACTACTGGGAAACAGAAGGACATCAGAAAGCCTTAGATCATCTTATTCAGACATTTAATGATTCACAGGAAGATATTACTGTAGAAGCAAAATATGTTCCTTTCGCAGATTTCAAAAAGCAATTATCCATTGGTGCTTCTGCGGATGAACTTCCTGATCTCGTTATTTTAGATAATCCTGACCATGCAGCCTATGCAGCCATGGGAATTTTTGCAGACTTAACGGATAAATTTGATGTAAGCACATATTATGATGGACCTGTTAATTCTTGTACTTTAGATGGCAGATTGTATGGTGTTCCTTTTGGAAGCAATTGTTTGCTGCTTTTCTATAACGAAGATATGTTAAAGGCAGCAGGACGGGAAGTCCCTACTACCTGGGATGAACTGTTAGAAACGGCAAAAGCTTGTACAACCGACAAAGTGTCTGGGTTTGCACATAGCAGCCTTCAAAATGAAGAAGGTACCTTTAACTTCCTTACATGGGTATGGTCAACAGGCGCTACTGCTTATGAAATCAATTCCGAAGGCGGTATCAAAGCTTTAAAAATGGTTAAAGAGCTTGTAGATTCAGGAGCAATGACAAAAGAAGCGATTAACTGGACTCAAGGAGATACAATGAATCAATTTATTTCTGGAAACCTTGCAATGATGCTTAATGGAACATGGCAAATACCAACCATGCGTTCTGAAGCCCCAGATTTAAAATGGAATGTAGCACCTATTCCTATGGATGTACAACAAGCATCCGGCCTTGGAGGAGAAAACTATGCTGTTATTGCAGGGGGCAATGAAGAGGCAGCTATTGAGTTTCTTAAGTTTGCTACCAGTAAAGAACAAAGTCTTTATATGATGAATACCATGGGATACATTTCACCGGATTCAACGATTGCAGAAGGACAGTTTAAAGGCGATCCAGTATATGAAGCGTTTGTTGAAGAAATGAAATATGCATATGCAAGAGGCCCTCTTCCTGAATGGCCAGATATTTCAGATGCTATTTCCCTGGCATTCAATGAAGTAATGACAGGAGCAAGTACTCCTGAAGATGCAGCGGCAAAGGCTCAAGCAACTATTGACGGAATTTTGGGCAAATAAATTGATCAATCGGCTACAAGGGGGCAAGGTGTACACAATGAAGTGACCCTTGCCCTTTTGTAGCAAAATGGAGGAAGGTTATGACTAAAATTAAGAAGATGTTTAAGTATGACAATGTTGGGATTCTTTTTGTTTTACCGGCGTTTTTATACATGATTGTTTTTGTTGGTTATCCCATCATTTATAATTTTATTCTGAGTTTTCAGGATGTCACCGTAAAAACCTTGCGAAAAGATATTAAAGAATTTATAGGTTTTAGGAATTATATCGAATTGTTTCAACAGGATAATGTCTTAACCCTGTCTCTGTGGAATACCTTGGTGTTTACTGTAGCATGTATCGTATTTCAATTTATTATTGGATTTGCATTGGCCTTATTGTTTAATAAAAAGTTTTCCTTTTCAAAACCAGTCAGGGGGCTTTTAATGATGCCCTGGATGATACCTATTACAATTACAGGTCTTATTTTTAAATTTATGTTTAGTACAGATGTGGGGATTATCAATTATTTTTTACGGAGCTTTGGCATCATTAGTGAAAATATAGATTGGCTTACGAATACGGTAACGGCAATGCCTGCAGTTATATTTGCCAACATATGGATTGGAATACCCTTTAATATGATTTTAATTGCAACCGGATTAACGACAATCCCTGCAGAAATATACGAAAGTGCTTCTATTGATGGGGCAGGAAAAATCCAGGCTTTTTGGAACATCACAGTGCCCTTATTAAGACCTACCATTGAGTCCGTATTAATTTTAGGATTTATCTATACTTTTAAAGTATATGATTTAGTTTATGTTATGACCAGCGGTGGACCGGTTAATGCTACACAAGTATTATCCACCTATTCTTACAAATTATCCTTTGAAATGTTTAAGTACAGCAAAGGTGCTGCAGTTGCAAACATATTATTTATTATTTTATTTTTTGTAAGTCTTTTATATTTGAAATATGTTTATACAGAGGAGGAAGCATAATGCATTCAGATGTCAAACCATCCAATAAAACAAATATCCTGTATTGTACGATTTCTCTAGTAGTTCTGTGTATTCTACTTTTTCCTCTTTACTGGATTCTTGTTACTTCTCTTAAGACCGAACAAGAAATATTTCAGATTCCTCCTACTTTTTGGCCTGAAGTATTAAACCTTAAATCCTATTTGGCTCAGTTGGAAAATGGAGATTTTAACATGTTTCGTTCTTTTGGCAACAGTTTGATTATTTCTTTAGGAGCCATGATGATTTCCATTATTTTGGCCGTTCCGGCTTCCTACGGCATAGCTAAATATGATTTTAAAGGAAAAAGATCCATTATCTTTGGATTTTTGATCACCCAAATGCTTCCTGTTTCTGTCCTGTTGACACCGTTATTTATTATGTTTAAAAACTTCAATATATATAATACATTTTGGGCAACTATTTTTGCAGATGCAACCATAGGGATTCCTTTTTCTATATTAATTTTAAAAAATTATTTTGCTTCGATTCCTAAAGAGCTGGAAGAAGCAGCTTATATTGATGGGTGCAATCGATTTACAGCTTTTATAAAAGTGCTTATTCCCATAGCAAAACCAGGGGTTGCGGTTTGTGGCGTTTTCTCTTTCCTTTATGCATGGGGGGATTTGGCCTATGGCATGACGTTTATTATCGACCAGCAAAAGCGACCGATTACAGCAGGAATTTTTAATTTTATGGGACAGTACGGAACAAAGTGGAGTTATTTAACCGCTTTTGCAGTGGTTACTATTATTCCTGTGGCTTTAATCTTTATTTTAATGCAAAAATATATTATCAGTGGGATGACCAGTGGTGCCGTAAAAGGTTAAACATTTTAGGAGGTGTCTTATGTTTTTAGTAGAAGACAACAAATTGATTTATCATTATGATGCCGAAGAATTATGGATTGAACCCTGGGGGGACAATGCTCTTCGCATAAGAGCAACGAAAAATTATAAAATGCCAGAAGAAAACTGGGGACTTTTAGAGAGAAAAGAATGCAAATCAATTATTAAGATTTTAGAAAACGGGGCTCAGATAGAAAACGGTAAAATAAAAGCAGTTGTTTCAAAAGGCGGTAAAATTAAGATTTATAATGATAAAAACAAATTGCTTCTGGAAGAATATAGTAGGAATCGTAGAGACGTATTGGATCCAAAGTGCAGCGCACTTGAAGTTGAAGCACGAGAATTTAAGCCTATTCCAGGTGGAGACTATCATTTAACCATGCGTTTTGAATCCCTCGATAAAAATGAGAAAATTTATGGAATGGGACAGTATCAGCAACCTTATTTAGATTTAAAAGGTTTAGACTTAGAATTGGCACACAGGAATTCTCAAGCCAGTGTTCCCTTTGCTCTTTCTTCCCTGGGATATGGTTTTTTGTGGAATAATCCAGGCATTGGGAGAGCTGTGCTTGGTAGAAATATTATGAGTTTTGAAGCCTATTCAACCAAATCCTTGGATTATTGGGTGGTAGCCGGGGATACACCGGCAGAAATTGAAGAAGCATATGCCAAGGCAACGGGGACGGTACCGATGATGCCGGAGTATGGCCTTGGATTTTGGCAATGCAAACTACGTTATCAGACCCAGGAAGAACTTCTTAATGTTGCCCGGGAATATAAGCGCAGAGGACTGCCCATAGATGTGATTGTGGTTGACTTTTTCCACTGGCCCAAACAGGGAGAATGGAAGTTTGATCCCGTTTATTGGCCGGATCCTGAAGCCATGATTAAAGAACTTAAGGAAATGGGCATTGAACTTATGGTATCCATTTGGCCTACAGTGGATAAAACCTGTGAAAACTATGAAGAAATGCTGGAAAAAGGTTATTTAATCCGTACAGACAGAGGGGTAAGAGTAGGCCTTGATTTTCAGGGAGCTACCATTCATTTTGATGCGACCCATCCTGGAGCAAGGGAATATGTTTGGAATAAAGCAAAGAAAAATTATTACGATAAAGGCGTTAGGATATTCTGGCTGGATGAAGCAGAACCGGAGTATACGGCATATGATTTTGACAACTATAGATATTATCTGGGCAGCAATCTAAGTATTGGCAATCTTTATCCAAGGGAGTATGCTAAAGCTTTTTATGAAGGCATGGAAAAGGAAGGACAGAAAAATATCGTCAATCTTCTGAGATGTGCATGGGTAGGAAGTCAAAGATATGGCGCGTTAGTATGGTCCGGGGATATCGCATCCAGTTTTGAAAGCATGAGAAATCAATTGTCAGCAGGACTAAATATGGGGATTGCAGGGATTCCATGGTGGACAACGGACATAGGAGGATTTCACGGAGGAAACCCTAAGGATGAAAATTTCAGAGAGCTCTTTGTAAGATGGTTTCAATGGGGAACCTTCTGCCCTGTCATGCGTCTTCATGGAGACAGAGAACCCAGGCAGCCGCAGTATGGAACAACTGGAGGCGCAACTTGTTGCTCAGGAGCGGATAATGAAGTATGGAGTTATGGAGAAAAAGTATACAATATTTGTGTAAAATATATGGGCATTAGAGAAAAGCTACGGGATTATACAAGAAAGTTGATGCAAGAAGCCCATGAAAAGGGAACACCTGTTATGAGAACAATGTTTTATGAATTTCCAGAGGATAAAAATTGCTGGGAAGTAGAAGACCAATATATGTATGGGGATCGTTATTTGGTGGCGCCGGTTTTGTATGCAGGAGCCAAAAGCCGCAAAGTGTATTTGCCAGAGGGATATAAATGGAGAGATATGGACAGTGGCTTAGTATATAATGGGGGAGAAACCATTGAGGTCGCATTATCTTTAGAAACGATGCCCGTTTTTGAAAGACTTTAAATAGTCCCTTGACAAAAAAACGACCTTTTTATACAATTAAAAAAACGGTTTTTATAGAGATATTGCGATGATGAAGAGGAGTACATTACTTCAGCTGACAGAGAAAAAAACCCATGGGCTGAGAGGTTTTTTGAGCATCGGGTAATGGAAGGTAGCTTCGGAGTTTTCGTATTGAACCCCAGTAGATACGAACGGTTTTGACCCGTTATGTCATAAAGTGTCTTTTCATTTTATAGGGATTATATTGAATGAAAAGAAACAAAGGTGGTACCACGGAAGTCTCTTTCGTCCTTTATGGGGATGAAAGAGATTTTTTAATGAACTGAAAAGTTCTAAGGAGGAAGTTCATGGAAATTTTAGGGATTGTATTAGTCATTATAGGGGTAGCAATCGCATTTGCAGCCAGGAGAATTGTTTTAGGGAGATGGCAGCCTCTAAATAATGATGAGGATGACAAAGAGTTTCTTGATCTTATTGAAAAGGGAACCGTAAATGTAAAAATTGTGGGATTCTTTATTGTAGTCATTGGAGTTTTATTTATATTTTTATAGGAGGTTAATTATGGGAAAAAATTTAGAGAAAGTATACGATCCTTCAGTAGTCGAAGATAGATTGTATCAAAAATGGATGGAGAAAAAATATTTTCATGCGGAAGTAGATCGCTCCAGAGAACCTTTTACGATTGTTATTCCACCACCCAATATTACAGGGCAGCTTCATATGGGTCATGCCCTGGACAATACCCTTCAGGATATTTTAATCCGATGGAAGAGAATGCAGGGGTATAATACCCTTTGGATGCCTGGAACAGACCATGCGAGTATTGCAACAGAGGTAAAAATCGTTCAAAAGATGGCAGAGGAAGGTTTAACCAAACAAGATTTAGGCAGGGAAGGATTCTTAAAAAGAGCATGGGAATGGAAAGAAGAATATGGCGGAACCATATTAAAACAGCTTCAGAAATTAGGAAGTTCCTGTGACTGGGACAGAGAACGCTTTACCATGGATGAGGGATTATCCAGAGCCGTATTAGAAGTATTTATTCGTCTGTATGAAAAAGGATGGATTTATAGGGGTGCTAAAATCATTAACTGGTGTCCTGAATGTCAGACAACGATTTCCGATGCAGAAGTAGAGCATGTGGAAAAGGGAGGACATTTCTGGCATATCCGATATCCTTTAAAGGATGGCGAAGGATATATTCAAATTGCAACAACCCGTCCTGAAACCATGTTAGGAGATACTGCTGTAGCCGTTCATCCTGAAGATGAAAGATACAAAGACTTTATTGGTAAAACGGTAATTCTTCCTCTTGTAAACAGAGAAATACCTATTATAGCTGATGAGTATGTAGATAAAGAGTTTGGAACAGGAGTTGTAAAGATTACTCCTGCCCATGACCCAAATGACTTTGAAGTAGGTTTAAGACATAATCTTCCTCAGATTAATATTTTAAACGATGATGGTACTTTAAACGAAACTGCTGGGAAATATGCAGGATTGGACCGTTATGAAGCACGTAAATTAATCGTGAAAGATCTGGAAGAACAAGGTTACTTAGTGAAAATTGAAGATCATGTGCATAATGTAGGTCTTCATGATCGCTGTAATACAGTCATCGAACCTATGATTAAAATGCAGTGGTTTGTTAAAATGGATGAATTGGCAAAACCTGCAATCGAAGTGTTGAAAAATGGAAAATTAAGATTTGTACCAGAACGCTTTGGGAAAGTATACCTTCACTGGCTGGAAAACATTAGAGACTGGTGTATTTCAAGACAGTTATGGTGGGGACATAGAATTCCTGCATACTACTGTGATCAATGCGGACATATAGAAGTAGCAAGGGAAATGCCTAAAGCTTGTTCTAAATGTGGGCACACTTCCTTCAAACAAGATGAAGACACCTTAGATACATGGTTTAGTTCTGCCCTTTGGCCTTTCTCAACACTTGGATGGCCGGATAAAACAGAAGAACTGGATTATTTCTATCCAACCAACGTTTTAGTTACAGGATACGATATTATTTTCTTCTGGGTTGTAAGGATGGTATTCTCAGGATTAGAACAAATGGGAGAAGTACCATTTAAAGACGTTCTTATCCATGGACTTGTAAGAGATTCTCAGGGAAGAAAGATGAGTAAGTCCTTAGGTAATGGTGTAGATCCTTTGGAAATCATAGAGAAATATGGTGCAGATGCTCTTCGTTTAACTCTGGTAACCGGAAATGCTCCCGGAAACGATATGCGTTTTTACTACGAAAGAGTTGAAGCAAGTAGAAACTTTGGAAACAAGATTTGGAATGCTACAAGGTTCATTTTGATGAATTTAGAAGGTGAAGAAGAAGTTCAAGTTAAACTTGAAGACTTAACTGCAGCAGACAAATGGATCCTTTCTAAAGTAAATACCTTGGCAAAAGAAGTTACTGAAAACATGGATAAATATGAACTGGGAATAGCTGTTTCTAAATTGTATGATTTCTTCTGGGAAGAATTCTGCGATTGGTATATTGAGATGGTTAAGCCTCGTCTGTATAATAAAGAGGATAGCACCA
>JAAYMW010000093.1 GCA_012521175.1 Candidatus Epulonipiscium sp.
AATCCTTTGATTTCAAGGGTTAGAAATTATGAAATTAACTCATTTATTTTTTAGAAAACGATGGAGGGGAAATAAACCCCCTTCTTTTAAAATTCTATTGAGTATTATTGTTTGCTGGATTCCTATTATGTTAGATGGAGCAACATCTTATATTGGATTAAGGGAAACGAATAATTTAATCAGGTTTTTTACGGGATTTTTATTTGGAATCTGTTGGCCTGTCTTTATTATTTTGCTTAAAAACTATCAGATTAAGAAAGAAAATTCTTTAATTATTATTAAGAATTATAAGGAATTTATCTTTATGTTTTGTATTTTGATTCCTTTTACAGGAATACTTTCAGTACAATCTATTCTTATATGGAGGATCATCTCAGGAATCACAGTAGGAACTCTCATTTATGTTTATGTACAGATGATTTTTATTTTAATAAAAAATATATTTTTATCGGTTCATAAAAACATTCTCTATTTTATATCATTTATTATTTCTATTGTGATAATGTGCGGATTGTCATGGATAAATAATCTATTATTAGCGCAATATAGATAAAACGAATTGGGATAAAGCTTTTACAATAAATGGGGAGATGTTCACGATGACTGAAAAACAAAAGCTTAGAAAATTATTTATGGATATGAGAGACCATATGACAGAAGAGGATCTACAGCATAAAAATCAATTGATTTATGAAAAACTTGTTCATTCAACTTTATACCATCAATGTAAATCTATTTTTACATATGTAAGTATGGGAAATGAAGTAGATACTAAGAAAATTATTAATCAGGGCTTAATGAACGGGAAAATTATTGGGGTACCTAAAGTTTATCCGAAAAAAAAAGAAATGATTTTTTCTAAAATAGAATCGTTAGATGAATTAGTACCAGGACATTTTAATGTTCTTGAGCCTAGAGAAGAATGTATACAGCTTTTAGAGAGTAACCAGGATACGCTTCTTCTTGTTCCGGGATTAATATTTGATAAAAATAAGAACAGAATTGGCTATGGAGGAGGTTATTATGACCGATATCTTGCTACTATTAAAGGGGCATTAAAGATTATAGGCGTAGGATACGATTTTCAGCTCATAGATTGTATTCCTTCAGATCCTTATGATGTTCCTTTGGATGCCATAGTTACAGATAAACAATGGATAAAATAAAGTTGCATTAAAAATATCGTCATGATAAAATAATCGAAACATTACAAACAATGAGGTGATGAAATGGGAGAGTTGCAACAAAAGGGAGCGTTAGCCAAAAATGCCTCCGTAATCCTTGCTAAAAAGTCTTCAGAAGAAAAAAATAAGGGACTTATTAAAGCTGCTGACTTTTTATTACAATATAAAGAAGAAATCATAAAAGCCAATGAAATAGATTTACAGTTTGCAAAAGAAAATGGTATTAAGGGTTCTTTGATCGATAGACTTACTTTAAATGAGAAAAGAATTGAAGCCATGGCAGAAGGACTTAGAGAAATTTCTATGCTGGAAGATCCGGTAGGAGAGGTATTATCTATGAAAAAACGGCCTAATGGCTTAGTGATTGGACAAAAGAGAGTGCCTATGGGTGTAATAGGTATTATTTATGAGGCTAGACCGAATGTAACAGCAGACGCTTTCGGTTTATGTTTAAAAACAGGCAATGCAGTTATTTTAAGAGGTGGAAAAGAAGCAATACATTCTAATATACAAATTGTTAAAATACTGCAAAATGCTTTAGAAGAAGTCGGCCTCCCTAAAGAATCTGTTCAGCTGGTTGAAGACACCAGTAGAGAAACTGCTAAAGAAATGATGAGATTAAATGAGTATTTAGATGTATTAATTCCCAGAGGCGGTGCAGGACTAATCCAAACTGTTATTCAAAACAGTACCGTACCGGTTATCGAAACTGGAGTCGGAAACTGCCATATCTATGTTGATGATAAAGCGAAGCTAGACAATGCAGTATCCATTACGGTTAATGCAAAAGTGCAGAGACCGGGAGTTTGCAATGCTGCAGAAAGTTTACTGGTTCATAAAGATATTGCAGGAATCTTTTTGCCGAAGGTGTATGATGAACTTAAAAAATATAATGTAGAAATTAGAGGAGACGAAAAAGTAAAAGAGATTCTTCCAGATGTTAATCATGCAACAGAAGAAGATTGGGGAAGAGAATACCTGGATTACATTATAGCTGTTAAAGTGGTAGATTCCATCGATGAAGCCATTGAGCATATCAATAAGTATGGCACAAAACATTCAGAAGCTATCATTACGGAAGATTATTCAAATGCTCAACGATTTTTAGAGGAAATTGATGCTGCGGCAGTGTATGTGAATGCCTCAACTCGTTTTACAGATGGATTTGAATTCGGCTTTGGAGCTGAAATTGGAATCAGTACACAAAAACTTCATGCAAGAGGACCCATGGGTTTAAAGGAGTTAACTACAACGAAATATATTATTTACGGAAACGGGCAGATTCGTCAGTAAAAAAGTTATACAACCGCTGATTATATTTTTTATATCAGCGGTTTTTGTATGTTTTCAATAGGCATTTTAAAGAAAACTTTAAGTAGTCCGTAATCAAGGCGTGAACTCTGCTTACAATTGTGAACCTTGTTATTTTTTTATGGTTACAGTATAATGAATGAATAAAGAACGAATGTTCTTCTAAAATTAAAAAGAAGCTTTCGCAGAAGAATTGTCCAGAAAGGATGAAAAACTTGATTGCGTTTGTTAAGGGGATTTTGGAGTTTATGACAGAAGAGTGGCTTATAGTAGATGTGAATGGTGTAGGATATAAAATCAGTATACCTTCATCTACTATGAGTAAACTTCCTTCCATTGGAAAGGAAGTTAAAGTTTTTACTCATCTTCATGTTAAAGAAGATGAAATGGCTTTATACGGGTTTATGTCTCAAGATGAATTGAATATGTTTGAAAGATTGATATCAGTAAGTGGTATAGGGCCTAAAGGCGCTCTGGGAATTCTATCCACCCTATCCCCTGCTGATTTATGCATGGCTGTGATTACAGAAGACATAAAAACTTTAAGCAGTGCTCCGGGAATTGGGAAGAAGACTGCTCAAAGAATAATATTGGAATTAAAGGATAAAATGAACACGTTGGAAGCGATAGGAATAGGTGGAGAACCCGTTTTAGAATTTCAACAAAATGGTATTGTTGAAGAAGCTATCGTTGCATTGGGGGCTTTGGGATACAGCAGGGTAGATGCAGCAAAAGCAGTTCAAGATGTTTTTGAAGAAGATATGACTGTTGAAGAGATTATTAAAGCTGCCCTTAAAAAGTTGGCATTATTTTAGATGGGATGGGTGAAATTAATGAAAGAACGTATTATAACTGCTGAATTAAGGAATGAAGATTTAGAAATAGAAGCAAGTATACGGCCTAAAACATTAGAAGATTATATTGGACAAAAAAAGGCTAAAGAAAACTTAAAAGTGTTTATTCAAGCAGCAAAAAACAGAAAAGAAGCTTTAGATCATGTTCTGTTGTATGGTCCACCAGGATTAGGGAAAACGACCTTGGCCAATATCATTGCCAATGAAATGCAGGTTAATATAAAAGTAACTTCAGGACCTGCTATTGAAAAACCTGGGGATATGGCAGCAATACTTAACAATTTAAATGAGGGCGATCTTTTATTTATAGATGAAGTGCATCGTTTGAATCGTCATGTAGAAGAAATATTGTATCCTGCTATGGAAGATTTTACGATTGATATCGTCATTGGAAAAGGGCCCGGTGCCAGATCCATACGCCTAGATCTTCCAAAGTTTACGCTCATTGGAGCAACAACCAGAGCAGGACTCTTAACAGCGCCTTTAAGAGATAGATTTGGTGTCATTCAACGTTTGGAATATTATAAAACGGATGAGCTTACTAAAATTGTAACGCGCTCAGCTCAAGTTTTAGGAATAAAAATAAATACTGCAGGGGCAGAAGAAATTGCCAGAAGATCAAGGGGAACTCCAAGAATAGCCAATAGACTTTTAAAAAGAGTAAGAGATTTCGCAGAAGTAAAATATGAAGGTTTCATCGATGAAAAGGTGGCTTCAGCTGCATTAGAATCGTTAGAGATAGATAAAATGGGATTGGATAGAATTGACAGGAAAATGCTTCTTGCAATGATTGAAAAGTTTGGAGGAGGACCCGTAGGAATAGATACTCTGGCAGCTGCCATTGGAGAAGAAAACGATACCATTGAAGATGTTTATGAGCCGTTCTTAATTCAACTGGGATTTATTAATAGAACGCCCAGGGGCAGAGTTGTTACTCCTTTAGGGTATAAGCATTTTGGGATTGAACAACTTCAATTTTAAAAATGAATTTAGATTGACAAAAATGATAAATATGTTAAAATCATAATAGAGTAAGACTCTACCCAATGTAGATAATGTACACAGACTTGAGAATCAAAGATTTCGGCAATTTAGGGGAAGGGAGATTAAAATGAGTGAAAAAATAAATTTTACTGCGCAGAAATTACTGGATTTAGCTAAAGCAGTGTCTGAGGAATGCCAGTTTATACAACTTAACACATTTAATGATGAAATGACAATTTCACAGGTAGTTCGTTTTTTTAATAAACAAGGTAAGAATTTTACAAAAACAATGATTCAGAATTATGTAAGAGTAGGAGTACTTCCTCCTCCCCTTGATCGAAGATATTATACAAAAAATCATTTGATTCTCCTTTCATTAATTGATAATTTGAAAGCTATATATTCTTTGGATGAAATAAAGCTGGTGCTTACTCCTATATTAAAAAATCCTGAAACCTTTGATGATGATATCATTAAAGTATCTGATTTATATGAAGATTATATTTTATTGCATAAAAATGCTTTGACAAATTGGGAAAGTTATCTTCCTAAAACGCTTGATGAAGTGAATAGACTATTACAAAAAGATAATGTTTCAAATGAAGAAAAGGATGTTGTTTCTGCTTTTATGCTTGTCTTGACGTTGATGGCTGAAACAATAGCAATAAAAAGGCTAATCCATTTAATATCAGAAAAGTATTTAACCAACGTAGGAGAAT
>JAAYMW010000008.1 GCA_012521175.1 Candidatus Epulonipiscium sp.
ATTTTATTTATAATAATATAAATTTTTAGGAGGTAATGTATTATGTCATTAATCGGAACTGAAGTAAAACCATTTAAAGCACAAGCATTTCATAATGGAAAATTCATCGAAGTAACAGAAGCAGATTTTAAAGGAAAATGGAGTGTCGTATTCTTCTATCCTGCTGACTTTACTTTCGTATGCCCTACAGAATTAGAAGACCTGCAAAATAATTATGAAACTTTAAAATCCTTAGGTGTTGAAGTTTATGCTGTGTCAACAGATACGCATTATACTCATAAAGCATGGCACGACAGTTCAGAAACAATTGGCAAAATTACTTATGTTATGATTGGTGATCCTTCTCATACTCTATCCAGAAATTTTGACGTTCTCATTGAAGAAGAAGGCGTTGCTGATCGTGGAACGTTCATTATAGATCCAGACGGTGTTATTCAAGCTGTTGAAATAAATGCTGGTAACATTGGCCGTGATGCAAATGTACTTATTAACAAAATCAAAGCTGCACAATATGTAAGAAATAACCCTGACGAAGTTTGCCCTGCAAAGTGGAAAGAAGGATCTGCAACTCTTAAACCAAGCCTTGATTTAGTAGGAAAAATTTAAGAGGCAAAATATGATCTTAGATGCTGACATAAGAGAACAATTAACACAGTATCTTCAGTTGATGGAGAATGATATACTGATTAAAATCAGTGCAGGTCCCGATGAAGTATCAAAAGACATGGTATCTCTTGTAAATGAGTTATCCAATATCTCTTCCAAGATTAAAGTTGAAGAAGCAAAATTACCACGAACTCCTAGCTTTAGCGTAAACCGCATAGGAGAAGATACAGGTGTCACCTTTGCAGGAATACCTTTAGGCCATGAATTTACTTCCTTAGTCTTGGCATTGTTGCAGGTAAGTGGAAGACCTCCAAAGGTTGAGGAAAAAATAATCAATCAAATTAAGAATCTTAAAGGTGAATACCATTTTGAAACCTATGTCAGCTTAAGCTGCCATAATTGCCCCGATGTTGTTCAATCCCTTAATTTAATGAGTATTTTAAATCCTAATATTACCCATACCATGATTGACGGCGCTGTTTTCAAGGAAGAAGTTGAAACTAAAGATATCATGGCAGTTCCCTCGGTATATTTAAATGGAGAATTCTTTGGCGGCGGCCGAATGTCCCTGGAATCCATTCTTTCTAAAATGGGTGCCGCAGTAAATGTTTCAGAACTAAATAACAAGGATCCCTTCGACATGCTTATTATCGGAGGAGGTCCAGCCGGAGCAAGTGCAGCCATTTATGGCGCCCGTAAAGGTATTCGTGTAGGCATTGTTGCCGAGCGATTCGGTGGTCAGGTACATGATACAATGGGTATTGAAAA
The DNA here is from genome assembly GCA_012521175.1 of Candidatus Epulonipiscium sp. GTDB lineage: Bacteria > Bacillota > Clostridia > Lachnospirales > Defluviitaleaceae > Defluviitalea. The sequence goes on from JAAYMW010000008.1 coordinate 1,375, forward strand.
CTTTATAAGTGTAAAATACACAGAAGGACCCAAGTTGGCCGCAAACCTTGAAGAGCATGTAAAAAATTATGATGTTGATATTATAAGCGGACAAAGAGCTGTTTCTTTAAAGAAGAAAGAGTTCTTAGAAATTGAACTTGAAAATGGAGCTGTATTAAAAAGCAAAACTGTAATTCTTTCTACTGGTGCCCGTTGGAGAAATGTCGGAGTACCGGGCGAAGTAGAGTTCAAGAACAAAGGTGTAGCCTACTGCCCTCACTGCGACGGCCCCCTATATAAAAATAAAAACGTTGCAGTGATTGGCGGAGGAAATTCCGGTATTGAGGCAGCCATTGACCTTGCAGGTATTGTAAACCATGTAACTGTTCTTGAATTTATGCCAACCCTAAAAGCTGATGCTGTTTTACAAGAATCCCTCTTAAACCTTCCTAATGTAACTGTTTTAACAAACGTTCAAACTAAAGAAATTACCGGTACCACTAAAGTAGATGGTATTACTTATATTGAACGAGATACAGGTATTGAAAAACATATTGACCTGCAAGGTGTTTTTGTTCAAATAGGTCTTGTGCCAAATACAGATTGGCTTAGAGATAGCGTTGAGTGTAATCATTTTGGTGAAATCATCGTTGATAGCCACGGTGCTACAAACATCCCCGGAGTTTTTGCCGCAGGTGATTGTACAAATACCCCCTATAAACAAATTATAATTGCAATGGGTTCAGGTGCCACAGCGGCTCTTGGAGCTTTTGACTACTTAATACGAAATCAATCCTAATACAAACGGGACTTTCTAAATTAGAAAGTCCCATTTTTTCGCGTACGAAACCTTTTCTTGGCTTCTATTTGATTACTGCCATATCTTATGCGGATTTAAAATATTTTTAGGATCAAATACTCTTTTTATTCCTTTCATGATTTCTACCACTGCCGGATCCATGGCTTCCATGAAATATGGTTTTTTCGCATAACCTATGCCATGTTCACCAGATACTTGGCCGTTGAGTTCCCTGGCTTTCGCATAAATTTTGTCCATGGCAGCCTTCATTCTTCTTTCCCACTCTTCATCACTCAAATCATCTTTTAAGATATATGCATGTAAGTTTCCATCTCCCGCATGGCCAAAACTTTTAATTCTAATATTGATTTCTTTATACAAATTGTGAATGTATTCTACCATTTCATTTACTGAACTTCGTGGAACCACCACATCTACTTCATCCATATAAGTTGTAGAACCTTTAATTGCCTCCAGAAAAGCACCTCTTGCTTTCCAAATGGATTCTTCTCTTTCAGTGGTGTCTGAAATTAGGATATCAATAGCTCCTTGCTCCAAACAAATCTTCGCTACACTATCATAAGCACTTTCTATTTCTTCTGTGGAATTTCCGTCAAATTTTAATAACAAGTAAGCATCCGCACTATTATCCGGAAACTTTTTCCCTAAATATTTTTCAGCATCCATTATAACTTCTCTTTGCATAAATTCTATGGCTGTCGGTATAGATTTAGATTTTATAATAAGCGGTACAGTTCCAATAGCCTTTTCTAAACTTGGGAAAGGAATCAATAAGCTAATTGCTTTTTTGGGTAAAGGAAGGAGTTTTAAGATAGCTTTTGTAATAATTCCAAGGGTTCCTTCAGAACCAACCATTAAATCTTTCATTGCATAGCCTGAACTGTTTTTTACGACCTTTCCGCCAAATTCTACTACTCTGCCATCAGGAAGGACAACCTCCAGTCCACGAACGTAATCCCTGGTAACACCATATTTTACAGCTCTCATTCCCCCTGCATTGGTACTTATATTTCCACCAATTGTAGCGGATTTTTCTCCCGGATCCGGTGGATAAAACAAATCTCTTTCTTCTACATAAGCTGCAAGTTCCATGAGTAAAACTCCCGGTTCAACAGTAACTATTAAGTTGGATTCATCTAATTCAAGAATACGATTCATCAAAGTCATATCCATCATAATCCCATGTTCTATAGGCACGGAAGAGCCTACAAGGCCGGTTCCTGAACCACGAGGCGTTACCGGAATATTATTGTCATAAGCATATTTCATGATTTTAGAAACTTCCTCTGTGGAAGCAACTTTTACAACGACATCAGGATAGCTTTCTATGTCTCCTAATTCATCATGACTGTAATCTTCACTAATCTCACTTCCATAAAGTACTCTTTCCGGATCATTAATAATAGATTTTATATCGTTTATATCTTCTTTGTCCAATCTTTTATAACTCATTGTATTACTACCTCCTTACCTGCTTTAATTTGATTGATTAAGTCTGGAATAATTTCATATAAATCCCCTATCAATCCATAATGTGCTGTTTTAAAAATTGGCGCATTTGCATCCTTGTTGATTGCAATGATTTGCTCTGAATTGTTCATCCCTGCTGTAAATTGAACCGCTCCAGATACACCGCAGGTAATAATGAGTTTTGGTCTGACTGTTCTTCCACTTAACCCAACCTGTCGTTTTGCTTCCATCCATCCAGCTTCTGCTATTGGTCTCGTACAAGCCAACTGTCCTCCCAATAAATCCGCTAATTCCTGCAACATCCCTAAGTCTTCTGATTTTTTAATACCTCTCCCGGCTACAATCAAGACATCTGCTGCTTCAATAAACTGTTCTTTTTCTTTAGGAATAATATCAAGAACGTCTACTCTGCTCTCTAATTTTTCAGGAGCAATATTACATTGTATAATCTCACCATTTGCGTATGGATTTCTCTCAGGTGCATTCATCACCTTATAGCGAACGGTTGCCATCTGGGGTCTATGATTAGGTGTTATAATTTGAGCCATAATATTTCCACCAAAAGCAGGACGAATTTGAACCAAATCTGTATTCTCTTTAATATCTAATATGGTACAATCTGCTGTAAGTCCAGTTCTTAATCTTGCTGCCAATCTAGGTGCCAACTGACGTCCTATGGTGGTTGCACCTACTAAAATGACGGTAGGTTTGACTTTGTTCACAAAGTCTTCAAAGACTGCTGTATAAGGTTCCATTTTAAAACGTTCTAACGCCTCATAATCATATACAAATACTTTATCCACATTGTAATGCAGGAGTTCAAGACATTGATTAGAAATATCATGTCCCATCATAACCGCATATACAGGATGATTGATTTTTTCTGCCAGTTCTCTTGCTTTTCCAATCAATTCATAAGTAACAGGATGGATCACTCCGTCGATATGATCTACATAAACTGCAATACCTTTCCATAGAGTTTTATCTATACTTGCTTGTTCTTCTTCCACATATTCAATAGCACCTTTAGGTCCTTTTTTAACGCATAATTTACACATCTTACAGGCGCCATTGATTTGAAGCTCTCCATTATTATTTTCCAAGGCACCAAATGGACAGATGCTAATGAGTTCATCTATATTCTTTACTTTACTTTGATTGACGACTAATTTAGCCATATATTTTCCCTCCTAAACAAATTTTAATTCTCTTAATTTCTTATACAATTGATTAGCAAGTTCCATAGAAGTTCCACTCCAGATTTCCTGATGTGTATTTGTATCTGGTGGAAAAATGCGTTCTACTTGAGTAGGAGAACCATTCAGACCATAGTGTTTTTCATCCTTGTCTTCCAAATCATTCAGAGTAATGACTTTAATTTCTCTCTCTTTTGTAGCCTGTTTCTTTATATAAGAGGGAAGTCTTGGCATAAATATATCCTTATCTACAGATAATAAACATGGGAATTTTATTTTCACAACCTCTACATCTGTTGTCATATCCATTTCTACAGTCATCGAATCCTTTTGGACTTCTACAATTGTAGATACATTAGAAACACATGGAATATTTAGATACTCCGATATTTCCGGACCTACCTGAGCGGTATCTCCATCAGTTGTTTGTTTTCCACAAAGAATCAAATCAAATTCTCCTAATAATTTAATTCCTTGTGAAATCGTGTAGCTGGTTGCTAAAACATCTGCTCCACCAAATTTTCTATCAGAAATCAAAGCCCCGTAATCCACACCCATGGAAAAAGCTTCTCTAATAACTGCTGCAGATTGTGGAGGGCCCATAGTCACTGCAGTAATACTTCCTCCCATTTTTTCTTTAATTCTAAGGGCCGTTTCAATTGCATATAAGTCATAGGGATTCATCTTCGATTCCACACCATTTCTTTTAAGTACCCCTGTAACCGGATCGACTTCGACCTTATTCGTCCCGGGAACTTGTTTAATACACACCAAAATTTTCATTCTAATCACCTTTCCTCTTTACAAAATTTTATTAAAACAAAATCTGGATTCCCGTATAAGTGAATATCCCTACGATTATAAGGAAAAGAATGAAATATTTTATAGCACCTTTTAAAAGTACACTTTCTTTCCCTTGCAAATTCACTGCTGCCACTGCTACTGCTATACTTTGCGGAGAAATCATCTTTGCGGTAATTGCTCCTGCCGTATTGGAGGCAGCAATCCATGACTGATTCAAATTAAGTGCTACAGAGGTTTCAAGCTGTAGACCGCCAAATAAAACACTGGCAGAGGTACCGCTGCCTGTTACAAAAGTTCCAATAGCACCAAGAAGTGGGGCAAATAAAGGATAAAAAGAACCAGTAAGTGAAACAAACATCATTGCTATAGAAGATATCATGCCGCTATAGCCCATAAGCTTAGCACTCGCCATAATCGATATGATGGTTATAATGGTTTTTGACAATTGAAAAACTGTATTTTTAAAAATACTAAATATTTTTAAAAAAGTTGCCCCCTGAATTTTACCTCCTATAATTGCCGACAAAATAATCCACAATCCAGGAGTTGTCAGCCATGAGAAAGTATATGGAGCAGCTCCTTCAACTACCGCCGTAATGCTGTCAAACAAAGGCATTTTCCATACAAAAACAGCAAGGATGTATGCAATCCCCATGCCTATGGCACATGCTTTAAATCCAGGTATCTTCAAGATGGTTAATGCGATAATCAGCCAAATAATCGGTAACAAAGCCAGTACAAACGTTAAAGTCATATTCATTTTTCTCCCCCCCTTTTTAATTAGCATCCGTTTACCCATTAAACATCACAGGATTTTAAAAATTGGTCCTACCAATTTTCTGTTTAAAAAAATATGGCCCTTTAACTCCAAGATTGGTAGGACCATTTTTTGTAATTTTATTATTCTTTTATTCTGGTTGGTAGTCAATAAATGTTACATTTTTCACAAATGATTTGTGCTTTATGAGTTGTTTATATGCAATTTGGTTATTATTTCTTCTTTTTCTTTTAATTTTTTATCTATTATGTCAAAATGTTTGTTAATTGCTTGATAAGCCAAATGCTTATCTCTTAAAACTAAACTTTTCATCATCTCATTATGAGATTCATAAAGAATCGTCCTGCTATCCTCCGAGCTTAATATTTCTCTTCTTAAATCTACAATGAATTGATCTATTAACTCAGAAAGGGCCTGCAAAATATCCATAATCAAGATATTTCTAGAGGCAAGGGCAATATTATAATGAAGTTTCTTATCCAGGATCACATTATTCTCTTCTGTTTCATGTTCCAATTGTGAAACAATTTTCTGAAACTCTATAATTTCATCATCCGATATATTATCTATTGCAAGGGTTAATGCCTGTAGTTCCAATCCACGGCGAAGCTGACTGATTTGCTGATAATCAACTTGATTCAACAGAAACATCATCGA
>JAAYMW010000094.1 GCA_012521175.1 Candidatus Epulonipiscium sp.
CATACAGGGAATAAATGCGCTTCAGGAACTGGAGAATTTTTTTTGCAACAGTTAAAAAGAATGGACATTAATGTAGAGGATACGGTACTGCAAGCCAATTTAAATGAACCCTATACCGTTGCAGGAAGATGTTCGGTTTTCTGTAAAAGTGACTGTACCCATGCCTTAAATAAGGGGATTGAAAAGTCAAAAGTAGTTGCTGGATTGTCTAAAATGATGGCGGACAAGATTATTGAGCTCCTTAAAAGAACTTCTTATAATAAAGTTCTGCTTATTGGAGGTACCGCTCAAAATATTACGATGATTCATTACTTAAAAGAGAAGATACCACACTTGATTGTACCTGATTATGCCAGAATTTTTGAAGCTTTTGGAGCGGCTTTATGGGGATTGGAGTACGATACAAAACCAATCGATATGGAACATAATTGGTTGCGCCGCAATCAGAGTTCCTTTTCATTTCTGCCTCAATTAAAAAAGTATGAGGGAAAAGTCATATTTAAAAATATGCCTGTTGAAGAGGCAAAACCTAATGATAAATGTATTGTAGGGCTGGATGTAGGTTCTACTACTACTAAAGCAGTAATAATGCGTGAAGAAGACAATGCGATACTTGCTTCTTGCTATCTTCGCACAAATGGTGATCCAGTCAAAGCTTCAAGGCAATGTTATGAAAATCTTAGCAAACAAATATCCTGTGATATTGAAATTATCGGTTTGGGAGTAACAGGTTCCGGTCGGCAGATTGCTGCACTTCATGCCCTTACTCCTGCTGTTGTTAATGAAATCATTGCCCACGCCAATGGAGCTGTTTATTTTGACCCGGAAGTTGATACAATCTTTGAAATAGGAGGGCAAGACGCAAAGTATACTTATATCACAAATGGAGTTCCTTCTGATTATGCAATGAACGAAGCATGTTCAGCCGGAACAGGTTCTTTTCTTGAAGAAGCTGCAAAGGAGTCCTTATACATTGATACAACTGAAATTGGAGAAATTGCTCTTAAAAGTGAGAATCCGCCTAATTTCAATGATCAATGCGCTGCATTTATAAGCAGCGATGTAAAAAGTGCAATACAGGAAGGCATTGATGTAAAAGATATCGCAGCTGGACTAGTCTATTCTGTATGTATGAATTACATCAACCGTGTAAAAGGAAATAGAACGGTTGGGAATAAGATTTTTATGCAGGGAGGAGTTTGTTACAATAAAGCAGTTCCAATAGCAATGGCAGCTTTAACTGGCAAAACGATTATTGTTCCTCCACACCCAGGATTAATAGGTGCGTTTGGAGTAGCACTTAATGTAAAAGAAAAATTACGTTTGAATCTTTTAGAGCCGATGCATTTTGATTTAGACGAATTATCAAAGAGAGAAGTTGTATATAAGGAACCCTTTGTATGTGCTGGCGGAAAAGAAAAGTGCGACAGGAAATGCAGTATTCAGAGAATACAAATTCAAAATAAGGTCTATCCTTTTGGTGGAGCTTGCAATAAATATTATAATATGCGCTATGATCAAAATGATCATGATATTAGTCAACTGGATTTGGTACATTTAAGGGAAAAATTGATATTTGAAAAGTATAGTGTGGAAAGAGGTAGAAGAATTGCACCCTATCACAATAAAACCGTAGGAATTCCCAGATCACTTTTATGCAATACCTTTTTCCCTCTTTATTATCAGTTTTTTTATGGACTTGGATTTGATGTGGTATTAAGCGATGAAATTGATAAAGAAGGCATAGAGAGAAAGGGGGCATCTTTTTGTTATCCTGTTGAGGTATCCCATGGAGCCATAGGAAATTTAATAAAAAAGAATCCGGATATTTACTTCTTACCCCATGTAAAATCTGTAGAAGTTAAAAACGGAATATCTGCCAGTGTTACTTGCCCTTTTGTACAAGGAGAACCTTATTATATCAAATCCACCTTCAATGAATTAAACAATAAAACTGTTTTAAGTCCAGTTTTAGATTTTGCTAAAGGTGATACATATATAAGAAACACATTTATAAAAATGAGTAAACAACTTAATGTAGATATCGACTGTGCAAAAACAGCATTTGAACTTGGAATGCAGATGCAAAAAGATTTTTATCATGAATGTAAAGAATTAGGAAAGAAATTTTTAGAGCAGATTGAAGAAGATAATAATCGTATAGGCTTTGTACTTTTTGGACGCCCCTATAATGCTTTTACTCAGTGGACGAATATGGGGATCCCTCATAAATTCGCTACAAGAAATTATTCTATTATCCCATATGATTTTCTTCCTTTAGATGATGAAGAAAGTGAAGAAAATATGTATTGGGCGATGGGACAGCTGATTTTAAAAGGAGCACGTAAAGTACACAAGCAGCCTCAATTATTTGGGATATATATTACCAACTTCAGCTGTGGGCCGGATTCTTTTTTAACCGGTTATTTTAGAAACATTATGGGAAAAAAGCCTTCTCTTACTTTAGAACTGGACAGCCATACAGCCGATGCGGGAATCGATACAAGAATAGAAGCCTTCATAGATGTGGTAAAAAGTTATAGGCAGTTGGAAAAACAAAATTTAGAAGAAATGAAAAAGGAGTTTAGCCCTGCTGTTTTAGAGAAAAGAAACGGAGCAGTATGGGTTATTGATTCTAATGGAAATAAATACGCGTTAAAGGATGACAAGGTTCATATCCTTATTCCTTCCATGGGAGGCATTGGTTCGGAACTTTTAGCAGCTACTTTCAGGCATGTAGGAATAAGAGCATCTGCTCTTTCTGAGCCGGGAAAAGAAGAACTAAAAATAGGAAGAGGGTTGTCTTCTTGTAAGGAATGTTTGCCGTTGCAGTTAACCATAGGAAGTTTAATGAAATATTTAAATGAAAGAGAAGAAAAAGATGAAGTTTTAGTATACTTTATGCCTAAGACTTCTGGTCCCTGCCGGTTTGGACAATATAGTATTTTAATCAAAAAACTGATTTTAAGACTTCAATTGAAAAATGTGGCCGTTATCTCTTTAAACTCTGAAAACGGCTATGCAGGGTTAGGAATGGACTCCTTGCTCAGAGCATGGCACTCAGTCATTATATCAGATGTTTTAGAAGAAATACGAAGTGCGGTTTTGGTTTTAGCAAAGGATAAGAAGAAAGGCATGGAAGTCTTTAAAGAAGTATGTAGAATAATTATCAATAGTGTAGAAAAGGATTCATGGAAACAGCTGAAAAATACTTTAGAAGTCTGTGCAGAAAAATTAAAATCAATAGAAACCAAAATGTCTTTAGAAGAGGCTGTAAAGATTGCTTTAGTTGGAGAAATATATGTAAGACAGGATAATTTCTCGAGAAAAAATCTTGTAGAAAAATTAGCAAAGAAAAATATAATCGTTAAAACAGCCCCTATAGCAGAATGGTTATATTATTGTGATTATATACAAAAGTATCGATATAATTTACATTCTACTGTAAGAGATAGAATTTCTGTATCTATTCAAGGATTTTTCAAGAACCAATATGAAAGAATTATAAAGCAAATCTTTTCTAAATCCGGATTATATGAGTATAGCGTTGTGAATGTTGAAAAAATCATATCTAACGTAAAAGATTTGATTTCTCCAACATTAACTGGAGAGGCTATTTTAACGATAGGATCGGCAATAACTGAAATAGTGGATGAAGTTTCGGGAGTCATTTCCATAGGTCCTTTTGGATGTATGCCGAGTAGAATTGCAGAAGCTATTATTAGCGAGAAAATCAATGAGCAAAAATTAATTATATCGCCTAATCATAAATTAATAGAAAAAGTAATGGAAAAGCATCCGGCCCTTCCTTTTTTGTCTATAGAAACTGACGGCAGCGTATTCCCTCAAATTATCGAAGCCAGACTTGAGACCTTTTGTTTACAAGTTGAACGATTGCATCATACAGTAGCAAAAATTCGTAGGGATACCAATGAAGTGGTATAATGCTTGTCCCAATGATTAATGACGAAAATAGTAAACGATAACAGTATTCACTTTTGATTGCGACAAGAGTCGATTGTATGATACAATATCCTTTGGTCATAACAAAATTTAGCAATAGAGAAAGTGGGAAAGAAAGTGAGTCAACAAAGAGATAATATTAGAAATATAGCTATCATTGCCCATGTAGATCATGGTAAAACCACTTTGGTGGATGAACTTTTAAAGCAAAGTGGAATATTTCGAGCAAATCAAGAAGTACAGGATAGAATAATGGATTCCAATGACTTAGAAAGAGAAAGAGGAATTACAATTTTATCTAAAAATACAGCGGTTTTTTACAAAAACATTAAAATAAATATTATTGATACACCGGGACATGCAGATTTTGGAGGAGAAGTAGAACGAGTTCTTAAAATGGTCAATGGGGTCATCCTTGTGGTAGATGCTTTTGAGGGACCTATGCCCCAAACTAAATTTGTTTTAAAAAGGGCCTTGGAGCTTGAATTACCAGTAATAGTATGCATTAATAAAATTGACAGGCCGGAAGCAAGACCTGAAGAAGTAATTGATGAAGTTTTGGATTTATTTATTGAATTGGAGGCAGACGAAAGTCAGCTGGAGTGTCCGTTTGTCTTTGCTTCTGCAAAAAATGGCACTGCTTCCTTAGACAGTTCTGTTCAAGGCGATAATATGCAGCCCCTTTTTGAAACGATTGTAAAATATATCCCTGCACCGGTTGGCAGCCAGGAAGATCCTTTGCAACTCCTTATTTCAACGATTGACTATAATGACTATGTTGGAAGAATAGGTATTGGAAAAGTGGAAAGAGGAACCATAAGAATCAATCAAGAGGCTGTTATAGTCAATGCATTGGACGAAAGTAAGAATCAAAAGGTACGAATTACAAAGATTTATCAGTTTGAAGGATTGCAAAGAGTACCTGTTGAAAGTGCTACAGTGGGAGATATTGTTGCTGTTTCAGGCATAGAAGGCATTCATATAGGGGATACGATTTGTGATGTACAATATCCAGAGCCCCTTCCCTTTGTAAAAATATCCGAACCGACTTTGGCAATGACTTTTTCTGTTAATGACAGCCCATTTGCAGGACAGGAAGGTAAATTTGTTACTTCCAGAAATTTAAGAGACCGATTATTTAAAGAATTACAAACGGATGTAAGTTTAAGGGTAGAGGAAACCGATTCTACAGACGCCTTTAAGGTATCCGGACGGGGAGAACTGCATTTATCTATATTAATTGAAACTATGAGAAGAGAAGGATATGAGTTTCAGGTTTCAAAACCAGAAGTTTTATATAAAGAAGTAGAGGGCAAAAGATATGAACCCATGGAAAAAGCTACAATTGATGTTCCAGAAGAGTTTGTTGGAGCAGTTATTGAAAAATTGGGAAGCAGAAAAGGCGAACTGATTAACATGACATCTTCAAAAGGCGGTTATACCCGTTTGGAATTTTCTATTCCTTCCAGAGGATTAATCGGCTATCGTTCTGAATTTCTTACAGATACGAAAGGCAACGGGATTTTAAATACTGTCTTTGACGGATATGCACTGTATAAAGGAGACATTGAAAGAAGACCTCAAGGATCTCTCATTGCTTTTGAATCGGGAGAAGCTGTGACCTACGGCCTTTATAACGCACAGGAAAGAGGTATTCTATTTATCCAACCAGGAACGAAAGTATACGAAGGAATGGTTGTGGGGCAAAATGCAAAAGGTGAAGATATTGAAGTGAATGTTTGCAAGAAAAAACATGTAACAAATATGCGTTCCTCTAATGCAGACGAAGCCTTAAGATTATCTCCGCCTAAAATAATGAGTTTAGAAGAATGTCTTGAATTTATTGAAGAGGATGAGCTTTTGGAGGTCACTCCCTTAAGTTTGAGGGTTAGAAAAAGAATTTTGAATAGTGGAGAACGCCAAAGAGCAAGAAGAAAGAAACAGTAAAAAGTAAATAGGTTGAGGTGTAGCGTATGACAAAAAAGAATGCCGGGGGGGCGTTGGTTAAACAGGCTGCTATTTTGGCTGTTGCGAGTTTGATTGTGCGAGTCATCGGACTTATTTATCGTTGGCCGTTGACGAATATGATTGGCGATGATGGCAATGGCCTTTATGGTATTGCTTTTAATATTTATCTTTTGTTTTTTATTATTTCATCGTCTGGATTACCTGCTTCAATTTCTAAAATGGTATCTGAAAGGATAGCACTTAAACAATACAAAAGTGCCCATAAAGTATTTAAAATTTCTTTATTAATGGCATCTGTAACAGGTGGGATAGCTTCTTTAATTCTATGGTTCGGAGCAAATCTTATTGCAGAATTTATGAATAATACACGAATTGTGTATAGTATGAAAGCTTTAGCACCAACATTGCTCATTGTTGCAATTATGAGTGCTTTTCGCGGGTATTATCAGGGAATGAATACGATGGTACCCACCGCAATTTCTCAAATTATTGAACAGGTATTTAATGCAGTATTTAGTATTGTTTTGGCAGGTATTTTGTTGAAGCAAGGCGTAGAGTTCGGCGCTGCCGGAGGTACCATGGGTACCGGTATAGGAGCCCTGATGGGATTACTGTTTCTTGTTTTTATCTATTTAATCGCTCGTCCCAGAATACTAAAAAGGGTTAACAGACAAAAAGAAGACGATTTTGATGAGTCTTCTACAAGTATATTAAAAATGCTTCTTATGACATCCATTCCTATCATTATTGGAAGTACGATTTTTAGTTTTACTAATTTAATCGATGTAAAAATGGTGATGTCCATTTTGCAGTCCATTGGTATGTCAGAAATAGAAGCCAATGAACTTTATGGACAGTTATCAGGGAAATATGTTACTTTGACGAATCTACCCATTTCTATTTCAACTGCATTGGCTACTGCTATTGTTCCCAGCATTGCAGCATCTGTCGTATTAAAAGAAACAAAAGTTGTCATGAATAAAGTCAATCTTGCAATGAGAGTTGCCATGATGTTGGCGGCACCTTCTGCCGTGGGATTGTTCGTTCTAGGCGACCCCATACTTAAAATGTTATTTCCTAGATATCCTGCAGGAGGAGATCTTCTTAGATTAGGTGCCCTGGCAGTTATTTTTCAATCAGTGGTTCAAGTGGCAACAGCTATTTTACAAGGCGTGGGTAAACCTAATATACCAGCTCTTAATGCAGGTGTAGGGGTATTGATAAAGATTGTACTCAATTTTTTCTTAATTGCAATACCATCAGTTAATATTAAGGGGGCTATTATTAGTACTACTGTCTGTTATGTTGTAATAGCCTATTTAGATACGAAAGCAGCAATTCGCTTTACAAAAGTTAAACTCCAAATAATCAATACTTTTATAAAACCTCTTGGAGCTGGAATAGGGATGGGCATATTCTCTTTTATATTTTATAAACTTATTTTATGGGGAACTGCGAACAATACTGTGTCCACTTTAGCTTCAATCCTATTGTCTGTCATTGTGTATGTTGGTATTTTATTTGCTATAGGAGGAATAAGTAAAGAAGAAATTCTTTTGATGCCCAAGGGAGAAAAAATAGCCTCAAAACTCATACATTTCGGTATTATAAGAGAATAAACATACCAACTGACAATGATTTGTATATTTCTGTAAAAAACGGAAATAATATTACAAAATCATTGTTTTGGAGTTGGTTGTATGTTTATTCGAAGAAAAATATGGGCTTTATCTTCTTTAGTATTTGTAATAAGTGTAATCGGATTTTATGCACTTTACATGAGTTTAGGACCTTCGGTAGATTTAAGAAAATCTGATCCAAAAGGGATTGTAGAAGAATACGTAAATCAGAATATGAATAATGTTACTGGTGAAAAAAATCAAGATATTGGGCAAATACCTGAAGGGATTCCAACTTCTCAGGCGAATGCTCCTAAAATTGCACGTTCGACGCAAATGGTCTATCAGTATTATTATGAAGAAGATGGAAAAACTGTGGAAGAAACGATAGAGCCTCCTTATTTTCTAATTGGTTTAACAAGAGATGAGCTTCAGGAAAAATATTCTGATTGGCAGATTAGTTATTTTTCTGATCAAAAAGTTGTTATGAAAAAAAATATAGCATCTAAAAGCCCATATCATTTTGTTGTTGGCGTATATAACGGATATATTGCTATTTTTTATAATAATGAAGAGGGAGAATTAGAAATAAAAGAAATTACAGAAACACCCATCTCTTCTCTTCCCATAGAAGAGCAAAATAAATTAAAAGAAGGTATTAAGGTTTACGGAGAAGAGGCTTTAATACGTATATTGGAAGATTACACAAGTTAGCATGAGAAAAATGAGTCTCATGCTTTTATTTTGAAATAAGAAAATTCGGTTTGATTGTCAGCCTTTTTTATTTCGTAAGTACGATAGAGTGACTGCTTGTTGAAGAAGATTTCTCCTTCTTGATAAAGTTATGGATATCTTTTAAAATTAAGAATGATTATAATACAAAGGAGTTCTTTATATGAAAAACCCTCATAAAATATTGGTTGTTGGCGGAGGTGCGGCAGGTCTTGTGGCTGGTGTTGCAGCGAGTAGAAATGGCGCCAAAGTAATCATATTAGAGAGAATGGACAGAGTAGGTAAAAAAATCTTAGCAACTGGTAATGGCAGATGTAATTTTACAAATATAAATATGGATATAAAAAGATTTCATAGTTCATATCCTCAGTTTATTAAGGGTGTTTTAAACCGTTTTGATCTTCGTCAGACCCTTGATTTTTTTGAACAAATGGGTATTGCCTATAAAATAGAAGATGCAGGAAAAGTCTTCCCGATGTCCGAACAAGCTTCTAGCGTTTTGGATGTTCTTCGCCATGAAATACAGCTTCTTAATGTACAGGAAGAATGTAATGCAGAAGTTATAAAAATTCAAAGAAAAAACAATCAATTCATCTTGTTATTAAAGGATGGAAGAAAAATCTCAGGAGATAAAGTAATTCTTGCTACTGGAGGGAAATCTTCATCTAATCTGGGGTCAAACGGAAGTGGTTATGACTTGGTTATTCCATTTGGACATAAGTTAATTAATCCTTTTCCGGCATTGGTACAGCTGGTCTTGGATGCATGGTTTTTAAAGAGACTAAAAGGCGTTAAATTCAATGGAAAAGCGTCTGTTGCTGAAGGAAATCATATCTTGCAAACAGAGTATGGAGAAATTCTTTTTACCGAATATGGTATTTCAGGACCACCTATTTTACAGCTCAGCAGAAAAGCTGGAGAAGTACTTCAAGAAAAAAAATCTAAGCCATTTATCGTTCTTGATGTATTTCCAGAGTTATCAGAGGAACAAATTGAAAACATTATTATGAGTAGATTTTCCTACCATCCGGAAAAATCCATTGAATTTAGTTTTGTAGGAATGATGAATAAACGTTTAATTCCTGTTATTTTAAAAGAAGCAGGAATTGAGGATTTACATAAATCTTGCGCACAAATTAATACAAAAGAACGAAAAAGTATCATTAATATTTTGAAAAATTGGCGAATTCCTATTAAAGGAACACAATCTTGGATGCAGTCTCAAGTAACAGCTGGAGGTATTGATGTTAGAGATATAGATCCAAATACAATGGAATCAAAATTAGTTCCGGGTCTTTATTTTGCAGGAGAAATTATGGATGTAGATGGAGATTGTGGAGGCTTTAACCTTCAATGGGCATGGTCTTCAGGATATATTGCGGGAGAAAGTGCATCCCAATATTGATAGATTAACAGGAAAGGAAAATAATATGATTCGACTATCAGAAATAAAATTACCCATAGACCATACAGAGGACGATATTAAAAACGCTATTGTAAAGACATTGAAAATAGCAAATAAGGATTTGATCGCCTATTCGATTTATAAACAGTCTATTGATGCAAGAAAAGAAGAACTTTATTTTGTATATACTGTAGATGTAAAAATGAGAGAAGAAAAAAAGATTTTAAAGAAGAGCAAACAAAAAGTAAGCATAACACCAGATTTAGAATATAAATATGTCCATACAGGATCTCAAAAATTGGAAAATCGTCCTGTTATCGTAGGTAGTGGTCCCTCTGGATTATTTGCTGCCCTCATATTGGCACAAATGGGTTATGCACCTATTGTCTTAGAAAGAGGCAAAAATGTGGACGACAGAACGAAAGATGTACAGACATTTTGGAAGGAAAGTAAACTGCTCCCCGATTCCAATGTACAGTTTGGAGAAGGGGGAGCCGGTACATTTTCAGATGGAAAGTTAACGACTCAAATTAGAGATCCCAGATGCAGAAAGGTATTGGAGGAATTCGTTGAGGCAGGAGCGCCTCAAGAAATTATTTATAAAAGTAAACCCCATGTAGGAACGGACATTTTAAAAGTGGTTGTAAAAAACATCAGAGAAAAGATTATAGAATTAGGCGGAGAAGTTCGTTTCGAAAGTAAAGTTACAGAGCTTATTATAGAAAACGGACAAGTAGTAGGCGTAACTGTCAATCATAATAAATTTATTCCTTGCAATGTAGTTGTTTTAGCCCTTGGGCATAGTGCAAGAGATACTTTTGAGATGTTATATAAAAAAGGCGTTATTATTCATCAGAAACCTTTTTCTATTGGAGTGCGTATCGAGCATCCACAAGAAATGATTGATAAGGTGCAGTATGGAAAATATGCAGGACATCCGAGACTAGGGGCTGCAGATTACAAACTTGCTTATCATTGTTCAAATGGCCGTTCTGCATATACTTTTTGTATGTGTCCAGGAGGAATGGTTGTTGGTGCGGCTTCAGAAGAGGGCTATCTTGTGACAAATGGAATGAGTGAATATAAGAGAGATAAAGAAAATGCAAATAGTGCTTTACTTGTAGGAATTCATCCGAATGATTTTAATGACAACCATCCTCTTGCGGGGATAGAGTTTCAGAGAAAATGGGAAAGAAAGGCCTTTGAAGCAGGAGGAGAAAATTATTGCGCTCCTGCTCAGCTTGTAAAAGATTTTATGTGTGGTGTACCATCAACCAAATTAGGAATTGTTAGACCATCTTATTTCCCAGGAATTAAATTAACAGATTTAAGACTATGTCTTCCAGACTTTGTAGTGGATACTCTAAAGGAGGCACTCCCCATGCTGGATAATAAATTAAAAGGATTTTCAATGGGAGATGCAGTCATGACAGGAGTAGAAACCAGAAGCTCTTCCCCTATCCGAATTGAAAGAAATAAAGAGTATGAGAGCAATATAAAAGGCGTTTATCCCGTAGGAGAGGGAGTAGGATATGCTGGAGGAATTGTTTCTGCTGCAGTGGACGGAATCAAAGCAGCTGAAATGATAGCATCGAAATATTTACCTATTCGTTGAAAATTTTGAAAGGATGCCTAATGGCATCCATTTTTGTATAGAGTAATTGTATTTTTCAGTTATTCTGATATAATTAGACGGTAAACTTTTTTAAAAACAGGTAAAATATCTAAATGCTGGAATATGTATTGCATAAAAGATAGAGATGCTAATAAACATCCTTATCTTTTGTCTTTATGGTTAAATCCTTCAGATTATATTTTTATAAAATGAGGCTTTCGATTCTTGAACAAAGTGATTTCTGAAAACCCTGCCGCGTCTAAAAGTTTATATGCCTCATCAAAATACGAAGCTATATCTTTTGAAGCATGGGCATCAGAACCTATTGTAATGATGTTTCCTCCTAATTCCTTATATCTCTTTAGAATTTCAAGCTTGGGGTTGGCATACCCAAGCCCGTACCTAAATCCTGAAGTATTGATTTCAATTCCTTTTCCTGATTCAATAATTGTTTTAAGAATAGAATCAATGATATCTTGATAATCTTCATAAGATAATACCCTATCATTATAATTTCCATATCGATTGATATAATCTATATGTCCGTATACATCGTAATTAATAAAGTTTTTTACATTATACAATACGCATTCAAAATAGCGAAGATATGCATTTTTTTTATCCTTATTCTTAAAAAAATCTCCATTATATAAATCTAATCGATCGCAGACATGGGTAGAACATATCACAAAATCAAATGGATATTGGGAAAGAGCTTCTTCAATTTGGTTTACTACATGAGGTTGAAATCCTATTTCAACACCTAATACAAGATCAATTTGATTTTTATATTTTTCTTTTAATGTATCAAATACTTTTACATAATGATTATAATCAATCATAAATGGAAATGCTATATCTGGATATTCATAATCAATATGATCTGTAAACGCCATCTGTTTTAAACCTAACGATATGGCAGCTTTTATTTGATTTTCCATTTCTTCATTGCTATCGGAAGAAAAAGAAGAATGTACATGATAATCAGCATAAAACATATCAATCACTTCTTTCTTTTTATTTATAACTACCATTACAAATTAGTTTACATCAAATATCGAATAAAATAAATAATAATGACAAATAATAATTAAACATTTTATAAAAAAATAAATAAATAGGTTTGAAAATTATAAAATCATGATATAATATTGATGGGAGAGAATTCCCACTAAAAGATAAAGGAGAATGATACTATGTCAGAACACGATTGCGGATGTAATCACGATCACGTACATGACCACGACCACGATCATGATTGTGGATGCGAACATAATCACGATGAAGCGGAAGTTATTTATTTAACTCTGGATGATGATACTGAGTTAAAATGTAATGTAGTAGGAACTTTTGAAGTAGATAATAAGGATTATATAGCTCTTCTTCCTGAAGGAGAAGACCAGGTTTTACTTTATGGCTATAAGGAAGATGAAGAGGGCTTAGAAATCTTAAATATTGATGATGACGCTGAATTTGAAAGAGTTTCTGAGGCATTCATGGACGAGTTTGCTGACGAAATGGAATTCATGGATGATGAAGACTACGAAGATTATGATGATGAGGAATTTGAAGAAGAGTAGCAAAAATAAATGAAACGCCGAAGATTTCGGCGTTTCATTTATTTTATGGGCGTATGAACATTTGTGTCCAATATTTCGTTCCGTTTTTGCTGGTTGCTAAGCCTACACCAATTTGAGTATATGAAGTACCTAGAATATTACTCCTATGTCCAGGAGAATTCATCCAGGCATTCATGACTTGGGCCGGAGTTTGTTGCCCTTTTGCTATATTTTCACCAGCCGA
>JAAYMW010000095.1 GCA_012521175.1 Candidatus Epulonipiscium sp.
GCCGATGGTACTTGGTGGGAGACTGCCCGGGAGAGTAGGTGGCTGCCGAAGTTATGCGGGTGTAGTTCAATGGTAGAACACCAGCCTTCCAAGCTGGATACGTGGGTTCGATTCCCATCACCCGCTTCTATATTATACAAAAAAACTTCCGAATTTTTTCGGAAGTTTTTTTGTTGTATAAATTGTTTTATTTAACTTTTTTCTTCTGTTCTTTTTTTATCTTAAATTCTGCAGTAATAAAGATAAGCATAGGCAGAATCACTTGAAAGGGAAATGCATAATACTTATAGACATTAAATGCCCAAAAGTGCATATCCATGATGTCATCATAAAGAATATATGCAAGACAAACCATTAGCAGACCGGTTTGCATTACAATAGATCGATAATCATTTAAGTGAAATAGTTTGGCAATGCCCTTACATGTAAATAAAAGGCAGAGACTTGTCTTAATAAATACACCAACCACAAATATGAAAGCAACGGTAACTTCAATTCTTTGTAAGAAATCTCCTATTTGTATCCTGCTAACAGCTACATGTGATGGGAAATAAAAATTGGGAAGTTGGCATCCTAATACAAAAATATTTCTTAGGACTAAGATGATTATGATACTTCCTGCGACTAAAAGACCTGAGAAATATACTTTATAAGAAGATTTTTTAGGTTGTAAATTACCTAAAACACCCAGAAAAATGACTGTTTCAGCAAACGGAAATGCAAATGCACTGAATCCTACTTTTATTACAGGAACTAATCCGTAATATAGAACTGGCTGAATATTTTCAAAACGTATTTGAGTGATTCCTAATAATTGTACGACTATTATGATGAATATCATGATAGGAAGAAGATAAGCAGAAGTTCTTGATAAGACTTCTACACCAAGGCGTACTCCATAAATACATATCAAGATAAGAGAAAGCATTGTTATAAACATTGGTGTTTCAGGCATTGTAACAGAATTTAAGAATTCACCGAAATTACGAACAACCAGTGCTCCTAAATGAAAAGCATACCAAACATATAAAATAAGTGCGAGGGCTCCAAGATATTTCCCAAATAAAAGATATATAATATCATATAAATTTTTGCCGGGGAAAAGCTGAATAATTCTTGCGTAAATCACGATGACAGGTATTGACATAAGAAGTCCAAAGATGCCAGCAAGCCATGCATCATTCTTAGCATTCGTACCAATTCCCATTATAAGAGTACTTCCCATTATAAAATTAATTAATAGACATATGGCTTCTTTTTGAGTAATTTCTTCTTTGACCATAAATACATTATTCTCCAAACATCGATAGGATGATATTTTTTATGGGTTCTGCAGGACTTGGAACTTTTACATGAAGCGAGATCAGTAATGCAATAATAAATGAAACGCTTCCTAAGAATAAATTAACCCAAAAATCCTGCCAGTATTTTTTTTTATATAAAGTCATAAGTTCTAAAATAAGCAATGGAATATAAGTGATTATCACCAAAATAAACATTTTAATCTCCTACTTCTATGGGTTTTGCAGTCATTGCACTATTTTTAATTTTCACTTTTACTGTAATATGAACTTTTAAATTTTCAAAAACGTTTTCCCAATTTTCACCTATTTTCTTCCATAAAGCGGGTTCACGTCTGTGAGTTGCAGCACCAAATCCAAATATGTCAGCTCCATACTCAGATTGCATTTTCTCTATTAATTTTTTGCAATTCGCTTTGATTAAATTAGAAACATCCTTTTCTAATTTAATAACTTCTTCATTAGTTACAAAATTTTTAGTACTTTTTGTTGCAGCAATAGAGACAATAGTATTAATATTAACGTTCATTTCTAATTCATTACCTTTAGTTACAGGCTGAATTTTCGTTTTGCTTTCGAAGATTTCTAAAGTGATTGTTGGTATCCCATTTTGATTTTCGGGATTTAAATCAAGAAGTCCTCCTTTAATTTTATTCCGTAAGAAGAGTAAGCTTCTTGTTTCAGATTCATCAAGAAATCCAATTAATTTATCATTTTTAAAGACGGCAGTAGCCAAAATTTCAGGACAGGTTTTATTATTTAATCTCGTTAATTTTACAGCAGGTGCAATTGCTGTAATCCCTTCATTTATAATATCATCAGTTAATTTCCAGATTTGAATATCAGGGGCCTTGGAGAGATTTTTTTGATTCGCTAAAATATCCTGAAGATTAAATGAGGTTATTTGATCTTTTTTTTCTTCGTTTTCCAATATTTCTTTTGCAGTATTTTCTTTAGAAATTAAGATATACACATCAGATCGCGTTTCTGAATCTCGATGAAACCAGTCCAGGATTTCTATAATACCTTTTTGTGCGATTTCTTTACTAAGGATTAAAACTTTATTATGGCTCCAATACAATTTTTGTCCTGAAATGGCTATAGCATTTCTTACTGCATCAAATATGGAATCGCCTTCTGAAGTAATCAATCTTGATGTTGTGGGGGTATCTTCTCCAATACTAGGCTCTAAAATTTCCATGGAAATCATGTATTCTTTATTAATGCCTTTATCAATCGCAGTTCCTGCTACGATATTCATATCTTCTAGTTCTCTATAATTCCAGCAGCCGACTAAAAGAAAAGAGAGTATTGATAGGAAGAAAGAAAGAAAAAAGACTTTTATTGATTTCATTAAAATTACTTCCTTTTATCTTTTTTCAATGGTTGTCTTAGTAAGTTTTTCTTTCCTATGAGCTTGGGCCTTAAAGACATTATCCACCAGGGGGCTCTGATCCAGGCGTCTTTAGCGGTTTGTTCTTTAATGCTTGTAGTATTTAACATATAAGGTACGCCAAAAGACCGAAGGCTCATCATGTGAAGGACTATAGCAAGATATCCTAAAATAAAACCATAGATACCTAGGAAAGCAGAAGCAAATAATAATAAAGTTCGTAAGATGATAATCGCTCCAAGTAAATTTGGATTTAATAATTTAGTCATACCAGTAAAAGCTGTAATGATAATAACTGGTGCACTGACAAGATTGGCATCTGCTGCAGCTTCACCTAAAACTAAGGCACCGACAATGTTGATGGCTTGACCGATGGGGGTAGGAATTCTCGTTCCGACTTCTCTTACGATATCAAAAATGGTGAGCATGGCAAATATAGATACAACTGTAGGAAAAGGAACATTTTGTCGAGCAGCAGAAATACTAATTAATAAAGATGTTGGCAACATTTCTTGATGATATGCAGCAATAGCCAGATACAGTCCTGGAATACTAATAGATAATAATCCTGAAGCAGCTCTGATGATTCGATTGAAAGATGCAAACAGAAAGTTGTTATAGTAGTCTTCATTGGCTTGAAAATATTCAATCATGATATAGGGAACTGTCAAGACAAAAGGACTGCCGTCTACAAATACGGCAATTCTTCCTTCCAGCAGTTTTCCGGCAACAATATCCGGCCTTTCATTGGCACCTACTGTTTCAAACGGAGAGTAAGGTGCGTCCTTAATAAATTCCTGTATATATCCAGAATCAAGAATTCCGTCTATTTCTATTTGATCTAACCGTTTTTCTAATTCACTTAATATATTTTCATCAGCAACCCCTTCAATATATGCAATACAAATTTTCGTATGGGTTTGTACTCCTAACTCTTTACATTTAAATTTAAGATTAGGATTTTTGATTCTGCGACGGACTAAAGAGATATTGGTTAGAATAGATTCCACGAATCCTTCTCTGGGACCTCGAACTACCTGAGCCGATTCTGGCTCATCAATAGACCGGGAAGGCCAGGATTTTGAATTGATAATTAAAGCTTCATCATATCCATCTACAAGAAGAATAGTATCTCCGTAAATCATGGAATCTATAATGGTCTGAAAATCATTAGAAGGAGTAATATCACTGGATACAATTATCTTGTATTGAAGTTCATCTATCAAATTTAATGAAAAATTTTCTAAGTTACCTAATAAAATGGGTTCGATTACATGTTCATTCAATAGTTCAGTGTCTACCATACCCTTAAAATATAATATACAGAATTTAACAGAATTTAAATGTTTATTCTGAAATTCTCGGGTAATAAAGGCAAAATCATTACTGAAAATTTGTTTAAATAAGTTAATATTTTCGCTTAATGAGGTTGTAAGAGAAACATTTGAAAGAAAATCATTATTCATAAAATCACCATTAATATTATTAACATTTAAAAGAAATATAATCATTTTTTTACATATCTCATGATACATTTCTAGTGAATAGCTTATTTCTCTTGAAAATTATATTGATTTGTGGAATAATATTGACAAATATATAATAGAGTGATACAATTCAAAACATAGAGTACAAATCTATAAAATAAAGGGAGGAAGTTTTATGGAAGCTAAAAAGCCAGAAGACATTATTATTGATTTAGACAGAAAGAAACCTGGTTTAAAAAAGTTGAGGAGTTGGAGTAAAAAATTTTTGAGCATGGTGATTATTATAGCATTATTAGTGGTTATTATACCTGGATGTTTTTATAAGGTAGATTCAGGTTGGTCAGCAGTTGTTTTACGCTTTGGAGAAGTTCAAAAAGTCGAAGAAAAGGAAGGAATACATTTTAAACTACCTATTATTGATGAAGTGAGGAAAGTACACATGGAACAGCGTTATAAGCTGGAATATGGTTATAGGACAGTGAATGATGGTTCGGAGAAAACAGAAGCGGGGTATGAAGACATACCAGAAGAAGCTACTGTAATTGTAGAAGCAAAGGAAAACAATAGTTCACTTGTTTTGATTAATTTAATCGTAAGCTATAAGGTGGCTGATCCCGTAAACTATTTATTTAAAGTAGATGATTTAGAAGGTACCATTAGACTAGCTTTAGAAAATGTAATAAGAAATACTCTTCAAAGCCATACATTAGATGAAGCACTAACAAATAAAGTACTTATTGACAGTGAAATTATGCCTGAACTGCAAAAGAAATTAAAAAATTTTGAGGCAGGAATTGAGATTGTTGAAGTGCAAACTCAAAACACAGAATTATTGACGGCAGTTGAAGAGGCATATCAGCAAGTCGAAAAAGCTAACCAATATAAAAACGGTAAGCTGGAAGAAGCTCAAAAATATAGAAATACTGTGATTCCGAAAGCTAATGCAGAAGCCGCTCAATTAATTGAAGATGCTAAAGGTTATAAAGCTGAAGTGATTTCAAATGCAAAAGCTAATGTTGCACAATTTGAATCATTATATAAAGAATATAAACAAAATCCTGATATAGTAAAAGAAAGATATTATATTGAAGCTATGCAAGAATTTATTAAAAACAACAAATTGATTATTGATACAACAGATACAGGTAATATTTATAAATTTTACAATATGGATGATGAAAAGAATCCAGTCAAAGCTCAGACTGTAGAGCAAGGAGGAAATTGATATGAAGAAATGGATATTAGTTGTAGTCATTTGTTTTATTGCATTGGCAGGTTTAAATATGACAGCATATACGGTTGCAGAAGATGAAGTAGCTGTTGTAAAGACTATGGGCAAAATTGTTAAAGTAATAATTGATAATCCCAATGATATTGAACAAGTCAAAAAGGATCTTATGGACAAGGGATATAATGTTGAGGTTATTTCGCAAAAGGGGCTTCATTTTAAGTTGCCTTTTATTCAAACAATTAATAAATATTCTTCCAAGTATTTAACATATACATCGGTTAAAGAAACTATTAATACTTTTGACAGCAGAAAAATTGATGTTCAAATGTATGCACAATATCGTATTATTAATCCGGCTTTATTTAATATGACATTAGGAAGCAATTCAAAACTAAACACTTTAATGGATGACAGAGTTTACCCTGTAGTTGTTCAAACTGCTAATATGCTTACATTTAATGATTTTTTTGACAGAGCGAAAATAACAGCAGCTATTGACTCAAAGAAAAATAGTTTAAACAGTGAGCTTATTTCAGCTTATGGGATATATGTAACAGATATC
The DNA here is from genome assembly GCA_012521175.1 of Candidatus Epulonipiscium sp. Taxonomy (GTDB): domain Bacteria; phylum Bacillota; class Clostridia; order Lachnospirales; family Defluviitaleaceae; genus Defluviitalea. The sequence continues at coordinate 5,975 of JAAYMW010000095.1, forward strand.
GGAATCCACAGAAAAAACTTTCCTTTAAACAATATTTCCAGTATTGAAGAGAAAATGTCCATGGAAATTCAAAAAGAAAGCGAAAAACTTATGGCTGAAGGTGATTCTGAATATCAAATGGCGAAGTCTGAAACGGATCGCATTAAAAAAGAAATTGTTGCAAAGGCTGTAGAAGAGTCATCAAAAATAAAAGCAGAAGCTGATGCCGAAGCTTTAAGGATATATCAGGAGTCACTGAAAAAAGATTTAGAATTCTACAGATTTATACAAAGAATGAATACTTATAAAGACTTAAAGGACACTACCATATTCATGGATAAAGACAATGACATACTAGCTTATTTAAATGGATATTAAAGACCATAGTCCCCTCAGAGATAATTGCCTGAGTCCTAAAAAAGTAATATAATATCTGCTGAAAAGCGTATAATAGATAAAATTATAAAGAAAGAAGGCTGTGTTTGATGAGAGGTGATTATTAACATGAATATACTTGTTACTTTAAATTCTAATTATATTAAGCCATTAAAAGTAATGCTTAAATCACTTTTTATAAGCAACGAAAAAGATAAATTTACCATTTACATTATGCATTCCAGTCTTACTGATAAAGAACTGGATGATTTGAAAAATTTTATTACCAGGCATAATAGTCAAATGGAAACAATATATATTGGAGAAGATTATTTTAAAAATGCTCCTGTCCTTCTTCATTATACGAAAGAAATGTATTATCGGCTTTTGGCATTTAAGTTTTTGCCACAAGATTTGGAGCGTATTTTATATTTAGATCCGGATATTTTAGTTATTAATCCTATAAGAGAATTGTATGAAATGGATATGAGTGGCTATTTATATGCAGCAGCTTATCATGATAAAATTTCTATCAAAGAAATAAATAAATTAAGATTAAATCCATACGATATTGATGCCTATTATAATTCAGGAGTTTTATTAATGAATTTAGAGTATCAAAGACAATATATTGATGAGAATGTTATTTATCAATTTGTAGAAAAAAATCGTTCCAAATTGATTATGCCTGATCAGGATATCTTGAATGCCTTATATTCAAAGAAAATAAAAAGTATAGATGAGAAATTATATAATTATGATGCGAGATTTTATAGGTATTATAAAATTATGAGCGGCGGTGTATGTGACATGGATTATATCATTAAGAACACAGTTTTTCTCCATTTTTGTGGGAAGAGAAAGCCCTGGACTAAGAATTACAGTGGAAAATTCCACTCTTTGTATAAACATTATGAAAAATTAGCATTGGCATAGGAATAAATTTAAAATATTGTGATCGCAAAAAAGCTTTCAACCATATAGTTGAAAGCTTTTTACATGGTATGGATATATTGAAGATAAAAAGTTTATCTTAAAAACATACGAAACTTGAGATATTATCCAAATCAGTTCCGAAATAAGTCCATCGGAATCTATCCCATCGCCAACCAGCTACGGATCTTCTTCCTACAAAGGTAAGCCATGCCCAGAAACTCCTGCCATCTTTTAGCCAGAGGTAGACATATTGATAAGTGCATGGACGAATTGCTCCGGGATCTATATTAAATAAACTAGGAGATGCCTGTGGTTCAAAAGATGGAGGAGCTCCTGTAGGTGGGCCAGATGGAGAACCTGTTGACGGAAAATCCGATGGTTGTTCAAAGGGTGGCATTTGAGGGAAACCAGGTTGTTGAAAAAACGGAGGTCTCCCAGAACCCGGAGGAGTTTGATCAAAAGGTGGTCTGGGTCTTTGTGGACGGGGCCTTTGTCTGGCGTTGGGACTATCATAATAATTCATAAAATCACTCCTTTTACATTTTACTGTATTATATTCTCTATAATGTGAAAATGCGACAAAGTTCTGAGATATTCTTTATATATAGTTGAAATTTCTTTTATCAAGCTATAAAATGGAATTAAATGTAGGATGAAAACTTAATAGGTTGAGTAGTAGTATGATAGTGAATAAGAATTACTGAAATGGAAAATACTACTTATATGAGAAGGAGGTTTGTTGTTTACGGCTTAATTGGATGGTGTATGGAAATTATTTGGACGGGACTTCAATCCCTGTTTAAAAGGGATGCAAAGCTTATAGGAAGAACATCTATTTGGATGTTTCCGATTTATGGATTGACGGTTTTTTTTGAGCCACTTTGCGTAAAACTTAAGCAGCGACATATTGTATTTAGAGGAGGTGTCTATACGCTTTGTATTTTTATTATTGAATTTACCACAGGTTCGCTGCTGAAAAAAATAGGAGTATGTCCATGGGATTATGGTAAGAAGCGTTTTTCTGTAAAAGGCTTAATTCGGTTAGATTATGCACCGGCATGGTTTACAGCAGGTTTAATTTTTGAAAGATTGTATCATTTTCTTGTTAAATCCAGTATAGGTGAATCAAAAAGCTCATTCAGCTAAAATGGATGAGTTTTTTATATTTTTAATTTAAGATAGAATGTAAGATTGGAGTGAAAAAATATGAAAGAAATCGTATTAGCAGGAGGATGTTTTTGGGGAGTTGAAGAATATTTTTCCAGAATTCCAGGCGTAATTGAAACGACAGTAGGATATGCCAATGGAACAGCTGCAAACCCTACTTATGAACAGGTTAAAACATCAACAACAGGACATGCGGAATCCGTATATCTTAAATATAATGAGGATAAAATTAGCCTTGAAGAGCTTTTAGATAAATATTGGCAAATTATTGATCCTACGATTCTCAATCGACAAGGACCTGATATAGGTTCACAATATCGAACAGGGATATATTATATCGATAAAGATGATGAGGAAATTATATTAAAATCAAAAAACGAAGAGCAGAAAAAATATGATAAGCCCATTGTAACGGAGATAAAACCTTTAAAGACCTTTTATCCCGCTGAGGAGTATCACCAAAAATATTTAAAAAAGAATCCTAATGGATATTGCCATATTAAGTTATAAAATTGAAAGATTTTTTATGGTATCTTGCAATTTTCATAAATGAATGTTAGAATTTAATTCCAATGAAAGACTTGCATTATGATAGGAGGTATAATAATGAGTGATAGGATAAGAGTTGGTATTGTTGGCTACGGTAATTTAGGAAGAGGAGTAGAAGCAGCATTAAAACAAAATCCAGATATGGAGTTAAAGGCTGTATTTACAAGAAGAAATCCTAAAGACATAGTTCTTAAAGATAGCAATGTTCAAGCAGTACATATGGAAGATATTGAAAAATATAAAGATGAAATAGATGTTATGATTTTATGTGGAGGTTCTGCAACGGATTTACCAGAGCAGAGTCCAGCTTTAGCCAGGTTATTTAATATAGTAGATAGCTTTGATACTCATGCAAAAATTCCTGAACATTTTGCAGCAGTAGATAAAGCATCAAAAGAGGGAAATAAGATTGGTGCAATTTCTGTTGGTTGGGATCCCGGTTTATTCTCAATGAATCGTATTTTGGCTGAGGCAGTTTTACCGGAAGGAAATAATTATACCTTTTGGGGAAAGGGTGTCAGTCAAGGACATTCTGATGCCATCAGACGTATTAAAGGCGTAAAAAATGCTGTTCAATATACAATTCCAATAGAAGAAGCAATTGAAAAAGTACGCTCAGGCTCAAATCCAGATTTGACAGTAAGAGAAAAGCACTTAAGAGAATGTTATGTCGTAGCTGAAGAAAATGCAGATCAGGAAGCTATTGCAAATGAAATCAAGACAATGCCCAACTATTTTGCGGATTATGACACAATCGTTCATTTTGTTTCTGAGGAAGAACTGAAATTAAATCATTCTGCTATGCCTCATGGAGGTTTTGTAATAAGAAGCGGAAAAACAGGAGATGGGAATACCAATCATATCATAGAGTTTTCATTAAAATTAGATAGCAATCCTGAATTTACTGGCAGTGTTTTAGTAGCTTATGCCCGTGCAGTATATAGATTAAATCAAGAAGGACAAAGTGGTGCAAAGACAGTTTTTGATATTCCTCTGGCTTATCTTTCACCAAAATCAGGAGACGAATTAAGAAAAGAATTACTCTAAACAAAAAAGCTCGCATAATATTATGCGGGCTTTCTTACGGCAAAGTATTTAGATATTTATACTTTAAAATATTTCTGTACCTTTAAGATTATACAGCATTATGAACGAAGGATACTATGCTGTCAATAGGAATGTCTGTTACAGAACCTACTGTATATACAGGATATCCATTCCATCCACCTGCTGTAATAGCTCCTAGTTCGCTGGCCGGAAGAATAGGACCTGGTCCATAACTGTCTCCATATCCGGATGCGCTTCCGCAACCATATCCTGTACCACCAAAACCATAATCCCATGGGCCTACATTAAATCCTGTGCAAGCATTTCCTAAAGAACATCCTGGAGGTGGGCCAATTCTGGTAATAAGACGAACGAAGCAGTTGTTAACGGATAAAATTACTCCAGTAAATCCTGCACCGGACTGCCCGCCGCTGCTAGTAAAGATAGTTACTGTTTCGCCGATATAATTAGCAAGCAATGCTGCAAAATTTCCTCCTGAAAATCCTCCAAAACCATCTGGCATGATTATTTCCTCCTTTTAAGGTTGAAATTTTAAAGATATCTACTCTATATAATATTCAATTGGCAATAAAGTGTGTTGACCACAGCCAGTACATTTTAAATATAAAAGAAATGTACAAGACAAATTTTTATTGCATAATAATATGGCAGCCCTATGGGCTGCCAATATTTAATATTCAAATGAGATTCTGTTCTGATTCATTTTTATATGCACATGACTGGATTCTTTAAGTTTTCCACAGAGGAATAGTTCTGCAAGTTCATCTTCTATAAGCTTTTGAATGGTTCTTCTTAAAGGACGGGCACCATATTTGGGATCATATCCTTTTTCCAGAATAAAGTCCTTAACTTCATCATCGACTTGCAGGATTATATTCTTTTCTCTTGCCTCGCTGATAACTTCTTTAAGCATTAAATCTACGATTTGTTTGAGTTCTTCTTTGCTTAATTCTGTGAATACAATGATTTCATCAATTCGATTTAAAAATTCAGGACGGAATGTTTCTTTTAATGCATCGTGAACCTTATTTTCTAATGCAGTATAATTATGTTTTTCAAAACCTATGCCATGGGCTTTTAAACTGGTTCCTGCATTGGAGGTCATAATGATTATTGTATTTTCAAAATGAACAGTACGTCCCTGGCTATCGGTCAATCGTCCATCTTCCAGTATTTGCAGGAGCATGTTAAATACATCTGGATGAGCCTTTTCAATTTCATCCAATAATATGACGGAATAGGGTTGTCTTCTTATTTTTTCAGTGAGTTGACCTCCTTCATCATATCCTATATATCCCGGAGGAGAACCGATTAATTTAGACACAGTATGCTTTTCCATATATTCGGACATATCAATGCGAACTAATGCTTCTTCACTTCCAAACAGTTCTACAGCCAGAGTTTTTACTAACTCGGTTTTACCAACCCCTGTTGGTCCGACAAAGATGAAAGAAGACGGTTTATTTCTTTTTTTGAATCCCGAGCGATTTCTTCTGATTGTTTTTGACAGACTTACCACAGCCTTGTGTTGACCGATGATGCGCTTGTGAAGACTATCTTCCAGATTTAAAAGTTTTTCAGCTTCTATCTGGGTGATTTTTTGTACAGGAATTTTGGTCCAGGCCTCAATAATAAAGGCAATATCATCTACAGTAATTGAAACGTTATTACTTTGTTTTTCCAGATGCGCAATTTTTTCTTGCAATCTGCATTCTTCCATTTTATATTCAGCTGCTTTTTCGTAATCATCCTTAAAAGCTGCTTCTTCTTTTTTGGCTTGCACAGCACTTAATTCTTCTTTCAAAGCTTCCAATTCTACTAATCCTTGATTTTTGAGATTGGCTCTTGAACCCGCCTCATCTATGATGTCAATGGCTTTATCAGGCAAAAATCTGTCCGGAATATACCTTTTGGATAGTTTAACTGCTTCTTCAATTACTTCATCCGATATAGATACTTTATGATATTGTTCATAGTAATCTTTTATTCCCTTAATGATTTCTATGGTTTCTTCCTCAGAGGGTTCGTCAACCATAACTGGCTGAAAACGTCTTTCTAAAGCAGCATCCTTTTCAATGTGCTTTCGATATTCTTCCAGGGTTGTTGCCCCAATAACCTGAATTTCTCCTCTTGCAAGAGCGGGTTTTAAAATATTGGCGGCATTCATCGCACCGCCTTCTGCAGTGCCTGCACCAATGATATTATGGAGTTCATCAATCACTAAAATGATATTTCCATATTCTTTCGCTTCTTTAATAATTGCCTGCATTCTTCCTTCAAATTGTCCTCTAAATTGTGTTCCTGCAACGATAGAGGTTAAATCAAGAAGATAGATTTCAGTATTATATAACTTTAGAGGCACTTGTTTTTCAGCAATTCTTACGGCTAAACCTTCGGCAATGGCCGTTTTGCCTACACCGGGCTCTCCAATGAGGACAGGATTATTTTTATTGCGGCGATTAAGAATCTGAATGACCCTATCTATTTCTCGATGTCTTCCGATAATTCTATCTACTTCATGGTTTTCAGCCTTAGCTGTTAAATTAATTCCGTAGGTGTCTAAATATTTTTTCTTCTTTCTCTTTTTTTCCTTAGGAGTTTCTTCTGTATGGGAAGTTGTATCAGAGGTATCCGTAGTTGAGTCTGAGGGTTGATACTTTTTGTCTTGAGAACCTTTCAATCCTGAAAATGCATTATTAAGAAAACTTAAAAAAGGGTTTTCTTCATGCTCATGTTCTCCAAGACCTAAATGATCAAGATTCATATCTTCGAAGATACTTCCCATCTGTTCATTTAGATTTTCAAGTTCTTCCTGAGACAGAGCCGTTTGTTGTAAAATTTGATTAATAGGTCCGATACCTTGTTTTTTCGCACAGGGTATGCATAATCCTATCATTTCTTGTCTGCCATTTATCATTTTAGGCATATAGATTACTGCAACATTTTTTTTGCATATAGAACATTTTGACATTCATAACCACTCCATATCCCATTGTCTAAAATAAATTGAGCTTTCAATAGTATACCATTTTTTTAAATATTAAGGTAGGAGAGAAATTAATTTAGATGATTAAATGACCAGTCAATATAAGTCTTTGAATAATTTTATATAGATTTTTTGTAGAAATTGTTATATTATATTTATATTACATTTATTGGAAAAACAAAGATTGAGTTATCTTAATATATTGAAGAATGGTGGTTATATGTACTTTAATGAGGAGTATACTGATACAATTAAGAGACAAAGAAAAGAATATTTTTTAGCACTGATTTTAGTAATTATTCTTTTAGGATTTATACTTAAATTTATTTCTGGCTATACAATAACCAATGATATAAAGGAATCGGATTATAAGTTAGAGGTTAGAGGATTAAGCTTAAAGTATTTATTGATTTCAACAGCTAGTGAGATATATGATATTAATGTCAGAATAAAAGAGGATCAAGCGCCATTTTATAAGATGTATGGTGATGAAATGTATGATCATTATAAATGGATTAAAAAGACATATTCAGATATGGATGAAGAAATGAAGTCATATTTAAATACGATATATTCAGATGGGGCCAATGAAGGTAAATTAATATATATTGTTGCGGAACTAGGAGATGAAGCTGGAATCAATCAGATTAATTATAAAATTCAATCAAGTGTATTGCCAGCAGAAATAAAAAAAGCATCAGAAAAGTTTTATCCGCATTTTTATGATAATTATTTAAAAGATTATATAGATATGAAGCGATATAAATACAATGATTATTTATTTGAATTAAACCAAAAAATCCAAAGAGAAAATTTTGATTTATTAGGATTTATCGAAAGAAATTCGGGAATTCAATACGACAGACGGTATCAACCTGTATTATACTATACGATGCGTCCGGGGAATGCATGGGGCTTTACTTATAATGATTTGTACATAGCCCTGATTCCATTCAGAGAAGATGAATATGAAGAATTTTTTTATATTCTATACCATGAATATTCCCATGGGATATTTAAAACCATAACGGATACCAAAGAATTTAAAAGATTAGCAAAAGTTCTTAAAAATAATTCAACGATGTATAATGCATGGAACAACAATTATTACAATCAATACTATACATGGGAAGAATGGTGTGAAGAAAATTTAGTAGAGGGTTTTGCAATGTATTTGGATTATAAAGCAAATGGCAAAATTTCAAAAGAGATAAAGTCTATAAGACCTTATGATAAAAAGTATTTTGAGTATTTAATTCAAAATCATTTTGACTCTGCTGCTGTGGATTTAGAGTATATTACGATTAAGTTTCTAAAAGAAATAGCTCAAATAAAGAACTAACCCCCTAAGGTTATATCTTGCTCTTGATACCATGATAAGGCTTCATACAAATGATCTTTTTTAAAATCCGGCCATAAATCGTCAATGACATAGATATCGGCATACACCGATTGAATTGGCAGGAATCCACTTAAACGGCGCCTACCTCCCCAACGGATAATAAGGTCTATTCGAGGAATGGATTTTGAGGCGTTAGAGGATAAATCCCACTGCCATCCATAATTCACTAAAAAGTTTATATTCATAAGTCCTTTCCCAAATTGTACTCTTTTATTGGCAAAGGGAAGCAGCTCCTTTGGAAAAAGAGGAGAATTTGTATTGCCAATTACAAGTAAGTTGGCATCTCTGTCAGCCAATTTCATAACTGCCTCTACGCAAGCTTTCTGGAATGCCTTGGTTTGAACGGCAGGACGTTTGGTATTATCCTGAGTAAAGCCGTAAAAAGTCATTTCTTTGATGCCATAATGAATACACAGATTATAAAGTTCAAATCCAGGGTTAATTCCGTAACTATATCCTTCGTGTTTCTCTTTGTTATGGGCTTCTGCCCATCTACGATTTCCATCGGGAATAATTCCTATATGTTTCGGCAATCTTTTAAAAGATATAGTGTTCATATTTTCACTTCTTTCTTAAGATATTTTTATATAGAACGATGTAGCGACTATCTTTTCTTTTTAATATTTGCCAGGAATTGAGATTATTATTCTATTTGATTTCCTTAAGGTGAGTTTCATTATTTTTATACCATACGAAATCCGGAGAAATTTTTTATTTAAAAAAATGAACCTTCCGTAAGAAGGTTCATAATTTTAATAATTGGTATTTTGGCTGTTTTCCTGGGAATTTTCGTCTCTGTAGAAATAACCGTAGCCGGGATAGTAACCGTAGCCGGGATATCCATAAACAGGAGTGTATCCATATCCAGGATAGTATCCGTAGCCAGGGCCATAGCCGTAACCTGGCCAATAGCTATAACCAGAGCCATATCCACAGCCGGGTCTTCCGCAAACAGGATAATAACCTATTCTGCGTCGTCTGTTTATATATCTGTCCATCGCATCTCCTCCTTAAGTGTTTTAATATAGTTTATTCTTATGAATGCTAAAATGTGACAAACTTCGAGTTTTATCTGTTTGACATTGGTGGGGTCGAGTGATAAAATTAATTTTCTATTATAAGATTAAAAATTGGAATACAGGGGGGAGAAAAAAGATGTATGTCCATAAAGATATCAAAGCTCAAACAAAGCAAGAGTTTTATGAACAGTTGATTTTACAGTTCAGGGGACTGATTGAAGGAGAAACCGATTTTATAGCAAATTTATCCAATGCGTCAGCTATTTTGTTTGATTATCTTGAAAATGTGAATTGGTCAGGTTTTTATTTATATAAAGATGATGAACTGGTTTTAGGTCCTTTTCAGGGGAAACCGGCTTGCGTTCGTATTTCGATAGGTAAAGGCGTATGTGGAACAGCAGCCAAAGAAAAAAAGAGTATCATAGTAGAAGATGTTCATCAATTTGAAGGGCATATTGCTTGTGATGGTGCTACAGAATCAGAAATCGTAATACCTATGTTAAAAGGCGAAGAGTTTCTGGGGGTATTAGATATCGATAGCCCAGTAAAAGCAAGATTTTCAGAAGAAGATGAATATTATCTGAGAAAATTTGTAGAGCTTCTTTTAATTGGTTCCAATATTTAAATACTGTGATGTGCAGACTAGAGAAAAATCTTTAGTCTGTTTTTTTGTTTTAAACTTAATTTAAATGGATATAATTTATGTGAACAAAAAGGAATGGAGGGAAAATGTTGAAATCTCTAGGATTATGTATTGGTTCTTCAAGTGTCGGTTACGTTTTACTGGAAAAAGGCAGAGGTTGCATTAATGTTTTAGAACAAGATGCGATACCCCATGAAGGAAATCCCCGTCATATCATTGAACAAATCATGAATTCAGATAAATTGAGTTCTTTTGATAAATTTACTGTTACAGGAAGAAAATTCAGAAATATGTTGGAAGCATCTTCTATTTCAGAACCTGAGGCGATCGAACAGTCATATAGATATTTATCAAAGCAAAATCCTGATTTAAGAGATGCCAATGTGATTATAAGTGCCGGAGGAGAAACATTTTTAGTCTATGAATTAGACAGGAATGGAAAAATAGTTAATGTACATACAGGGAATAAATGCGCTTCAGGAACTGGAGAATTTTTTTTGCAACAGTTAAAA
>JAAYMW010000096.1 GCA_012521175.1 Candidatus Epulonipiscium sp.
TATGCCGTAGAGAAGGGCAGAAGCTGTATTTAAAAGGAGAAAGATGTTTTTCACCCAAATGTGCTATAGATAGAAGAGCTTATGCTCCAGGACAACATGGTCAAAACAGAAAGAAATTGTCTGAATATGGACTTCAGCTTCGTGAAAAACAAAAAGCTAAAAGAATTTATGGTGTTCTTGAAACACAATTTGCTAATTATTTTGAAGAAGCTGATCGTACTCCTGGAATTACAGGGGAAAACTTACTTCGCTTGTTAGAGTTAAGATTGGATAACGTAGTATATCGTTTAGGATATGGACGTTCTAGAACAGAAGCTAGACAAGTAGTTCGTCACAACCATATTTTAGTAAATGGCAAGAGAGTAAACATTCCATCTTACCAAGTAAGAGTTGGAGATGTTATTGAAATCAAAGAAGATTCCAAATCCTTACAAAGATTTAAGGATATCGTTGAAACAACAGGATCTAGACTTGTACCCGAATGGCTTCAAGCTGATAAAGATAACTTAAGCGGTAAAATTGTTTCTGTACCAAACAGAGATCAAATCGATGTTGAAATTCAAGAAACACTTATCGTAGAGTTATATTCCAAATAGTTAGTAGAATAATTATCACCCTCAGTATGATTAAAAACCAAAAAGGAGGGTTTATCGGGTGTTTGAATTTGAAAAACCTCGCATTGAAATTGCCGAACTATCAGAAGATGGAAAATACGGACGTTTTGTTGTTGAGCCTCTGGAAAGAGGATATGGAACAACACTTGGAAATAGTCTAAGAAGAATACTCCTTTCTTCTCTTCCGGGTGCTGCAGTAAGCAGTGTGAAGATTGAAAACGTACTCCATGAATTTAGCACCATTCCTGGAGTAAAAGAAGACGTAACAGAGATTATCTTAAACATTAAAAACTTAGATATTAAAAACCTTAGTGACAGCAATGAACCTAAGATTGCCTATATAGAAGCTGAAGGCGAAGGTGTTGTTACTGCCAGAGATATTAAGGTTGACTCTGATATCGAAATCTTAAATCCTGATCTTCATATTGCGACATTAAGTGGCGGACCTGATAGTAAATTATTCATGGAAATGACTATTGTAACAGGCAGAGGCTATGTTAGTGCCGACAGAAATAAAAGAAAAGACCAGCCTATAGGGGTAATACCTGTAGATTCTATCTTTACCCCTGTAAGAAGGGTTAATTTTACTGTTGAGAATACCAGAGTTGGCCAAATTACTGACTATGATAAATTAACATTAGAAGTATGGACCAATGGAACAAAAAAACCGGACGAAGCAATTAGCCTGGGCGCCAAAGTATTAAGTGAACATCTCAATTTGTTCATTAATCTGTCTGAAAATGCAAAGAATGTTGAAGTAATGGTTGAAAAAGAAGAAGACAAAAAAGAAAAAGTATTAGAAATGAGTATAGAAGAACTGGATTTATCTGTGCGTTCTTATAACTGCTTAAAACGAGCAGGTATTAACACAGTTGAAGACCTGACTAACCGCACAGAAGAAGAAATGATGAAAGTCCGTAACTTAGGACGCAAATCATTGGAAGAAGTTCTTAATAAACTGGCAGAGTTAGGATTTTCCTTAAAGCCCAGTGACGACTAAACTCGTTGATATTCATGAAAAGGAGGTTGAACAATGGCTGGATACAGAAAGTTAGGACGCACTTCATCTCAGCGTAAAGCGCTCTTGAGAAACCAAGTGACCAATTTATTATATCATGGCAAAATCAGAACAACAGAGCAAAAGGCAAAAGAAATTAGAAAGATTGCTGAGAAGCTCATTACCCTTGCTGTAAAAGAAAAGGACAACTTTACTGAAGTAAGCGTTAAAGCAAAAGTTGCAAAAAAAGATGCAAATGGAAAACGCGTAAAAGAAGTAGTTAATGGCAAAAAAGTAACTGTTTTTGATGAAGTAGAAAAGACCATCAAAAAAGATAATCCTTCTCGCCTTCATGCTAGAAGACAAATGTTAAAGGTATTATACCCTGTAACAGAAACTAGCAACGTGAAGAGAAGAAGAAACACTAAAAAAGTGGATATGGTAGAAAAATTATTTAATGATATAGCACCTAAATATGCAGACCGCAATGGTGGATATACAAGAATTATCAAAATTGGACCACGTAAAGGTGACGGTGCAGAAGAAGTAATTATTGAATTAGTATAATTATATGTGTAGGGATTAAGAATTTCTTCTTAATCCCTACATGTGTATATTTCATAATTGAAAATTGATTATGGATTTATAAACTCAAATAATCAATTTTGAGTTATGAAGCATTTATCACAAAGGCTGGTGAACATATGGAACACATTGTGACAGGGAAAGGTCTTGTTTATGAATATTTTACCCAGAATGAAAAGGGCGAAATAGAAAATAGATTTAGAGCATTAGACGATTTAAATATAGAAATTGAAAAAGGTCAGTTCGTAGTAATATTAGGGCATAACGGCTCAGGCAAATCCACATTGGCAAAGCATATGAATGCTATTTTGCATCCTACAGGAGGTACCCTTCTCATTAAAGGAATGGATACAAAAGATGAAAGGAATCTATGGCATATTCGCCAAAACGCAGGGATGGTTTTTCAAAATCCTGATAATCAGATCATTGCGGCAATCGTGGAAGAAGATGTGGCTTTTGGCCCTGAAAACTTAGGGGTAAAACCAGAAAAAATCAGAAAACGTGTAAATGAAGCCCTTGCAGCCGTTCAAATGACGGAATATATGACCCATTCCCCTAATTTACTTTCAGGAGGACAAAAGCAGAGAATTGCTATTGCAGGTGTAATGGCCATGAGGCCGGAATGCATTATATTAGATGAACCAACGGCGATGTTGGATCCGGTAGGGCGCAAAGAAGTCATGGAAACTATTCATCGCTTAAATAAAGAAGAAAACATTACCATTATTCATATTACACACTATATGGAAGAGGCAATCCATGCAGACAGAGTTGTGGTGATGGATCATGGAAAAATTGTAATGGATGGAACCCCAAGAGAAATTTTTAGCCAGGTAGAAACTTTAAAGAATCTGGGCTTGGATGTTCCTCAGGTAACCGAACTTGCATACTATATGCAAAAGCAAGGAATTGATATCTCTACAGAAATTCTTACGATAGAAGAAATGGTGGATGCGATATGGCAATTAAGTTTAAAGAAGTAAGTCATGTTTATAGTCAAGGAACGCCTTTTGAGAAAACTGCTTTAAAAAACATTAATATTCATATTGAAAAAGGGCAATTTGTTGGGCTCATAGGGCATACGGGGTCAGGAAAATCTACACTTATCCAGCACTTTAATGGACTTCTTAAGCCAACCAGTGGAGAAATTACTATCCTTGGCCGTAATATAAACGATCCCAATACATCCTTAAGAGAAATTCGTCAAAAAGTAGGTCTTGTCTTTCAATATCCTGAACATCAGCTTTTTGAAATGACTATTTTTAAGGATGTGGCTTTTGGTCCTGAGAACATGGGATTATCAAAGGACGAAGTGGAACATAGAGTAAGAGAAGCTTTAAGTATGGTAGGAATTAAAGAAGAAATGTACGGAAAGTCCCCATTTGAACTTTCAGGAGGACAAAAAAGAAGAGTAGCCATTGCTGGAGTCCTTGCCATGAAGCCTGAAGTTTTGGTTTTGGATGAACCAACGGCAGGACTGGATCCTAAGGGAAGAGATGAGATACTCGGGCAAATCCAAATGCTTCATGAATCCTTAGGTATTACGGTTATTTTAGTTTCCCATAGCATGGAGGATATTGCAAAACTCGTAGACAGAATCATCGTTATGCATAGAGGGAGTGTTGCATTGGATGGTACTCCTGTCAGCGTATTTGAACATGTGGAGCAATTAGAAAGAATGGGGCTTGCTGCTCCTCAGATTATGTATATTATGAAAGCATTACGAGATAAAGGGCTAGATGTTCCTACCGATATATTAACGGTAGAAGAAGGCGCTAAAGCATTGGCAGCTTTATTGAAAAAACAGAAGTAGGTGTAAACATGCTTAGAGATATTACCATAGGACAATATTACCCAACAGATTCTTGGATTCACAGACTTGATCCAAGGGTAAAGATTGTATCAACATTTGTTTTTATCATTGCACTATTCATTGCTAACAGATATATTGGATATGCACTGACATTTCTATTTTTAGCTTGTATTATCGCAATATCCAAAGTACCCGTAAAATTTATGTTAAAAGGCTTAAAGGCAATTTTTGTCATTATTTTAATTACGGTGGCTTTAAATATTTTTATGACCCCTGGTGAAATGATTCTTTGGCAATATAAAAGCCTTCGTATAACCGGAGAAGGACTTTACCTGGCAGGATTAATGGCGATTCGCTTAATCTTTCTTATTATAGGTTCATCCATATTGACCCTAACAACATCCCCAATTCAGTTAACAGATGGAATAGAAAGCCTTTTAAATCCATATAAGAAAATAGGAATTCCTGCTCACGAAATAGCCATGATGATGACCATAGCGCTCCGATTTATCCCCATTCTTTTAGAAGAAACAGATAAAATTATGAAGGCGCAAATGGCAAGGGGAGCGGACTTTGAAACAGGCGGTATTGTAAAAAGAGCCAAAAGTTTAATTCCACTTTTAGTCCCCCTGTTTATTTCAGCCTTTAGAAGAGCGGATGAACTGGCGATGGCAATGGAAGCAAGATGTTATCGTGGCGGGGAAAACAGAACAAGAATGAAACAGCTTGTAATAGAAAAACAGGATTACGTTGCAATAGGGATAATGATTGTTTTCACAGCAGCAATGATTATCATTCGTTTTATTTAGGCAAAAGGAATGGTGTGTTTAAGTTGAAACATATTTTACTTACCATTGCATATGATGGCACCAATTACAATGGATGGCAGAGACAGAATAACGGCATTGGTATACAAGAAAAGATAGAAGAAGCATGTTATAAGATATTTAGACAAGATTTAAAGGTGATTGGAGCCAGTAGAACAGATACAGGCGTTCATGCCTTAGGGCAAAGAGGTTTAATCACTGTCGACACCAGTATTCCTGTGGATAGAATACCTTATGCGCTAAATTCTGTTCTTCCGGATGATATTGTCATCAGAGATGCAAAAGAAGTCCCAGAAAACTTTCATCCTCGTTACAGTGCAATAAAAAAAACTTATCATTATCATATCTTAAATGAGAAGTTCCCAATGCCTCAATATAGAAACATCAGTACTTTTATATCTTCTGGTTTAGATATTTATGCAATGAATGAAGCTGCACAGTATTTTGTTGGAACCCATGATTTTGCAGCTTTTTGCTCTGCAGGAAGTTCTGTAAAAACAACCGTAAGGACAATATATGAGGCATTTGTACAAAAAGAAGCACCTTTTATTACCTTTAAAGTCACTGGCAACGGATTTCTATACAATATGGTCCGTATTATGGCAGGAACTTTAATTGAAGTAGGGATAGGAAAGAAAAAACCATCAGATATTAAAGAGATCATTTTATCTAAAAACCGCAATTTAGCAGGGAAAACAGCACCACCCCAAGGATTGACGCTGGTAGACATTGATTATGAAGATTGAAGTGGAAAAAAACTCTAATAAAAACAGAAGTTTCGCAGATTAAAAAATAAATAGGGCGTAGCCCCTTGATATGTAATGGTTTAGATGAATAATAATTGAAATATGTAAATTCCGATTTTTACTGGAAAAAATTTAGGGTTTAAAAATGA
>JAAYMW010000097.1 GCA_012521175.1 Candidatus Epulonipiscium sp.
CGTTCATCCTGAGCCAGGATCAAACTCTCATGTTAAAATCCTTGCCAAACTCTGGCTTTTTATCCTTCAATCAATGGAATTGATTGGGTTTTCTTGGTTTGTGCTGTTTAGTTTTCAAAGATCGATTTAAATTGTCGCCATTTGCGATATTATTGTTTCGCAACCACAGCAAAAATGATTATAGCAAACACCAAATCATTTGTCAACAACTTTTCAAAATAATTTTTAATACATACTGTTTTGTTTTAATAATATATCATACAGTAAACTAAAAATCAAGTCGGAAATGTATATAGAATATACTATATAAGGGATATATTAAAAGCCACCAGGCTCTTAATATATCCCTCTTAGAAATAATATATTACTTTTATTAGAATACAGGAACAATTTCTCCATTATAGTTGTTTTCGATAAATTTCTTCATTTTTTCAGAAGTAAGGGCATCTGCTAAAGCTTTTAAGTCTTCCCTATTTCCTTCTCCTTTTCTTATTGTAAGGATGTTTACATAAGGAGAATCAGCGCCTTCTATAGCAATAGCATCCTTTGTAGGAGATAAGCCTTTTTGAAGTGCAAAGTTTGTATTAATGACTGCGCAATCTACATCTTGTAAAACCATTGGAAGAGCTGCCGCTTCCATCTCTTGGAATGTTATGTTCTTTGGATTATTTTTAATATCTAATACGGTTGCTGATTGATTATTTACATCATTTAATTCAATAACGCCATTTCTATGAAGAAGTGCTAAAGCTCTTGCCTCATTACTTGGGTCATTAGGAATCGCAATCACTGCGCCATCTTTTAATTCGTCTAAGGAAGTGATTTTTTCTGAATAAATTCCCATAGGTTCGATATGAACTTTTGCAAGTACTTCTAAATCATATCCGAATTCTGCCATCTGCGCTTCCATGTATGGAATGTGTTGGAAGAAGTTTGCATCTACTTCTTTTTCATTAAGTGAACGATTGTGAATATTATAATCATCGATGACCTGAATTTCCAGGGTAATGCCTTGCTTTGCCAAATCGTCTTTAATATGTTCTAACATTTTTGCATGAGGTGCTGATGTTGCAGATACTTTAAGGACTTTGCTTTCTTTTGCGCATCCTCCCAATATTCCGATAGTTAATAAGACTAAGGTTAAAACAGGTATTATTTTTTTCATTCATTATCTCTCCTTTACTTTTTCTTTTTTATTGATCTATTTTTTATTCACTGCTTTCGCAATGTTATTGCCAATCCATTGAATGATTTGAACTAGAATAATAAGAAGTATTACTGTGGCAATAATAAGAGAAACATCATATCTGTAATATCCGTATTGTATTGCCACACTGCCAAGGCCTCCGCCTCCAACAGTTCCTGCCATTGCACTATATCCTATTAGATTAACCACCGTTAAAGTAATGCCAAGAATAATAGAAGCCATTGCTTCAGGTATAAGGACTTTCGTAATAATTTCCCATGTACTTGAACCCATAGCGACTGCTGCTTCAACAATTCCTTTATCTACTTCTTTAAGAGAACTTTCGATAACCCTTGCCACAAAAGGAGCTGCTGCTATGGATAGAGGAACAATGGTTGCAGTAGTCCCCAGACTTGTTCCAATAATCAGTCTGGTGAAAGGAATCAATGCCACAATCAAAATAGCAAAGGGGAAGGACCTTCCAATATTTACGACAGTACCGAGTATACGATTTAATTGAAGTTTTTCTTTAATTCCCCCTTTATCTGTAATAACAAGTATTACTCCTAAAGGCATCCCAATAATAGTGGAAATTAAAGTAGCTGCAAATACCATATAAAGTGTATTGCCCGTTTCTGCTAAAAGAAGCCAGAAAGCTTGGGTAGGATTTTGAAATATCATTGGGATATCACCTCACATTCCACATCACTTTCCTGGAGAAAAGCAACTGCTTTTTTGATTTCGCCTTCTTCTCCTATTAACTCAATGATTAAGCTTCCAATAAAGGTTTGCTGCAAATGGTCAATGCCTCCAAGAAGAATATTGGCCTCTACACCATATTTTTTAATCATTCTGGATAATATAGGCTGAGATGTTTTGATGCCTTCAAAACTAAGACGGAACAGCTGTCTATTGTGATCAATTCTGTTAAGTAACTCTACCGGAATATCATGACTGATATTTTGAACAAAGCTTTTGGTTATCGGATGAGTTGGATGAGCAAATACCTTAGGTACCGGACCACTTTCTACCACTTCTCCAGCCTCCATTACTGCAACTTTGGTACATATCTGCTTGATCACTTCCATCTCATGGGTAATAATTACGATGGTTAATCCCAATGTTTCATTAATTTTTTTAAGTAATTTTAATATGGATTGTGTTGTCTTTGGATCCAGTGCTGAGGTTGCCTCATCACATAATAAAACATCCGGATGGTTGGCAAGGGCTCTTGCAATACCGACTCTTTGTTTTTGCCCACCGCTAAGCTGAGATGGATAACTCTCTCTTTTTTCCTCTAACTCAACTAATTTAAGAAGTTCATCTATCCTTTTTTCTCTATCTTCCTTTGGAACTTTGGCAATTTCCATTGGATAAGCGATATTTTCAGCTACAGTTCGGGAATTTAAGAGATTAAAATGCTGAAAAATCATTCCTATTTTTTTTCGCATTTCCCTTAATTCTGCCGAATTTAAAGCCATTATATTCTTTCCTTTTATGAACACTTCACCTTTCGTTGGCTCTTCCAGACGGTTAATGCAACGAACAAGGGTTGATTTTCCTGCACCACTTAAACCTATAATTCCAAAAATGTCTCCCTGCTCAATATGCATATTAATATTTTTTAAAGCTTCAACATTGTTGCTTTTCCCCTTGAATTCCTTATAGACACCTTTTATTTCTATCACTTTGACTTTGTTCCTCCTTTGGCCAAATGGTTCCCTACTGCACAACTTCTAATTTAAAGCATTTAAAAAACCTCTTTCAATGAAAGAGGTTTGTATGCGCTCTCTCATCTTATGCAGAGAATCTTTCTGCATCTGGAATTGGCACCTTCGCATAATGCGGGTTGCCGGGTTTCATTGGGCCAGTCCCTCCACCTCTCTTGATGAGTTGAATATGAAGTTGAAAATAGTATAGCAGCATAAACTATTATTGTCAACAAAAAATTTTAATATAGTTAAACTTTCCTTCTCACCCATGTTATTTATAATTCATAAAAAGAATCCTGCAACGAATTTTAATAGATAATTGTATTCATATAAGTACTTTGCAAATGTACTGCTTTCCAGCAGAAAAAATAGCTTTTCAAAGGATGGATTGGCTTGAAATACAAAAAGGATAATAAAAAATACCCAAACTTGCAACACCCCAGAAACCAATCCGAATATCAATCCAAAAAGATGATTCATTGAGTTAAGTACTGGCAATTTTGATAAAATATCCAGTACTCCAATAAGAATCTTAAGGCCGATACTCACGACTAAAAGAACTGCAACCATAGAAATGATATTAATACATATATTAGCAATGTAACCTGCAATATAGTCCTTTAAGCTATCCACTTGCAAGATACTATATATTTCTGAGTTATTGTTTTCAATAAGTGCCCTTTTTAGAAGTTTAGGCACCCCCAGCTCATTGATCAAATGGCTCTGCCCTTCCAGGGTATTTACTTGTGCCCCTTCTGAAATTACAATGGAAGGCGCTATGTAATTTTTAATTTTATCAAATAGTGGTGTATAATTTCTTAAAAAAGCGCTTACCATCGGATAAAGCGTATAGGATAAAAATATTGAGACAACAAAAGACAATAATTTATATAAAGAAAGTATAAAACCTCTTTTATAAGCAATCCATCCGTTGATAAGAAAAAATATCAATATCAAAATGTCCGCTATATTCATTGCTTTCCCCCAAATCATCTTTTTATTTCCATTAAATCAACGGAGTCTTTAGAGATTAAAGCAACTTTATTGCCGTTTTTTAATGGAATAATTTCTTCAACATCTTTTAATGCCGTATATTTAAAAATCTCTTTTCCTCTCGTATCCAACCCATAAAATGTTCTATTAACCCCTACAATGACCATATTATCATCACCGTATAAATAAGTGACATCTCCCTGGGCATCAAAAACATTTTTTTTATTACCGTCCATACTATAAAAAACAATACTTCCACTATTTTCTCCCTGTTTGCCTGGAAGCTCCTCTCCTAAAGCCAAAACCAAATACTCAGATAAATTTCTTCTATACTCTATATTCCAAGGGATTGCCTTTATATGGTTTGAAAGCATCTCTTCTTTTACATTATTGTTTTGATCAATCCATAAAATTCTATCGTCCCCTAAAACGACCAGCGTATCATTTTGCAAATAATACATTCCAGGAAATATCGTATTCTCTTTTTCAATGGCAAATTCGATAAGATCTTCTTTTAATATACCGTTTTCTCCTAAATCCAGAAAAATCAAATTAGATTTTAAGCCCTTTGTATCCGGATTTAAATAGCTTATAGGCATACGATACCCATTATCCGATACAATCGCACTAAGGGGATAACCTGCATCTTCAATAAACGTATTTCTATCAATGCCTAAATCTTTGCCCTGGGCATCATACACTTTAATTCTATGCCCATCCTTTGTTTCGCCAATAACCGATAGAAAGCCTTTAGAATTCACAGAAAAATACTCTATCGGTTCTTCTGTCATTATCTCATAAACCAACCCTCTATCATTTAATACATAAATCTTTTTTCCACCATCTTCTCCAACTGCAAGGTATGGTTCATTGACAACCAATTTAGGCAAATTCATAGAATAAGTTTGGTTCCAGACTTCTTCTCCATTTTGAGAAATCCTTTTAATACCATCGGGGCCGCATTGTATTAAGTCATTTCCATATACATTAAATACATATCGATCGCTTAATTCTCGCTTTACCCATTGCTTTTCTAAATAAAGAGAGGGTTCGTTACCATTTATAAAAGAAAAATGTAGATCCTTGCCTACAACCTCCGAATAAATTAAAATACCTGCTGCAATCATCAAAAGTATAAGAGAAAAAATTTGGGCTCTCTTATCTTTCTTATTCTTATAGGCTTCTATGCGGCTCAATTTTTTTCCCCCTCATATCTTCTTTTGTAATATATGGTACTATATCTTTTATTGGATTTCAATGTTTCTGTTTACTGTCTAAATCTTTTATGAACTCTATTCAATTTCCAGTTTATAAAATACAGGAGGATAACAAAAACTTCAAAAAGTCCTACGTATCCAAATAATGGATATATTTGACCGACCATCTTAGAGAAACCAATTTGGGCAATGATGATAGAACTTAATATAAAAACAGGAAGGATACTTTTATAAGAAACATTAAACTCCACAGCTGCCCGATTCATAAATCCATAGCCACTGGCAACTGCCGTTGTAAAGATAGAAGCCATTAAGACAAAAATATAGATGTATTCAATCGCAGAGCCGTAATTGAATACGATTCCCAGCATCGGTATTTCCAGTCCTTCCACATTATCATAATGCAGCAGCGTTACCATAACAATGCAAAGACCCAATACCCCTAAAGTTACCCCTCCTAAAATACCTCCAAGCCTCGCTTCACTTTTAGAACGAATGATAGAAAGGAGGCTGCAGAGAATCACAACTGCAGTAATCGTATTGTAAGATACATAGACAATGGAAGAAGTCATCCAATTTCTTGTAACTGCACGAAAGAC
Organism: Candidatus Epulonipiscium sp.; assembly: GCA_012521175.1. Taxonomy (GTDB): domain Bacteria; phylum Bacillota; class Clostridia; order Lachnospirales; family Defluviitaleaceae; genus Defluviitalea. The sequence goes on from JAAYMW010000097.1 coordinate 5,708, forward strand.
GGCTGTAACAGGAGAAGAGAACACCGCAGTCTCTTTAAAAGCAATAATGTATACTCCCAGCAGAATGCCTCCTATTAAAAGCAGAGGTGCCAAAATCGTATTGATAGCGATGACCCCTTCTACATCATATAAAAACACAAGAAAACATAATCCTGCCATAATTAGAATACCTATTTGCACAGGAATTTGAAATTGCTGCCTAAGTAGAGCCCCTGTCCCTGCAAGCATCGCACAAAAGGTAATAAACATAAATAAGGAAACTACCCATTCCATAATATTACCTAAGAACTCTCCCATAATAGGATAAATAAACCCCCGGTAATCTTTAATTTTTTGGACATAGACGATTTCAAGAACCGCCCATCCTATAAGAGCAAACAAAATCCCCGATAAAATTACCCCATAAATGCCCTCAATGCCATAGGAAGTAAAAAACTGCATAATCTCTTGTCCTGATGCAAAACCTGCACCTAAAACCGTTCCGGTATATACACTGGCTATTTTTATAATATTTGATACTTTCTTTCTCACAAAAAATCCCCCATATATCTGTCTGTTTGTACAAATATATGAAGGATGTTTCGATTTCATTCAAAAACTATAAATTTACTTTTTTATTCCTGTATCCTTTTGTATAACTCTATGTATTTTTTAGCGGAGTCTTCCCAGGAATAATCTGAATCCATGGCATTTTCAATTAAAAGTTTCCATTTATCTTTGTCTTGATAAACTTTAAGAGCCCTTTTGATTTCTCCTAACATCTCATCAGAATTAAAATTATCAAAAACAAAACCGTTCCCCTTACAGGTTGCTTCATCAAAAGCTTGAATGGTATCTGCTAATCCTCCCGTTTTTCGCACAATCGGAATGGTTCCGTATCTAAGGCTAATAAGTTGTCCTAAACCGCAAGGTTCGAACAACGAAGGCATCAGGAACAAATCACTGCTTGCATAAATCTTCTGTGCCAAATCAAGATTAAACAAGATATTAGCACTTACCTTCTCAGGGAAAGTATTTTGCATATGTTTAAACATTTCTTCATACTGGTATTGTCCCGTTCCTAAAACTACAAATTGTATATCTTCCTGCATCAAATCGTGCATTTTTTCTGCAATCAGGTTTAAACCCTTTTGGTCTACCAAACGTGAAATAAGGCCAATCATTGGTACATCTTTTTGAGGAAGACCTAAATCTTTTTGAAGTCTTTTCTTGTTTTCCTTTTTTAAATGCAAACTTTTTTTAGAATAAGGAACATATAGGGATGTATCCGTTTCCGGATTAAAAGCCTCATAATCGATTCCGTTTATAATACCATAAAGGGCATTGCTTCTTTTTTGAAGAACCCCTTCTAAACCATAGCCATATTGGCTAGTTTTAATTTCCTCTGCATAGGTATTGCTTACCGTATTGATGGCATCAGAATAAACTAAACCTGCTTTCATATAGCTTACATTGCCATAGAATTCAACGCCTTCCGGATTAAAACACCAGTCAGGAACTCCCAAAAGATCTAATACTTCTTTTCCAAAGATCCCTTGATACTGTATATTATGAATCGTGTATAAGGTGGATATGGAGCGGTAATAAAGGTCTTCATGGTATTTTTCTTTTAAAAGGAGGCAAATAGGGCCTGTCTGCCAGTCATTACAATGGATAATATCCGGCTTAAAACCAATTCGGGGCAACATGTCTAAAACGGCTTTGCAAAAGAATGCAAATCTCTCGTGATCATCTTCATAGCCGTATAGGCCATCATCCCTGTCAAAATAATTATCGTTTTCGATAAAATAAACAGGCACGGAAGCTTCATATTCGTGAACATGGGCAAACTGCTTTCTCCATTCTAAATAAACAGGAAATTCTGCAACGATCTTACTCTCATCCATATATTTCTGAGAAACACATTTATATTTTGGTATCACTACTCTTACATCTGCACCTAATTTCTTTAAGGCATAGGGAAGGGCCCCTGCTACATCTCCAAGGCCTCCGGTTTTTGCAAAGGGTATTGCTTCTGCAGAAACGAATAGTATTTTTTGATGACTTAAATCCATTCAAATCATCCCCCCATATAATATTTTCTTACTATTATATCATAGTGCCACTATTCTGAATAGCAAAAAAGGGGATAGCTTTGTTAATAAATTAACAATATGCTCTAAAAAAATATATTTAAAAAAGATTATGTAGCTTCTTAGAAGAATATATTTAAAAAGTATAAGAATATCATCCCCGGAATGCCCAGTACAGCGATAATGAGTATGGTCGCCCAATTAATCCCTACATACCATCCTAGTGGGGATAATAAAAAATTAAAAATCAATAATCCTAAAATTCCTCCTATACCTTGAATAATTGTTCTAAGAAGAATCTTAAACGGTTTAGGAAAAACCATAATGATAAGAATAATCAAACCTACCAGGATTAAAAAAATTAAAAACTCATTGCTTCCCATTTAAATCCCTCCATAATTCAAAATCACTTTCCTATGAAGATTCTCCTAATTCCTTAATTGCCAAATCATCCTTCTCTTTCATTTTATTTAAATAATATTTGTATTTCGTTTGGAGCGCTTTCATTTCATAAATACAACTATCAATCAAATCTTTTTCCGTTGTATTCTCAAACGCGTTAAATACCATGTCTATTTGCTTCTTTGTTTTTAATAATTCTTCTTTTAGCTCCTCTTCTTCAGTAAGAGGGTATGTCTGCCTTGTCTTAAATTTAAATGGGAAAAAGCCTTTCTTGGATATTTCAATGATAGAGTTCAATATCTATGCCCCCTTAGATTAACTTTACTATTATAAGTATAGTCTAATAAATAGGGGTTTATTCATAGCTTGGCATTCAAAAAGCACCTATTTATATAAATAGGTGCTTTTTGATACCAATAATGAATTATTCTGTTTTTGCCAATGCTTGATAAGCTTCGAATCTTTCTTTTGCATCTTTTTCTGCTTGATCAAACAATTTTTCAGCAATTTCTGGGAATGTTCTGGTAAGTGATGAGTATCTTACTTCTCCCATGAGGTATTCTTTGTAATCTGCACTTGGTGCTTTAGAGTCTAAGATAAATGGATTCTTTC
>JAAYMW010000098.1 GCA_012521175.1 Candidatus Epulonipiscium sp.
AAGTATGACTTTTCTGTAAACTTTGTGTAGAATTTTTTTTGATTTATTGAAATAAGTATAAAAGACTGAGTCCGGTTAAACACCGAATTCAGTCCCTAGACCTTGCTTAATTAAACTATAAAATATTTGCAATTCAGTTCACATCGCCCTATTTTTTAAGATATAATTTTCTTGGGATCAGATGAAAAATCCCCTTTAAAATCTCTTCATTCGGTTCAAAAATCATTTTAACCTTTTGATTATTATGATTAAACACTGCAGCATATGTATTGGATTTGATTTCTCCACTGCTAAAATCCAAATTTTTTTCAAAGCCAGTCATTTCATGAGCATGATTCTTATCTTCTACATGAGCCATCACATCAAAATCTTTAACCGAAACAGATAGTACTCTTTTGCGTTTACTCTTATTGATAATCTTATCAATGTCTAAATCACCATTTGTATAAATATATTCATATTCAATATTTTGTCTTTGTATCAACCAATAGGCTCCATATCCTGCAATGATCACTGCGAATAAAAATACTTGAGGAATAAAAAGAAATGCTAACGCAATCACAAGAATTGCAGCAAGAATAATCAATACAGTAATCATACCATCTTTCGGAGTACGTTTTTTAGTCACAAGTTGCTCTTTAAATATATCTCCCATATCCACCCTCCTTATCCTATGTTGATCACCACTTAGCTTGTTTAATATGTTATATATGGTAACATATTAGATTTTAAATATCAAGAAAACAGCTTGCCCATCAGGACAAGCTGTTTTAATGGATTACATCATTCCCATTCCTGGAGCTCCACCTGGCATAGCAGGTTCTTTTTCAGGAATGTCTGCAACAACAGATTCTGTTGTTAATAATGTAGAAGCAACGGAAGTTGCGTTTTGAAGAGCACTTCTTGTTACTTTAGTTGGATCAAGAATTCCTGCATCAATCATGTTTACATATTCTTCTGTTAATGCATTGAATCCTACATTCTTTTCAGAATCTAATACTCTGTTTACAATTACAGAACCTTCTAATCCTGCATTTTCTACGATTTGACGAAGAGGTGCTTCAAGAGCCTTAAGCACAATTTTTACTCCTGTCTTTTCATCGCCAGTTGTAGTATCTAATAAAGTTGCTACTTCTTTAATTGCATGGATGTAAGAAGAACCACCACCAGCAACGATTCCTTCTTCTACCGCAGCTCTTGTAGCTGCCAAAGCATCTTCGATACGAAGTTTGTTTTCTTTCATTTCAGTTTCTGTTGCAGCTCCAACTTTAATTACTGCAACGCCGCCAGCTAATTTAGCTAATCTTTCTTGTAATTTTTCTCTATCAAAATCAGAAGTTGTTTCTTCGATTTGATTCTTGATTTGTTTTACTCTTGCATCAATGTCTTCTTTCTTTCCTGCTCCACCGATAATAATGGTATTTTCTTTTTGAACTTTAACAGTTGCAGCTTTTCCAAGCATATCTAAAGTAGCTTCTTTTAAGTCTAAGCCTACTTCGTCAGAAATCACTGTACCACCAGTTAAAATAGCGATGTCTCTAAGCATATCTTTTCTTCTGTCACCAAAACCTGGTGCTTTAACCGCTACACAGTTAAATGTTCCTCTTAATTTATTTAAAATTAATGTAGTTAAGGCTTCTCCTTCTACATCTTCAGCAATGATAAGAAGTTTTGCTCCTTGTTGAACAATTTGTTCAAGAAGTGGAAGGATTTCTTGGAT
>JAAYMW010000099.1 GCA_012521175.1 Candidatus Epulonipiscium sp.
ACCCATTATAGAATATACGAAAAATTAGGCGCTCATCCCATGAATATTGATGGAGTGGATGGTGTTTTATTTGCAGTATGGGCACCTAATTTTTCGTATATTTTATAATGGGTTCCTTGCCCAAATAAATACTTGTCAAAATCTGATATATATGGATTAAAAAAATAGGGATCATAAGTAGTCCATTTATTACCTAGATAATCTACGATAGTTAATCGGTATCTAAATTTTTTATGTTCTAGCAGTACAGCTTCAAAAAACCCCTCATTGAAAATTTTTTTCATTTCATATATTTGTTCAGGATTTGCGTCATCAATGACTTTTATACTGGCTGCCTGAGGTATAAAAGCCCGTACAGCTACAGCCTTTTTCCCATTCACTTCAATCTCATGCATTCCTAAAATATGATGTGGATCTCTGTGTTCAGACCTTAAGATTTCATGTACTTCTACTATACTTGCTGTTGTTTCCATTATCATTACTGTAGTTATCGTTATAACTACAGCTTCCCCCCTTCACTTTATGTTAATCCATATGTCAGGTAATTTCGGTCATGGTGCTAGTATGGTTTATTCTATCATGTTTTTTAATCTTATACAATAAGTTCCAGTGAGTTTTGCGTATTTTCTATCTAATAAAAATTTTACGTTTTTATCAGTATCATTTAAATTGATTCTATTGCTATAGATTCAACCGGATTGATATTATCCCGTTGAAATTAATTTTCAATATGTTACAATTATGAATGGCATTTAATAAAGATTTTATTGAGAGGAGAAATTTATTTGAATAGTGAAAATAACAGTTTAGAAACTAACTTAAGTGCTTCCTTTAAAGAAAGCGTTCCTTTGGCATTTTTAAATTTTCTTAAAAGTACTATTGAAGTATCTGCAAATGAATTCCTGTCCTTTATGGATGATATGGACGAACATATTGAACAAATAGTGGATTATGTAAAAGATGTTCTGCTTTCTTTGGAAAATGTTCTAAATGAATCAACCAATCAAAAATATAATAGAATACAAGAATTAATCAATTTCAAAAACACTATCTCAAATTTATTTTGCATTGCTTATGGATATGTTACAGAGTTGAATATTCTCTCTTTTATCATAGAAGAACAGTATCAGCTGGAACAGTTTAAAAAAACCGATATAGGTGTTTTAGACTATGAGCATTTTTATGAAGAATGCTCCGCATTTATTTTTCATTCTTCAAAAGAAGAAGAGAGAATTCAAAGATTACGCGAAGTTTTAAAACATATTCCTATCAGAATAACAAAAGCTAAATTCTATGATTATATAGAAAAAAGCATTGAACTAATAGAAATCAATGAGAAGCCAGAAGAATTAGAACGTTTTTTTAATATGCTGAAACAGCAATTTATTGGAACCAGTACAAAAGGATATGGAGAGTTTTTACCGGATATCGCCTCTTCTATCAATCATATTAAATCGCAGGATTTATTAAAGCTAAATGAAGATGAGATAAACACATTGTGGGAAGACATTGAAATGATTGGTGATACTTTATCTAAAATAATAACAATCTTAGCTCAGCTCTATAAATCATTTAATTCCCTTTCTATTCTCATCATGTTAGAGAACATTACTTTACAAACCCTCTATAATCGACATGTTGCTTATAAGGACTTTTATCTTTCTACTTCTACTATTGTAAATTGGGCATCTGATCCTGAAGAAAAAGAACTGCTCATTGAAACTCTGCCGGATTTACTAGACAAGCATATTCAAATTCTTGAGACAAACCTCGAGAAAAAGCATTCAGTCATTATGAAACAAGTCCATGAAAGAAATGAAGATCTGTTGACTGATGAGACGTTATCCAAAGAAATACAAAACTATCACCTGGTTCTATACTATTTAAATGCGGATTTATCGGATATTTTTAGTTATGAAAGAAAATCGAACGCTTCAATAACAATGAATAAAATCTTAAAGCCTTATATTGAAGAATTTAAACAGTTTTTGGATGAGCAGCTTCATGATATGCCTAATGTATTTAGAAAAGCAAGAATGCAGCACTTTTTAGGAATTCTTCCCCCAATCATGAATGAAAAAGAATTTAGAAATTATCTTCAGAATGCTGTTGAATCCTGCTCTAGGGAAGAAAGAAAAGCTCTTGCGTTAAGCAAGATAGGAATCATTATGGATTCAAGCGGATTTTTTGATCATAATGACTGTGACTGTGGTCATGACCATCATCACCACCATGAGCATCATCTTCACGAACATCTTGACGGAGAACATTTTCATATTCATGACCATGATCATCATTACCATTAAAATAACTCCCATACAAAAGTATGGGAGTTATAATATATTAATCTCTATTCGGATAAGCTTTGCCAAAACTTTAATTTCTTGAGGAGATACTGTACTGGTTTTAACACTACCTCTGTTTTCAATTAATAAGAACTGACTTTGAGAAAGTTTTTTGATTTGTCTTATCATTCTTTTTCCATCATATTCAATGAAATAAAATCCCTGATTATTAAGTTCATGGGTTAAGAATGCTAATATAAGATCCCCTTTCATCATCCTAAAACCAAGCATATCATCATCTTGTACAGATAGATAAAAAACCTTGTCTTTAGAAAATCCTTCTATTTTATTATCTACAATTGGAAGCTGTTTGCTGCCAATCACATTAGAAAGGGTATAATCATAAATTGGTACTGTTTTAAGTACGGAAGAAAAAGCATTATTCCAGATAGGTTCTATGGATGTTGCTTTAGTTTCTTTAAGTTTTTCTATTCTTTTAACAGGCACTCTTTTCTCTTCTTTTACTTCCTCAAAGGCTTCATCATATATCATTCCATCTTCAATTTGCTCTCCTAGTATTTTAGAGAAGGTTTGAAGAAGGGTACTGTTGATAATTTTTCTTCCAGTTTCCATTTCTTCTAAAGCCTTTTCTGAAATTCCTGCTTTTTTAGCTAACTGTTTTCTAGTCATTCCTTTTTTATTTCTAATATTTGCTACTTGTTGTCCTAATCTACTCATAATATCCTCCATTATTTTCTCATCTTATGTCTAATTATTATATCAAATAAAACTTACATTTCAAATATGAAAAAGAATGCTTCAGACACAAAATTAGGCTTACCTAAAGGTAAGCCTAAACACTCTATTTATTTTGATACTTGATTTACAACACTTGGTTTACCAAGAACACATTTACCTATAAATACTCCAAAAGCAATTACTGCTGCTATAATCCCCACGGGATACCCTATGGAATCTGGTAAAGAAAATCCTTCTGGCGCAACCAAAATATATGTGGTTGTAACTGCAGTCATAAAGACAGCTGGTAAAGTAGCAATCCAGTGGAATTTATTATTCTTCACTAAATATACTGCTGATGCCCATAAAGCAATCATAGCCAAAGTTTGGTTAGACCAAGCAAAGTATCTCCAAATAATCGTAAAATCTATGAAACAAAGAGCAACTCCTACAGCAAAAAGTGGTATCGCAATGATAAAACGATTTTTTATTGGATTTTGTTTAATATGAAGAGCATCCGCAATCGTTAATCTTGCACTTCTAAAAGCTGTATCTCCTGAAGTAATAGGACAAGCAACAACACCTAAAAGTGCTAGAATTCCTCCTACAGTTCCAAGTAAAGAAGTAGATATTGTATTTACGACTACAGCAGCTTCTCCTGCTTCTGCTAACCCTTGTGTACCGCCAAAAAATGTCATAGATGCTGCTGCCCATATAAGAGCGACTAGTCCTTCTGCAATCATGGCACCATAAAATACTCTTCTTCCTTCTCCTTCATTTCGAATACAACGGGCCATGATTGGAGATTGAGTAGCATGGAAACCACTTATAGCACCACAGGCAATGGTAATAAATAAGAATGGGAATATTGCTTTTCCTGAAGGATGCAAATTTTGTAAAGTTAATTCCGGTATTTGATATCCTTTAACAAATAAACCTATGGTCACTCCAAAAGCCATAATGAAAAGACATGCTCCAAAAATTGGATATATTTTAGCGATAATTTTATCTACAGGAAGGACAGTAGCTAATAAATAATAAACAATAATAATTCCTATCCAAATATACTTATTCATCCCTGTTAAAGTTTGAAGCAATCCCGCTGGTCCCGTAACAAATACTACACCAACCAAAACCAATAATATAACAGAGAATACTCTCATAATATTTTTTGCATATTTCCCCATATATATACCAACGATTTCTGCGATACTTTCTCCATTATGGCGAAGAGAAAGCATTCCTGAGAAATAGTCGTGAACTGCTCCGGCAAAGATACTTCCAAGAACAATCCATAAAAACGCTACAGGTCCCCATAAAGCTCCTGATACGGCACCAAAAATAGGTCCTAATCCTGCAATATTCAGAAATTGAACCAGAAATGCTTTTTTCCAATCAAGAGGAACAAAATCTACACCATCTGCCATACTTACAGCTGGTGTTTGGGCATTTGAATCAATCCCAAATATTTTTTCTACAACCTTTCCATAAATAACATACCCCAGTATTAAAGCAGCCACAGCTAATAAAAATGTTATCATGCCAATTCCCCCTTTTCATATTGCATTAACATTTATCTATTTTGCACATATAGAATAACATTTCCTAATGACTTTTTGTTGGATTTTAAATAAAATGCAAAAAATACAACCTAAGCGGTTGTATTCTCTGTTTAAGTGGTTATGTTAAATGAAGCCTTTCTTTAAATTCTTTTATATGTCTTCTGCTAACGGGTATTTCAATATCCTTTCCTTTGATTTTTATAATATATGTATTATTAAACCAAGGAATAATTTCGCTGATAGCATCAATATTCACTAGAAAACTTCTGTGACACCTAAAAAAACATTCCTTTGGAAGAACTTCTTCCAAATGTCCTAAAGTTCCTTCCACTCTATACTTATCTTCAACAGTTACAACTTTAATTTCTCCATCTTCTGCCATACAAAATAAAATATCTTCTTTTTTTAATAATATAATTCGATTATTCTTCCACACAGGCAATTTATGAGAATTATTTTTAGGCCTATTTTGTAATAACTGCTCCAGGGCAGATTTAGTATTTATGATTTGATTTTGTCTATACTTCTCCATAATACGGTGGATAGTTTTTTGCAATCTTTCTTCTGAAAAAGGTTTCAGTACATAATCTACTGCATTGATTTCAAAAGCCTTAATGGCATATTCATCAAATGCCGTAGCAAACACAATAAAAGTATCCAGATTTGCTTTTATAATCTCATTGGCTACCATAAATCCATTGATCTCAGGCATTTCAATATCTAAAAAAACAATATCCGGCTTTTCCTTTAAAATATTTTCGAGAGCTTTTATTGCATTGGTATATGTTCCTATAATTTCTAGATCTTTTTGTTGATTGAGTATATATTTTAGCTCTTCTAATGCTGGTTTTTCATCATCCACTAATATTACTCTCAACTTATTTACACCTCTTTACAGGAATACGAATGATTACTGTTGTACCATGTCCTATTTGGCTATCTATTTCAAGCTTACGTCCATATATACTTTGGAGACGATTGTTTACATTACTTACTCCTATCCCTTCTTTTTTACACCTTGTATCTAACAAACATTGTATTTGATCTTTGGCCATTCCAACGCCATCGTCCTTAATTTTAATAATTGCTTCTTCATTTTCGAAGTAGGCGCTGATTTGCACTGTACCCCCTTCACTTTTTGGAAGCAAACCATGTTTGACTGCATTTTCTACGATAGGCTGCAAGATAAGTGGTGGAATAGTTATGTTCATGTCAGGTTGTATTTCATATTCAACTTTTAACCGTTCTGAAAACCTTGCCTGTTCGATAGATAAATAGGCTTCTATAAGTTGTATCTCTTTTTCTAAAGGGATAAAATCTTCTTGATTTTTAAAACTGCTTCTTAAATAATAACTCAGTTTTAAAAGCAATTCTCTTGCTTGATTAGGGTCTGTTCTGCAAAATGAAACTATGGTATTTAGAGCATTGAACAAAAAATGAGGTTGAATCTGTGCTTGTAATGCTTTGATTTCCGATTCGCTCAATAATTTTTTTTGATAATCTATCTGGCTTAATTCTAATTGAGTAGAAAATAATTGTCCTAAACCTTTAGCCAGTTCTATATCAGAAGAGGTAATATTATTTTCTCGATTCTTATAAAGCTTTAAACTCCCTATAGTTTTATCTTGTTCTTTTAATGGAACAACTATGACAGATTTTAAAGAACAGTTTTTATCTATGCATTCTATTTCTCTTTTTTCTTGAGCAACCATAAATCTGCCTTCTTCAATAACTCGCTTTGTAATATTAGTATGAATGTCATCTCCTTTTTTATGGTGTTCATCGCCTAAACCAACATGGGCCAATATTTTTTCTGTATTGGTTATTGCAACTGCTGATGATCCTGTCATTTCATAAATAATCTCAGCAGTTTTTTGAGCTGAAAACTCATTGAGTCCCTTTCTTAAATAAGGAAGGGTGCGGCTGGCAATATTGAGCGCTAAGTGTGCTTTCAGTGCCCCTGCTTTTTCCTGCTCATCATAAATCTGCTCAATTAAAGCAACAAATATTCCAATGCCTATAGCATTAATAAAAGTCATAGGAACAAAAATAAGCTTTACTAAGTTCAAAGCCTCTTCAAAAGGCCTTGCAATCAATAAAATGATTCCCATCTGTATGCTTTCTACTATAATGCCAATTAATATTCCATAAAGCCATTTATCTTGCTTTTCTTCTATATACTTTTTAAATTTTCCTCCAATAACTCCACCCAGAATCGTAGATATTCCACAAGCAATAGCAGTTAATGGCCCTTCTGTAACAAACATTCTATGAATGCCTGAAATCAATCCTGCTCCAGTTCCTACTACCGTTCCTCCAAGCATTCCTGCCACCACAACTACAATGGAACGAGAATTGGCTATACCTCCATGAATAGGAATTCCCCAATAAGTGAATAATATCCCAACGCATCCAAAAACAAAAGAAAAAAAGATTTTATCATATAAACTAAGTTTTTCTTTTAAAATATACTTTTTAAATAAATTAGACTTCGTCAGTAAAAATACAAATACAACAATAACACCCAGCTTATTTAACAAGCCTTCTAATAATACTAAAAGCATTTTATCCCCTACTTATTCCTATTGACTTCGTTCACTGCGTTATGTAGCGCAGCTACAACCCTGTCACACCATGCATCAAACTCTTCATCTGGAATCTGATACTCTGGATGATTTAGAATATAATTAATGGTTTGTTTTATTCCTTGGTCAAAACGAACAGTCGCCACAAAATCTGGCACAAGTCGTTTTATTTTTGAATTATCAAATACCACTGAATTAGCTTTATCACCTATGAGACTTCCTCTATAATCTTGAGGACTACAAGCATCTAAAAAAGAAGAAGGCACATAAACTGCATTGAGTTTTACGCCTAGAGCATCTGCAATGGATTGATAGATTTGATTCCATGTTAAACTTTCATCTGAAGTAATATGTACGGCTTCTCCAATAGCATGGATGTTTCCCATTAATCCTACAAAACCTTTTGCAAAATCACTATTATGAGTCATGGTCCAAAGAGAAGTTCCATCTCCATGAATAATGACTGGTTTCCCTTCTAACATCCTTTTTGCTACCTGCCAACTACCCTTAATTCCATGAACTCCTAAGGGAATAGAATAATCACCATAGGTATGACTCGGCCTTACAATGGTTATTGGAAATCCATGCTCCCTATACATTTTCATAAGATATTCTTCACATGCAATCTTATTCCTGGAATATTCCCAGTATGGATTACTAAGAGGAGTTCCTTCTGTTATTCTATAATCAGCCAAGGGCTTTTGATAAGCAGAGGCAGAGCTAATAAATATATACTGCTTTGTCTTATCTTTAAATAATCTATAATCCCTTTCTACATCTTGTGGTACAAAGGCAATAAAATCTGCTACAACATCAAACTCCATACCTTCTAATAGCTTTTGAGCCTTTTTCTCATCATGAATATCACAGCAAATAAATCTTACATTATTTCCTTCCAGCTCCTTAGAGTGATTTCCTCTATTTAGTAAATATAATTCACAACCTTGTTGAATTAATAATTTAGAAATTGCCAAACTAATTGTCCCTGTCCCACCAATAAATAATACCTTCATTTATAGCCACCCCTTTAGTAAAAAAATTTTATTGTATGTGATATTTTAACATATTTCTTTTTAAATTTAAACATTAAAACCCCCTAAACAAAACCATGGAATTGATTGCCTATAACGTTTTATTAAGACTTTTATCTTTTCTGGTCCTATGTATTGAAGTCAACATATTTTTAAATTATCTTTCCCAGTTAAAAAGTAATCATACTTCTTGAAATCCTTCAATGAGATTTCCTGCTTGATGAGCAGATAATAATGCGCCACTAACGGTATTGTTCAATCCATATTCACTGCTGATTAAAGGAAGTAAAGGTCCTATTTAAAAAAGAAGATTTAAATTTTATTTTAAGCTTTTTCTATATTTTAACGGAGTAGTCCCTAGATAAGTCTTAAATACTTTTTCAAAATGGGTGATATTATAATATCCTACCTTCTCTGCAATTTCCGTAATACTCAAATTGCTTCTTTCCAATAAGATTTGAGCCTGTTTAATTCGATTAATACTGATGTATTCATTAACAGTAAATCCTGTCACTTCCTTAAAAATGCGACATAAATAATACTTGCTTACAAAAAAACGTTTTGCCAATTCATCCAATGAACCACAGGAGGCATAATGATTGCTGATATAATTAGCTACCTCCTGAATCTTTCTGTGTTTCGCACTTTGAATGGAGATGGGCTGGTTCACCTTACTAAGTTCCTGCTGTTTTCTTATTAAAAAAATCAAAAGCTCCGTTAACTTAATAAGTAATAGAAATTCATATTCAGTTTTTTTATTTTTTACTTCTTCTATCATTGAAAATAAAATACTCTCTACATATGCCTGTTCTTCCTCATTCAATTGAAAAACACCAAAATTTCTTTTAAAAAAATCTGGTAGATTTAGTGCTCCAAATATGGGTTTGTATTTTTCAAATACAGTTTCTCTTATATTGACGAGCAATCTTTCATGAAAGGGTTTATTGACCGTACTGGTCTGATGAATCTGATTTGAGTCTACGAGCACAATACTGCCTTTTTTAACATAATAAGTTTGATTGTCTATAAAATAATATCGTTCACCTGATAAAAGGTAATAGATTTCATACTCATTGTGGAAATGCTTATATGGCATATCAAATTCATAATCTCTGCTGATAACCTCAATCATCATGCCGTTATCTATAGCATAAAAAACAGTATTTTGCATGATATTTCCCCCAACCTTATCTTCTGGATGAGCAAATAGCAATATATGCAGAAAATCATATCAAATAAGCAATATTTTATAAGATTATTATACTATATTGAATTATAATAAACTAGTGAATACAAGAAAATGGAGGTCTGAATATGAAATATTCAAATGGAAAAGTATCGGATATCAATATTGCATATATCGGTGGAGGTTCAAGGGGTTGGGCATGGGCTTTTATGGCTGACTTAGCTATGGAAGAAAGTATGAGCGGAACCATTCGCCTTTATGATATAGACGAGGAAGCAGCTAAAAATAATGAAATCATCGGTAATATCCTTACGAATAGAAAGGATACGGTTGGAAAATGGAATTATACCACATCTCCTTCCCTGGAAGCTGCCCTCACTGGGGCGGACTTTGTTGTAATTTCCATTTTACCTGGAACTTTTGAAGAAATGTATTCTGATGTACACGAACCGGAAAAATATGGTATTTATCAATCTGTTGGAGATACAGCCGGACCTGGAGGATTAATGCGAGCACTCCGTACAATTCCTATGTATGTTGAAATTGCAGAAGCCATTAAGAAATATTCTCCAAAAGCTTGGATTATTAACTACACCAATCCGATGACACTTTGTATGAGAACTTTATACGAAGTATTCCCTGAAATAAAGGCGTTTGGCTGCTGCCATGAAGTATTCGGCACCCAAAAACTTCTTGCTCTTATGATTGAAGAAAATTTAGTCATTAAAAATGTGGATCGCAGAGACATCCATGTAAACGTTCTTGGCATTAATCATTTTACATGGTTTGATGAAGCTTCTTATAAAGGAATTGATTTATTCCCTATGTATGAAAAATTTGTTGAAAGATATTATGAAGAAGGATTCAATGAACCAGATAAGAACTGGGCAAATAGTTCCTTTGAATGCGCACATCGCGTAAAATTTGATTTATTTAAAAAATACGGCTTAATTGCTGCAGCAGGAGATAGACATCTTGCAGAATTCATGCCTCCTATCTACTTAAAAGATCCAAAAACTGTGAAATCATGGAAGTTCGGACTTACGACTGTAGATTGGAGAATCGACGATTTAAAAAAACGAATGGAAAAATCTAGAAATTTAGCTACCGGTAAAGAAGACGTTGATTTAAAACCATCCGGAGAAGAAGGTATTCTATTAATCAAAGCTCTAGTAGGATTAGAAAGAGTTGTAAGCAATGTAAATATTCCTAACGTTGGCCAAATTACAAACCTTCCTCTTGGAGAAGTTGTAGAAACGAATGCTGTGTTTAGCCGCGATAGTATAAAACCAATCATGGCTGGAACTCTGCCACAAGCTATTGCTGACCTTATTGCGCCTCACGTACAAAATCATGATGATATTTTAAAAGCAGCTCTGACCTGTGATAAAGAATTAGCTTTTAAGGCATTTATGAACGATCCCCTTGTAACGATATCGGTAGAAGATGGTCGAAAATTATTTGAAACAATGATAGAAAATACAAAAAAATATTTACCAGATTTTCTATACAAATAATAAAAGCTCGGAACATACCGAGCTTTTTGTCTGCTTTTATATTAAAAATCATGAAAAATACTTATGAGGCTAAAAACTTGCTCTACAGTGGCAATCATATTTTTCTTGGCATTCTCCTTATCCATAGCTTCCATAAGAGACATAGGCTTATTTATAATGGAAAAATAGGCATCTATTCCTTCTTCATTGCACTTTTTCGCATCTTCTGTTATACAACCTGTAAATGCAATCACTTTTTTCTCAAATTTCTTTGCTAACTTTGCCACACCTATAGGAGCTTTCCCCATAGCTGTCTGGAAATCCAACTTCCCTTCCCCCGTGATAACCAAATCTGCATCCTGAATGTCTTTTTCTAAATGGATCTCTTCTAAAACAATCTGAACACCAGATTCTAATCTAGCATTTAAAAACGCCAAAAATCCATAACCTAAACCCCCTGCTGCGCCCGTTCCCGGAACATTATCCACATCCTTACCCAGCTGCTCTTTTACTATTTTTGCATAATTGATTAATCCTTTGTCCAATATCTCAACCATATTAGAATCAGCACCCTTTTGAGGAGCGTACACATAAGCAGCCCCATTGAGGCCATATAAAGGATTAGTTACATCGCAAGCAATCTTAAAATGGCACTCATCTAATTCCGGAAGATGATTTTTTGTATAAATATATCTTATATCCCCTAAAACTTTCCCCCCTCTTCCGACAGGTTTTTTATTTTCATCCAGGAATTCAAATCCCAGGGCTTGTAACATGCCTACTCCGCCATCATTCGTTGCACTGCCGCCTATACCTACAATGAAGTTTCTGCATCCCTCTTTGATAGCTGCTTTAATTACCTCACCTACTCCATAAGTAGTCGTATTCATGGGATTCTTCAGGTGCTCAGGAACTAACGTAATTCCTGCTACTCCTGACATTTCTATAATCGCAGTTTTACTTGCATCCAAGATACCATAAGAGCAAACCACTTTTTCAGACAATGGACCTGTAACCTCTATCTTTTTTTCACGTCCATTCATACCGCTAACTAAGGCTTCTACAGTTCCTTCTCCTCCATCTGCCAAGGGCTTTACAATAACCTCTATATTTTCCGATACAGAATGAATACCCTGTTTAATGGCAACTCCTGCTTCCATTGAAGTTAAACTTCCTTTGAAAGAATCTATAGCAACAACTATTTTCATATAACCCCTTCTCCTTATCCTCTATCGTATAATACAAACTTTTTTATTACATAGGAAATTCCTCCAGCTTTCCTGTGTAATAAAAATCCCTCCGGGGAGGATGTACACTCGCGCATATTGTATTTTGTCAGCTTTGCTGATTGCGCACGGCGCGAGACTTTCACAAGCGAAACTCTTTCTTGTATACTATAATCTTACGAAAGGCCTGAAAATATATCAATACTGTTTAAAATCTTTCGTTTAAAATTGAATCGATTTTTTAACATAAAAAAACTCCCGAACGAATTCAGGAGATTGATTTTTCTATGTATACACTATTTTAAGCGGGTGATGGGAATCGAACCCACGTATCCAGCTTGGAAGGCTGGTGTTCTACCATTGAACTACACCCGCATAACTTCGGCAGCCACCTACTCTCCCGGGCAGTCTCCCACCAAGTACCATCGGC
>JAAYMW010000100.1 GCA_012521175.1 Candidatus Epulonipiscium sp.
GAATTAAAGCCTTTAGTAAATACTACAGATGTTGATGTAGTATTTTGCCCTCCTTTTGTTTGTCTTCCAGCTGTATTAGATGCAGTTAAAGGAACAAACATCGCTGTAGGTGCTCAGAATATGCATTTTGAGGAAAGTGGAGCATATACAGGAGAAATTGCACCAAATATGTTAACAGAATTAGGCGTAAAATATGTCATTATTGGACATTCTGAAAGAAGAGCATATTTTGCTGAAACTGATGAAATTGTAAACAAAAAAGTTCTTAAAGCTATTGAACATAACCTTATTCCAATTATTTGTGTAGGAGAAACATTGGAACAAAGAGAACAAGGAATTACTGTTGATTTGGTTCGCCTTCAAACCAAAATAGCTTTAAAAGATGTTCCGGCAGAAAAAGCGAAAGATGTAGTTATTGCTTATGAACCAATATGGGCTATTGGTACAGGCAAGACTGCTACATCAGAACAAGCTGAAGAAGTATGTGCTGCAATTCGCCAGGTAGTAGCAGAAATTTATGATGCTTCTGTGGCTGAGTCACTTCGCGTACAGTACGGTGGAAGTGTAAATGCTGGAAATGCAAAAGAACTTTTTGAGATGCCGAATATTGATGGAGGCTTGGTTGGTGGAGCAAGCTTAAAAGTTGATTTTAGCAAAATTGTAAATTACAATAACTAGATTGTTCGTAGAAGGAGTATTAATAATGAGAAAAAAACCGACCGTATTAATGATACTTGACGGTTTTGGATTAAATGACCGCTGTGATGGAAATGCTGTATGTAAAGGGAATACTCCCGTACTGGACAGTCTCATGAAAAAATATCCTTTCGTAAAAGGCTATGCCAGTGGAATGGATGTAGGACTTCCAGAAGGACAAATGGGAAACTCTGAAGTAGGGCATTTAAACATTGGAGCAGGTCGAATTGTATACCAGGAACTGACAAGAATCACTAAGTCTATTCAAGATGGAGATTTTTTTGAAAACGAAGCTTTGCTTAGTGCAGTAGAAAACTGTAAACAAAATAATTCTGCCCTTCACTTATATGGTCTTTTATCCGATGGTGGTGTACATAGTCACAATACCCATTTATACGCACTATTGGAATTAGCTAAGAGACATGGATTATCAAAGGTTTATGTTCATGCTTTCTTAGACGGCAGAGACACTCCTCCAGCGTCCGGTAAGGATTTTGTACAGCAATTACAAGATAAAATTGATGAACTTGGAGTAGGAAAAGTTGCTACGGTTATGGGAAGATATTATGCTATGGACCGTGACAACAGATGGGAGAGAGTAAAACTTGCATATGATGCTATGGTTTTAGGTACCGGAGAAAAAGCAGAAGATGCAGTGCAGGCAGTACAATTGTCCTACGAAAATGAAGTTTATGATGAATTCGTGCTTCCCACAGTTATTTTAACCAATGGTGAACCAACGGCTACAATCCAAGAAAATGATTCTATTATTTGTTTTAACTTTAGACCCGATAGAGCTAGAGAAATCACAAGATGTTTTTGTGATGAAGACTTTGAAGGTTTCGAAAGGGCAAATGGTTTCTTCCCAGTGAAATATATTGCTTTCACTGAGTATGACATTACGATTAAAAATAAATCCGTTGCTTTTAAACCTACAAAACTTACAAAGACTTTTGGAGAATACCTGGCTGAAAAAGGGTTAAAACAACTTCGCCTGGCAGAAACTGAAAAATATGCCCATGTAACTTTCTTCTTTAATGGTGGCGTAGAAAAGCCAAATGAAGGAGAAGAACGCATATTGGTTCCATCCCCAAAAGTAGCAACTTACGATCTCAAACCGGAAATGAGTGCTATTGAAGTTACCGATCGTCTTGTTGAGGCAATTCTTTCCGAAAATTACGATGTGATTATTATTAACTATGCAAATCCAGATATGGTAGGACATACAGGTATTATGGATGCAGCTGTAAGAGCAGTAGAAACCGTGGATGCCTGTGTTGGTCGTGTAGTAGACGCCATATTAAAAGTAGACGGTCAGATGTTTATTTGTGCTGACCATGGAAATTCAGAACAATTGATTGATTATGAAACCGGAGAACCATTTACGGCTCACACGACGAATCCTGTACCATTTATCCTGGTGAATGCTGGAGAAGGAATAGAATTAAGAGAAGGTGGAAAACTAGCAGATATTGTACCCACACTTCTTGACTTAATGGGACTTGAACAACCAGAAGAAATGACTGGAAAATCACTTCTCGTCAGAAAATAATATTATTTTAGTTTAAAATAATTATTAAAATGATTGAAAGGAGAAGAAAGATGAAGGGATATTTAGAAATTTTAGATGTTTTTGCTAGAGAAATTCTTGATTCCAGAGCAAATCCTACAGTAGAAGTTGAGGTTATTGTTGATGCTGAAGGCAGACAAGTAGTGGGAAGAGCTGCGGTACCTTCAGGAGCATCCACAGGGGCTTTTGAAGCTGTAGAATTAAGAGATGGCGGAGACAGATATGTAGGTAAAGGCGTTCAAAATGCAGTGGATAATGTAAACAATATTATTGCAGAAGAAATTATTGGAATGAATGCCCTTGACCAAGTTGCAATCGACAATAAGATGATTGAATTAGACGGAACAACTAACAAAGGCAAATTAGGTGCCAATGCAATTCTTGGAGTATCCATGGCTGTTGCAAAAGCAGCTGCTGAAGCTTTAGATATGCCATTATACCAATATCTTGGCGGATTTAATGCGAAAGTGTTGCCTGTGCCAATGATGAACATCTTAAACGGTGGGAAACATGCAGACAACACCGTTGACCTTCAAGAATTTATGATTATGCCTGTTGGCGCAAAATCATTTAAAGAAGCTTTAAGAATGTGTGCAGAAGTATATCACAGCCTCAAAAAAGTATTAAATGAAAAAGGATTATCCACTGCTGTAGGTGATGAAGGCGGATTTGCTCCTGACTTAGCAACTTCTGAAGAAGCAATTCAAGTTATTATTGATGCAGTTGAAAAAGCAGGATACAAACCTGGAGATGATATCCGTATTGCAATTGATGCGGCGGCTTCTGAATTATACAATCCAGAAACCAAGAAATATCATTTCCCTGGTGAAAGTAAAATGAAAGGTCAAGAAATAGTAAGAACCTCTGAAGAAATGGTTGCTTACTATGAAGACCTGGTAAATAAATTCCCAATCATTTCTTTAGAAGACGGATTAAATGAAGAAGACTGGGACGGCTGGAAACTGTTAACTGAAAGATTAGGCAACAGAATTCAATTAGTTGGAGACGATTTATTCGTAACAAATACTGAAAGATTATCCAGAGGTATTGAACAAGGCGTTGCTAACTCTATCCTCATTAAAGTTAACCAAATAGGAACATTAACTGAAACCTTTAATGCGATTCAAATGGCAAACAGAGCAGGAATGACTGCAGTAGTTTCCCACAGATCTGGAGAAACTGAAGATGCAACAATTGCAGATATTGTTGTAGCTGTAAATGCAGGACAAATTAAGACCGGAGCACCATGTCGTTCTGACCGTGTTGCTAAATACAATCAACTTCTCCGTATTGAAGAAGAATTAGGCGATGTAGCAGAATATTTAGGTTTAGATGCATGGTTTAATTTAAAATAACTTTCGTTGAAAGAATCAAACATTAATTATATGGAACGAAATGAATGAATTATATGGAACGAATTAATTATATTAATTATATGGAACGAATTCACTCGGCAGAAATGCCGAGTATTTTTTTAAATCTTCTTGCCTAAAAAACCCTGTTATGCTAAAATAAAAATAATGAGGATAGGAGGTGTAGAATTGAACGCACTTACAATTATTTTATCAATTATATATGTAATATTGGCTCTTGGATTAATTACTGTTGTTCTCCTCCAAGAAGGTAAATCCGCTGGTTTAGGTAGTATCAGTGGTGCTGCAGAAACTTATTGGGGAAAAAACAAAGCGCGTAGTTTAGAAGGTACTTTCGAAAAATATACTAAGATTGGTGCAGGATTATTCATTGTTCTTGCCTTTGTACTTAATATTTTGATTAAATAAAACACACTTTGTATATACAAAGTGTGTTTTTTATAACTAAGCTTTTTTATGTTTATCCTTAGATTTTTAGAGCATACTACATACTAAAGATAAATCGTTAGAACACGAAAGAAGAGGTGTAAATAATGGAAAATGAAAAGCTAAAAGATAGAAAACAACTTATACTAGAGTTTATGCAGCATAAAGATTATACACCTATGAAGATAAAAGAACTTAGTATGATCTTACAAGTTCCTAATAAAGAAAGAGGAATGCTTGAACAGATATTAGATGAATTAATCAAAGAAGGTAAAATTATTAGGACTAAAAGAGGTAAATATGCAATTCCTGAAAGTTTAAATATGGTTATTGGAACCTTCCAAGGAAATGCAAAAGGATATGGCTTTTTAATGTTAGATGATCCAGATGCAAAAGATATTTTCATTCCTGCTGAAAGCGTCAATGGTGCCATGCATAAGGATAAAGTCCTTTGTAAAATCACGAAACCAGCGGTTGATGGAAAAAGATCAGAGGGAGAAGTTATTCAAATTTTAGAACGAGGCTCTGATAAGATTGTAGGAACCTATGAACAAAGTAAATATTTCGGATTTGTTATTCCTGACGATAAAAATTTTGCAAAAGACATCTTTATCCCCAAAGGAGATAATTTAGGAGTAGTTACCGGACACAAAGTCGTTGTAAAAATTACTGATTGGGGAAAAGACAGAAGAAATCCTGAAGGAGAAATTATAGAAATCCTAGGTCATATTAATGATCCTAAAACAGATATATTGGCGATTATCCGACAGTTTGATATGCCTACGGATTTTCCAGAAGAGGTAATGCAACAAATTCTAAATATTCCTGAAGAAGTACAAGAAGAAGATATAAAAAAACGCGAAGATCTTCGTCATGTCAGGATGGTTACTATTGATGGAGAAGATGCAAAAGACCTTGACGATGCCATTTCTCTTGAAAAACTGCCTAATGGGTTATACAGACTGGGGGTACATATTGCTGATGTAACCCATTACGTAAAAGAAAATACTCCTCTTGATGAAGAAGCTATGAAAAGAGGAACCAGCGTTTATTTGGTTGACAGAGTAATACCAATGCTTCCTCATAAATTATCCAATGGGATTTGCTCTTTAAATGCAGGGGTCGACAGGTTGGCGCTTAGTTGTATCATGGATATTGACAAGGATGGGATTGTAAGAAATCATAGAATTGTAGAGTCGGTAATCAACATTGATGAACGTATGACTTATACCAATGTGAAGAAGATTTTAGTAGACCAAGATGAAGAATTAATGGAAAGATACAAAGACTATATAGATTTCTTTAAACTCATGGAAGAATTATGTCTGATTCTGAATAAGAAAAGAGATAAAAGAGGAGCCATTGATTTTGACTTTGAGGAAGCTAAAATTATATTGGATGAAGAAGGCCATCCTATAGACATTCGTGCCTATGAAAGAAACATTGCCACAAGAATTATTGAAGAATTTATGTTGGTATGTAACGAAACCATTGCAGAAGATTACTTCTGGCAAGGGACTCCCTTTATCTATCGTTCTCACCAGGATCCAGATCCTGAAAAAATTCTGAAGCTCTCTACTTTTATTAGTAATTTTGGATATAGAATAAAGGGAGCGTCTAATATTCATCCGAAAGATTTACAAAAGGTTTTGGCAGATATAGCTGGGAAGCCGGAGGAAAATGTCATTAGTCGTTTGGTGCTTCGTTCTATGCAACAAGCGAGATATACAGCTAGTAATGACGGGCATTTTGGTTTGGCTGCCAAATATTACTGTCACTTTACATCACCCATAAGACGTTATCCTGACTTACAAATTCACAGAATTATTAAAGCAAATTTGCATGGACAACTGAATGAAAAAACTCAAAACAGATTGAGAAAGAAAATGCCTGATGTTGCTAAGCACTGTTCTATCAGAGAAAGAATGGCTGAAGAGGCAGAAAGACAGACTGAGCAATTGAAAAAAGTTGAATACATGAAGGATAAAATTGGAGAAGTATATGATGGTATCATTTCAGGAATTACTTCCTGGGGAATGTATGTTGAACTACCTAATACAGTAGAAGGGCTTGTGCATGTTTCGGATATGGATGACGATTATTATATTTTTGATGAGCAACATTATTTGTTTATCGGAGAAAGAACTAAAAAAATCTATAGATTGGGCGACCAGGTAAAAGTAAAACTTATAAAAGCTGATACAATTCAGAGGACAATTGACTTTTCCCTGGTATTGTCTGATGATGATATAGAAGAAAAAGAGGCAGAGGAGATATAATATGGGATTTTATGAAACATTAAGTGCTTATTATGACAAAGTTTTTCCTCTTTCTGAGCCTTGTAAAACCTTTATTGAAAAACATCTTATACAAGATAAGGGGAAAATATTAGATGTGGGATGTTCCACCGGAGAACTGGATATTTTTTTGGGAGAAAAGGGCTATGAGGTTTTAGGCATTGATTTGGATCAAAAAATGATTCAGATTGCGAACGAAAAGATAGCACATAAAAAGCTTCCTGTTGAATTTAAAGTAATGAATATGGAACATTTAGAAGCAAATTTCTCCGAAAGTCAGTTTGATGGAGTGATCTGTATTGGGAACACATTGGTACATTTATCAGGAATTCCTCAAATAAAAGGGGTTCTTAAGCAGATGGTTTCTCTTTTAAAACCCGGAGGGGTGCTTATTCTGCAAATCATTAACTATGACAGAATTATTACTCAAAACATAACAGAGCTTCCTCTAATAGACAATGAGGATGTATCTTTTATAAGAGAGTATGATTATAATGAACCAGAAAATAAGGTTATTTTTAAAACCACTTTAAAAGTGAAAAAAACAAACGAGATATTTGAAAATGAAATTTCTCTTTTTCCCCTTCGTTATGAAATATTAAAAATGATGTTAACGGATTTGGGACTAAAAAATATAAACTGGTATGGAAGCTTTAAAGGAGAACCTTATGATTGGAACTCTTATGCAACGGTCGTTACCGCACAAAAATAAAGGCGAAGAGCATTCTTCGTCTTTATTTTTGTTTATTGATATATTCAACTGCATAATCTATAATATCTTCTTTTGTATATTCTATATCCGGTTTTATACCTACCCCTTGGATGTTAATATTTTTTGGTGTATTCCAAAGAAGAGTAGTCGCTTTAATGGCAAATCCTTTTTTTAAGGGCAGAGTAAATTGCCCAATTCCTTTACCAAAACTATTTTCTCCTATTAATATAACATTATCCAGGTTATCCTTTAATGCTGAAATAAATCCTTCACTGGAACTAGCAGTATTGCCATTTTGTAAAATAATAATATTATTATATTGAAGCACTTGTTTCCTTTTACTCTTGATCGTTCTTGTGAACCATTTAGAACGAGTGATATCATAGGCAATCGTCTGACTTTTGGGAAGGAACAAATCACTCATGTAGTATAGAGCAAAAATATCTCCGCCTCGATTGTCTCTTAAATCGATAATAATATTAGGATAGTTTTTTAAGGTTTTAATCTGCTTTTTCATAAAGTCTTCGGTGTATTTTGAGAAATTTGTTAATTTAAGATATACGATATCATTAGAAATTTCTTCGATATAAGATTTCTTTGCTTCATCTTTTTCTTCTTCCTTAGTTTTCTTATAATTTTCAGGAAGGTATTGATATGTATATTTATCATTGTTTAATTCCCGTATTTCCTTTGTTACTATGGACATAATAAGATTGTCGAAGTGTTTATAATATTCTCCTTTAACATCCCTATTTAGTTCCTTTTGATAAAGTTCATCCAATGTCTCGGTATAAATATAGTTTTGGCTGATGAGATGTTTAAATGCAAAATAGTCGTAGTTTAAATACAGATAATAAGATGTCCCACATATGAAAAGAATAAATAAGAAAAGAAGAATATAGTATTTTCTTTTTAATTTTTGATATTTCTGATCCATAGATACAAATATGGTTCTATTCTTCCGAAACATGATGAGTCCTCCTGTAGATATTCTATAAATTCCATACTATTAGTTTATGTCATAACTAGACAAAATACAATCATTATTTTAATATATCGCAAAAATCAATCTTTTATAATTGGTTTGTATTACAAAAAAAGGAATTCGAAAAACCTTGAAAAACCTTAGAAATATGTTATAATTAATTCTGCACCCTTTAAAGCAA
>JAAYMW010000101.1 GCA_012521175.1 Candidatus Epulonipiscium sp.
CTACAATAACAATAGATATGTTTTGTCCTTTTGAAATTCTCATCAGGCTTGAAGTTGCTTCTCTAACTTGGCTCACACTGCCTGGAGCAGATGTGATTTCCTCTTTAAAAACGGTTTGTATAGAGTCAATGATCACTAGATCGGGAGAAGCATTTTTTATAACACCTTCAATTACATCTATGTTGGTTTCTGATATAAGAAGTAAATTTTTCGTCTTAACTCCTAATCGATCGGCCCTCATTTTAATTTGCCTTACGGATTCTTCTCCGGAAGCATAGAGTATTTTATAATTTTTATTCCCTATATACTCACACATTTGCAGAAGAAGAGTCGATTTCCCTATTCCAGGATCTCCTCCTACCAAGATCAGACTCCCTTTTACGATTCCTCCCCCCAGCACCCTGTCTAATTCATTAGAGCCGGTTCGTATTCTTTCTTCCTCATCCGTTCCTATGTTTTCTAACATAACGGGCGAATATTTCCTATCCAAAGCAAGAACCGTATTTTGTTTTTTAGGTGAAACAATTTCTTCAACAAATGTACTCCAGCCATTACAACCGGGGCATTTCCCCATCCATTTGGGTGATTCATATCCGCATTCCTGACATACATAAATATTCTTTGTTTTTGCCATAGTATCTTCCTTTTTCATTAAAGTAAAGCACATCTATAAAATAGATGTGCTTTAGGATCATCCAATCTTTTCAATCTTTACCTTTTGTTTTCCATTAGTAAAATCAACACTAAATGTTATTTTCCCTGCCAAGCTGGATTTAACTTTTCCAACATGAACATTATCGATCAATATTTTATACTCCTTTTCAGGCTCTAATTCCATAGTGATTTGTGCGTCGCGCTCTCCTTCTACAGAAAAAGAGATAGTCTTCTCATCCATATCGAAATGATGCACCGTTGTCCCGGGAACTGATTCATATAGCAGTATGCCATTCTTCTCTAATTTAGTGATTTCCTTGTATGTCTTAACTTTGTACAAGTTACCATCCACTTCAAAATCAAGAACTTTCTTTTTTGTCTCCATCAGATGGTTCCCAAAACTTATTGTCTCATTCTCTTCTACACGAATTAATTCTTCAATGACTGCCACATCATTAACCCCCTAGACTAATTTTAATTACTCTAATTATACTCGATTTCGTTTGCAAATTCCATTAAAAAATCATTTTTTGATAAATTATATTGCTATTTATTAAAGGTCAGCTTATCATTTTCGAATTCTATTCTAACATGATCCCCTTCTTTAATGTTACCGTCTAGGATTTCCTCTGCCAATCTGTCTTCGATTTTGGATTGAATCGCTCTTCTAAGAGGTCTTGCACCATATGCCTGATCAAATCCTTCTTTGGCAAGGTATTCTTTGGCAGCATCTGAAATTTCTATTGTAATACCCATGTTTTCCTTAATGCGTTTTGCCAATTGACTTACCATGATGGACACAATCTCTTTAATATCCTCTTGGGTAAGCGGGTGGAATACAATCATTTCATCAATTCTATTTATAAATTCAGGTCTGAATAATCGTTTTACTTCGTCCATTACATTTTTCTTCATATCTTCATAATTCTTTGCTTCATTATCTGTTGAAGTAAAACCTAAACGTTTTGGGGCAATAATATTTCTTGCACCAATATTGGAAGTCATAATGACAACGGTATTTTTAAAATCTATTCTTCTTCCCTGGGAATCTGTAATATGGCCGTCATCCAATACTTGAAGCAGAATATTGAATACATCCGGATGAGCCTTTTCAATTTCATCAAAGAGAACAACTGAATAAGGTTTTCTTCTTACTTTTTCACTTAATTGACCACCTTCATCATAACCTACATATCCCGGAGGGGAACCAATCAGCTTTGATACGCTGTGTTTTTCCATGTATTCAGACATATCAATGCGTATCATGGCATTCTCGTCTCCAAAAAGTGCTTCTGCCAGAGCTTTTGTAAGCTCAGTTTTACCTACACCAGTGGGTCCTAAGAACAGGAAAGAGCCGATAGGTCTTTTTGGATCTTTTAAACCTACTCTTCCTCTTCTTATTGCTTTTGATACTGCTTCCACCGCTTGTTTCTGTCCAACTACTCTTTTATGAAGGATTTCCTCCATATTTTTTAATCTTTCACTTTCTTCTTCTGCAAGTCTCTTAACAGGAATTCCTGTCCAGCTGGATACAATATCCGCAATTTCCTCTTCTGTAACCACTTGTGTAGATTTGCTATGCTTGGTTTGCCATTCATTTTTTTCTTGTTCCAACAACTGTCTGATTTCATTTTGCTTCTTTTTAATTTCTCCAGCCTTTTCAAATTCTTCAGTTTTGATTGCAGATTCCTTTTCCTTTTCTAGTTCTTCAAGTTTCTGCTCTAACTCTTTTACATTGGGCGGAGCTGTAAAGGTACGAAGTCTGACTCTGGAAGCTGCCTCATCTACTAAGTCAATGGCTTTATCCGGCAAAAATCTATCCGTGATGTATCTACTGGATAGTTTCACGGCTGCCACAATAGCTTCATCTGTAATATGAACCTGATGATGGGCTTCGTATTTATCCCTTAATCCTTTTAATATTTCAATGGCTTCTTCTTCTGTCGGCTGTTCGACTTTAATGGGTTGAAAACGGCGCTCTAAGGCTTCATCCTTTTCTATATGCTTTCTATATTCATCTAAAGTCGTAGCACCGATCACCTGGATTTCGCCTCGTGCCAGGGAGGGCTTTAAAATATTGGATGCATCTATTGCACCTTCTGCAGCTCCTGCCCCAATTATAGTATGGAGTTCATCAATAAATAATATTACATTGCCTGCTGCACGAATTTCATCCAACGCCTTTTTAATTCTGTCTTCAAATTCTCCCCTGTATTTCGAACCAGCCACCATTGCAGACAAATCAAGGGACACAACCCTTTTATCCTTTAAAATTTCTGGAATATTTCCTTCTACAATTTTCTGAGCTAAGCCTTCTGCAATAGCTGTTTTACCTACGCCAGGCTCTCCAACTAAACAAGGATTATTTTTAGTTCTTCTGCTTAATACCTGAATGACTCTTTCGATTTCTTTATCTCTGCCGATAATTGGATCAAACTTCTGCTCACTGGCCATTACGGTTAAGTCACGGCTAAATTGATCCAAGGTTGGAGTATCGGTTTTCCCGGATTTTCTACTTTGTTTGCCCATAGGCATTCCATCCTGACCTTTATCTCCCTCACCCAACATATTCATAATATCTTCATATATTTTTTGAGGACTAACATCCAGACTGATTAGCAATTTTACTGCAATGGAGTCCGACTCCCTAAGAAGTGCAAGAAGTAGATGTTCTGTTCCAATGTAACCAGTTCCCATTTTTAGCGCTTCTCTAAGACTCATTTCTATAATCCTTTTCGCTCTGGGAGTGAAATCCTGAGGCTCTGAAATAGCTACTTCACTAACTCCAATAACAGCTTTTAATTTTTCTATTATATCATGTTCTGAAATTCCCTGATTTTTTAATGCTCTCGCTGCAACACTGTCGCCACCTCTAATAAGTCCTAAGAGCAAATGCTCTGTTCCTACATAGCCGTGGCCTAATTCCGCTGCAGCTTGCTGAGAAGCTTGAAGGGCTTCTTGTGCACGTTTTGTAAATTTCCCCATCATAAAAGCATTCCTCCTTTTTGTATCCGTATATATTATCTCTCAAACTGGCTTCTTATAAAAGCTGCTCTTTGCATATCTCTTTCCTGACTGCTTAAATCGGTTCCAACTCTTTTTTGTAAAATAGCAGGTTGTACATACATCATAAATTCATAAAAACTAATCATAGGCCTTGCTTCATTTAAAATTCCCATATCAAATCCCAGTTTAATATCCGATAAAAGCGTCATAGCTTCTTTAGTAGTCAGCATTCTGGCATACCTTAAGGTACCATAGGATCTATAAATTTTATCTTTAAATATTTCCTTCTTTTCTCTAAGAATTTGTTCTCTCATTTGTTTTTCCTGTTCAGCAATCTGAAGAGCAATATTGTTTAAGTTCTCTATAATTTCTTTTTCAGATTGTCCTAAGGTGATTTGATTGGAAATTTGATAAAGGCTACCTTCCGCTTGGGTTCCTTCTCCATATAATCCCCTCACGGCAATACCTAACTTTCCTATCGCATAGAGAATATTTTGCAGTTGTCCTGACCACTCAAGGGCAGGAAGATGCATCATATAGGATGCTCTCATGCCTGTTCCTACATTGGTAGGACATGAAGTTAAGTAACCAAGTTTTTCATTAAAAGCATATTCGATAGACTCTTCTAATACATTATCAATTTTGTCTGCCAAGTCCCATGCCTTTTCCATATTCATGCCTAAAGCAACAGATTGAATTCTAAGATGGTCTTCTTCATTGATCATAATACTAATAGATTCATCATTTTTTAGCAATACACCACAAGGAGCCGTCTTCTTAACCAATTCAGGACTAATAACATGACTTTCCATCAATGCTCTTTTATCTATAGGATTTCTACCAAAGACAGGTATATATTCAAATTCCTTAGACAAAATCGTATTGCCTTCTAAAAGAACTTTCCTGGTTTCTTCAATCATCTTCTCGGCATCGGATGTGGATAGCCGTACTGCAAACGGATATTTTTTATAATTTCTCGCCAATCTGATTCGACTGGAAACGACAATATCGGTATCTAAATTTTCTTCATACCATTTTTTCATCTGTTTTCTCCCCCCTCTAATTCACGAATTCTGTCTCGAAGGGCTGCCGCTTTTTCGTACTCCTCCATTTCGATTGCCTTTTTAAGCTCTTTTCTTAATCTCTCCAATTCTCTTTTAATCTTCAGTTCTCCTGCTGCTCTATTGGGTAATTTGCCTGTATGTGCATTATTCCCATGAAGCTTTTTAATAATGGGATTGAGTTGCTGATAAAAAGCAGAATAACAATCTGCACAACCAAATCGTCCTATTTTTCTGAACTCATCATAAGTCATTTTGCAGTTCGGACATTGGAGATCTTCTGTTTTATCTATATAATTTTTATATTTTTCCGTACTACCAAATGGCATATCCAATAATCCAGTTAAAAAATTTTGGAAGGATATTGGCGTATGAAAGTGTATGGATTCTGTTTCTTTTGCACACTGCTCACATAAATACATTTCTGTTTTCTCGCCATTATTAATATGGGTAACATGTATGGATGCCGGATTATTGCCACAACGTTCACACAGCATAATGATCCCCCTTTATTTTTAATTAAATCCTTCTTTTAAACATCCCACAAACAGTCTTTATTTATACAAAAACTTTGAAAAACAAAGATCTTTATATAAAGGCCTCTCTTCTAAAATATATGGCCACAGGAAATGCACTGTTTTGCCTCTGGATGATTACCTATTTGACATTCTGGGCAAAATTTTAACAGCAAAAATCCATCCTTTCCTGTCTCTGGCTTTGGAATATTCTCTGATATATGTATTTCCTCAGTTACATGATTGACTTCCTGAGCTGTGTGGGCTGTCTCTTTAAGACCATTCATTTCTTGTTCTAATCGATCTACTACTTTTATTTGTTCTTTTATTTGACTACATAAATTTTCTATTTCATTGACATCATTGGTTTCTTGATTATGAATCTGATAGGCCATTCTTCCCAGTTCTTCATATAATTCACTGAGTTTGTTTTTTTCTTTAGAATACTCTCTGCTAAGTATTAAAAAATCTATACCGTCTTTTGTCTTTTTTCCTATATAAGCTGTTGTAAGTTCTACTTTTTCTAAAATCTCCTTAAAACGACCCATTTGAATTTCTCCTTTTTAAAAAAGTGCTCTGCCACAGGACAAGCAGAATTTATCTTCTATTTTATTTTCCGATTGACAGGTAGGACAAATCTTTGTTTCTTTTTGTGGCTTAGAAGCATCGTTCTTTTCAATTTCTATGGGCTTCTCTGAAGATTGTACTACTGCTTCTTTTTCAGGAATATTGCTCATAGATGCACCGCATTTAGGACAAAACTTTGCCCCTTTCTCAATCTCTTTTCCACATTCTGTACACACTCTTACTTTCTTTATCTCTTCTATCTTCTTTTGCAGCTCTTCGATTCTTTCTTCTACTTCTTTAATCTCTAAATACTTTTCATCAAAAAATTTGCCTAAAGAACCACCATATTGGTAGATTTCATGTACTTTTTTCCCTATTTCATAATAGAGTTTATTCAAATGCTCTTGTTCTTTCCCCAAGTCTATATTGATTTTTGCAGTGGTATACATTTCTCCTGTACTATCTTTTACGGTCCTTACCGCCTTGGCTAATTTGCTTCTCCAATCATCAAAAGCCATACGCCTCACCTCTTATTATTATTTTACCACGCTGAAAAATACTGGTAAATAGGTGACGGTTTAACATTTCATTATCATTTGAGATCTATTATTATTTATTATATACCTTATATCGTAATAATGCAATATGCCGCTAACCACTTTTTGTAGTTATCAATCAATTCTATTATACTATTTATATTGAAAAATGTAAAAACCGTACCACTATAATAGTAATACGGTTTTTGAACGATAAAGTATGATTTTATTGAGGATTATACATACCGTGTTGGTACATATAATTGAAAATTCCTTCACCATGTTCTTGCTCTTCTTTTTGAATATGATTGAGAACTTGACGGATATTTGGATCTCTAAACTCAAAAATCGCTGTATTATAGGCACCGGATACATATTTTTCAGTCATAAGCATATGAGTACAAAGGGTCGCGTCTTCTTGATTATAGTTTTGAGCCTGAGAATTATTTTGCATACTGGATTGTTGTTTGCTTTGGCCTGATTGTTGCCCACTTTGACTTGAAGACATCTGAGGGACTTGTCCGTTTAGAATTTGATTAATGGTGTTAAGATGTTCTTGTTCTTTAGATGCGTAATTGGTAAATAACTGTTTTAGTTCCGGACAATGGGCACGGTTTGCATATTCTTGATATTCCCTTATGCAAACTTCTTCATGACTTTTTTGGTCTTCTAAAAGCATCCTTTCCTTTTGAGTTAATTGAATTGCCAAACTAACACACCTCCGATGATTTAATTGTTCTGAGTTATTTTATCCATATTGCTCAATATTATGTAATAAAAGAGTAATGTCTATAAAAAAATTTTTCCAAATATTCACAAGTACAAGCTCCTTTTGAATACTATACAGTATAAATTGCAAAAGGAGGCTTAGTATGCGCAAATTAAGAATAAGTATTGCACTGATACTTGTTTTGGGACTCATTGCAACTTGCCTTTCCGGCTGCAGTGAAAAGAAATTACAAACCATAAGGCTTAATGAAGTAGTTCATTCCGCATTTTACGCACCTCAATATGTAGCAATTGAAAAAGGATTCTTTGAAGAAGAAGGCCTTAAAATTGAACTTACTTCGGGATGGGGTGCAGACAAATCGATGACAGCACTGATTTCTGGGGATGCTGATATTGGAATGATGGGTACAGAAGCAGCAATTTATGTTTATAACCAAGGAAAAGACAACTATGGTGTTGTTTTTGCACAGCAGACTCAAAGAGCCGGAAACTTCCTAGTAAGCAGAAAAGAGGAGCCGAACTTTAAATGGACTGATTTAAAAGGAAAAACAGTTATTGGCGGCCGTCCCGGCGGAATGCCTCAAATGGTATTTGAGTATATTTTAAAGAAAAACGGCTTAAAACCTTTTGAGGATGTAAACATCATAACGAATGTGCAGTTCACTGCAACTGCCGGAGCATTTGTAGGGGGCATGGGAGACTATACAGTAGAATTTGAACCTACCGCCTCTACTCTTGAAGTACAAAATAACGGTCATGTGGTAGCTTCACTAGGTACAGCCAGTGGTATGGTTCCTTATACAGTTTTTATGGCTTCTAAAGAATTTATAGAAAAAAATCCTGAAACAATACAAAAGTTTACAAACGCCTTCTATAAAGGTCAGGTATGGGTCAAAGAGCATACGCCTGAAGAAATTGCAGAAGTGATTCATCCCCAGTTTAAAGAAACAGATATAGAGCTTTTGACAAAAATCATTAAACGCTATAAGGATCAAGATACATGGTGCGAAACGCCTGTGATGAAAGAAGAATCCCTTGATCTCCTTCAAGATATTTTAGAAAGTTCCGGTGAGTTGGATAAAAGAGTTCCTTTTGAAGCAATTGTAAACAATGAATTCGCAGAAAAAGCAATTCAGCAACTAAAACAATAATAAAAGGTTAGCCTATATGCCCACAAAAAAAGCATGGTAAGTTTATGCCATGCTTTTTTCTAATGGTAACCATTCCAGTACCCTTTGAATTTGTTTATCCCAGTACCCCCACTCATGGGCTCCCGGTCCTTCTTCATACGTTATATCCAGTCCATGCTCCCTTGCTTTCTTTAAGAAATTTTGATTTTCCTGATATAAGAAGTCTTCTGTTCCGCAACACTGATACAACTTGGGCTTTACTTCAACTTGATCCAAATTTTCTATTAATCTAAATAAGTCATTTTCGCTTCCTCTGACAGAATCAATATCTCCAAAAATGTTATTAAATTCTTTAAGGGACAAGGGACCATCTAAAAGATGTTCAATATTAAAATCCAATGCTCCTGATAAACTTGCAGCAGCACTAAATTTGTCAGGATGGCTTAAAGCTAATTTAAAGGCTCCGTATCCCCCCATAGATAATCCTGCAACAAAATTATCTTCTCTTTTATCAGATAGAGGAAAAAAAGAACGACTAATCTCAGGTAATTCCTCACTGATAAATGTCCAATAATTATATCCATTCACCATATCCGTATAAAAACTTCTATGTACTTCTGGCATAACAACAGCCAGATCTAAATTGGCAACATATCTTTCAATAGATGTTCTTCTTAACCATATGGTATGGTCATCGGATAACCCATGGAGTAAATATAAAGTGGGATATCTATCTTTACTTAATGTGTTTTGCATATCCATTTGATTTTTTAGTTGCTGAGGAAGAATCACATACATTGAAGTTGAAAGCTTCAATACTTCTGAAAAAAAGTTGCAATGAATCAATGCCATATAACCACTCCCATTATCTTATTTAATTTTGATGATATATCTTTCATGGTTCTTTGTCAACTGGTGTTGGTGAAGAAAATATTAATTAGTTTTACAACTGAATAAACTTAAGTAAAATACAATCTAGGGCTTAGGAGCATTATTTATGACTCCTAAGCCTTTAATGTTGCTAA
>JAAYMW010000102.1 GCA_012521175.1 Candidatus Epulonipiscium sp.
AGAACCAGTCCAATCGCTATATTAAGCATTTTATTCGGTGCTGTGGGTGCTTCTGGAACTGCTGCGGGAGTGGATACGATAATACTTGCCTTACCAATATCTGCAGCTACATTTTGTTCTGCTTCATTTTTTCTGGTTTGATATGCCTGGAAGGATTGCTCTGCTAATTCATAATTTCTCATAACTTCGTTGTATTTATATTCTTCTGTTGCTAAAGTTGCACGAAGTTCCGTCAATCTATTTTGAATTTCTTCTATCTTTTGCTCCAAAACTTCTTTTTCTGAGATATTCTGAATCAACCTTGTCTCCATTTGGGTTCTATGGGCTGACAACATAGCACTTTCTAAAGCAGAAGAATTAGAAATATCAAACTCTATTTCCTGTCCTATAGTCATATTGCTACCGGTATTATTTTGTGTATTGCTTGGTTGAGGAATATTTACTTTTTCTCCCTCTTCAGTGTCATTTGTATTGTTTGTATTTGTGATACCCTGTACTTCATTTAACTGTATCTTTGCTTTGATGGCTCCAATATTAATATTAGTAGATTTTATTCCACTATTCTCTAAAGCTTCCAAACTTTTTAAGTCAGAATAAATCTGTTTATCCGTATCAATCAAATTTTGCTTGTACAAGGTCAATTGATCTCTAAGCGTAGCTATTTCCTGATTAAGCTCCTCAATATCTTTAGCACTCTTTAAATAATCTCTTTTCTTCTTGGCCTCTTCATCAAGCATTTTCTTTGTTGCCTCTAACTGTTCGTTGATCGCTTGTACTGCTTGTTCTCCCTTTCTTTTAGTCATTCTCGTAATAAAGTTAATAAAGTTCTCACTGAGGGAATTCGCAATCTTTGCAGCCAATTCAGGATCTTCATCTTTTACAAATACACGGATAAGATTCGTCTTATCCACTACTTCCAACGTAACTTTACTTCTTAAAGAACGAATTTTCATGGGATTGCCTTCTGAATCTTTTAAGTCCAAATCTATAATCGTAGCTTGTACCACTTCAGAATTCAAAAACTGTTCTTTATAGGTTTCTATCGTCATCTCAGGATACTGGCTAATCGTATCTAATACATCATTGCTATTCGTAATTTCTTTACTCTGCTGAGACCCTATGGG
Source organism: Candidatus Epulonipiscium sp. (assembly GCA_012521175.1). GTDB lineage: Bacteria > Bacillota > Clostridia > Lachnospirales > Defluviitaleaceae > Defluviitalea. Next base: position 1,125 of record JAAYMW010000102.1, read on the forward strand.
GTTTGCCAAAAGTGTTGCTCTTGCCTCATACACCGGAGGTATGATAAAACTCACAACCGCAGAAAGTAAAACAGCAGCCGCTGTAATGATTCCAATTAATTTTTTCCCTTTTAAAAGAACCTCTATAAGCTCCCTTAAGCTGATTTCTTCTTCCATCACTCTTCCTCCTACAATATGATTCTACAATAATAGTCTTTACTATTATACTATAAATGCTATAATACTTCAATGTTGGCTTATGGAAATTTCAATTTATTAAATATTAATAAAGGTTTTATATATTTTATCCATTTCCTGAAGGGTATTCTCGATAGCATAGGCTTTAATTTTTTCTTTTACATTCTGCTTCATATTGTCAACTTCTTCAGATTCTTTAAGGACTTGTAAAATCGCTTCCTTGGTTTTTTTGATATCTCCTATAGGAACCAGATAGCCTTCCACTCCATGGCTTATTAAATCCCGATTTCCCCTAATATCCGTAGCAATAACAGGCAGACCTGCTGCCATAGCTTCCATCATAGCTCTTGGCAATCCTTCCCTTTTAGAAGTCAGGATAAAGGCGTCCCCAGCCCATAAAATCTCCGGGATATCTCTTCTGTATCCAAGGAAATGTATATTGTTTGATAAATGTAGCTCTTCTACATATCTTTTTAATGCTTCTTCCTGCTCTCCTCGCCCTACAAAGAGCATGTGAATGTCAGGGTTGATTTTTACTGCTTCATTCAGTGCATGAATGACTTGCACTTGGTTTTTATTTTTTGTAAACTCCCCAACACAAACCAATATTTTATCCGTCTTTTTAAAGCCCATTTTTTCTTTTTGAGCGGCCTTATCAAAATTCTGTGGCATGAAATAATCTTCTAAATCAAGTCCGACGCCATGCACAAAGAACAAACCCCCTTTTCTTTTAAGCTTAAAACCCTTTGCCCTGTTGTAATCTTCTTCATTAATCGTAATCAGGCCATGGGTCCAACGAGCTGCTATTTTCTCCAT
>JAAYMW010000103.1 GCA_012521175.1 Candidatus Epulonipiscium sp.
CATTATGAATTTTTCATGACGATACTATGTATATCGTCCGCCACGGATTCACAGGCATCACAGCATCTTTCAAGTCGATGCAGTATTTCTGTCCAAATCATTAACTCTATAGGATCTTTTGATTTTTGATAAAGGTTTTTGACTGCATTCGTATAAAGCTTGTCTCCTTCTTCTTCTAAACTATTCACCTTAACAATTTGAGAATGGAGCGTTGTTGATTTCTTGAAGTTTTCAAACTCTTGTAAAGCCGAGTAAAGAGATCTACAACAATCAACGATTAATTTTGTAAACTCTAAAATTTCTGGGCGTATTGCTTTAACATTAAATATATCAATGCGAATTATAACGTCTTCCACTGCATCTGTTATATCGTCAATCTTTTGAGAAAGGCTAATAATGTCTTCTCTTTCAATTGGCGGAAGAAATTCTTTGATTAGTCTATTTACTAATTCATGCTTTGCAATATCTGCCGAGTGCTCTAACTCATGCATTTCCTTTATTTTTTCTGATAAATTTATAGTTTCAAAATTACGTAAGGTATTGTGTAAAATTTCTGCTGAGTCTAAGGAAAATTTTGATAAGTTGACAAAAGCCTCAAAATAGTTATATTCGTTTTTTCTTGCCATAACTTTTTTCCTTTCTCTACTTTTATTTCTAAAAAACTTTCATAAATATGTAAGCCATAATATATCCAACAGCTCCACAACCGGGAAATGTTAAAACCCAGGCTGCAAACATTTCTTTGACTATTCCCCAGTTTACTGAAGAAAGTCTTTTGGCCGCCCCAACTCCCATGATTGCCGTTGTCTTCGTATGGGTTGTACTAACAGGAATACCGAAAACAGATGAGGCTAAAAGGCAAACTGCTCCTGCTGCATCTGCAGAAAATCCCTGATATTTTTCTAATTTTACCATGCCCATTCCGACGGTTTTAATAATACGGTAACCACCAATAGAAGTCCCCAGCGCCATGACTACAGAACAAAGAAGCATAAGCCAAACCGGAATAGTAAAATTGGTTACATCGCTTGTTCCATTTGCAAGAAAAATTCCAAGCATGAAAACTCCCATAAACTTTTGTCCATCCTGCGCTCCGTGCATAAAAGCCATAGATGCAGCGCTAAATATTTGTGCTTTTTGAAAAAAAGGCATTGTTTTTCGCCTATCCATGCCTTTACAAATAAATTCTGTAATACGCACAATGATAAATCCCATCAAAAACCCAAGGATAGTTGATAAAAATAAACCGTATATGACCTTTACCCACTCTGCCCCGTTAATGCCGGAAAACCCTTTTTGCAAGGCTATGGCCGCTCCAGAAATCCCTGCTATTAACGCATGGCTTTCACTGGTAGGAATACCAAATGCCCACGCTGCAGTAGCCCATATAACAATAGCAAATAATGCTGCACAAAGGGCAACTAAAGAATTTTTTGAATTCCCCCCAAAATCAACCATATTATAAATAGTTTGTGCAACCGTTGCATTGATGATCGTCATCACCAGTACACCTAAAAAATTAAAAACGGCTGCCATAACAATTGCTTTTTGTGGATCCAGGGAACGTGTAGAAACACAAGTCGCAATGACATTAGGAGCATCCGTCCAGCCATTAACCAATACAACTCCTAAAGTCAGAACTACAGTAATCAATAATGCAGGATTAGATACCAGTTGATCAAGAAAATCAACCAAAGATATTGTCATGATTTTTCCTCCCGGTACTTCATAAATAGTTCTTTTACGACAATAGTATCATAACATTATTTAGAAATTATAACAAGATATACTTATCTTCTATATTATTTAAAAATAAAAAGTGCCGATCAGGATTAAACGTTATTGTCCTAATCGGCATAAATTAATGTGTTACAAACTAAACTCAATAACAGTTGTCAATTGGCTTTCTTCTATTTTTTCCTCGCCTTCTTCAAAAATTGGCAATATTTTTATTTCTGCTTTGTATTTTCCTGATTCTAATTTTTTTCCTTCTTTATTAGTCATATCCCATTCATCCTGCCATTTTAAAACTTCTCCAGGATTAAGTGTTTTTAATAAAAGAGCTAATGTAAAGAATTTACCGTCAGAATATCTGTATACTTCTTCTCCAGATTCATCCGTTATAGTTAACTCAAATTGTTGTCCGGAGCCAAGTTTAAGTTCCTTCGGTTCAGTGTAGTGACTGATTATTTCAAAATCAAATACAACTTTATCTTCTTTAATTTCATAAGTTCCTCTGGTCTCAAATTTTCCCGGTGCTATAGATTGAGGATTGGACCTTAATTCCTTTTGTATAGCTTTGTCTGTATTATTCACTAAAGCTGCCAGTTCTCCGTAAGTCACAAATGCCTTCGGATCAAACTTTCTTGTTTCTCTGCCCTTAGCGATATCCAACATATACGCCACCATCACACTATGATTATATTTTATATCGATTTTATCTGTATCTGGATAAATCAACATTTTGACTACAGGAACGGTGTCTAAATTTTTTCCTGTTTTTTCTGCCCATATTTTTGTTAATTCATACACGATAGCTTCTCTAGTCACTCCATCAGGTTCTTTATCATATTCTTGGCTGATAGACAGTTGAATAAGCTTCTTAAAGTCTTCAGCAGCAATTGAATCGTTCAAATCTTTGTTCTTAAATATGGATTCTGCGCCGTAATTACTTAATAATTTTTCTTTATGTATTTGTGCCCAATGATCCATCTTGTAGCTTATGGGAATGACTTCTCCTTCTTTTATAGATATAGGTACTACATTTATATTCTGCGCCAGCGACGGAACTACCATCACTGTGGATAAAGCCCCTGCTATAATCGTATTTCTTAATATATTTTTATTCATCATAATTACCTCCCAATATTTCTTATTGATTTCTTTATTTTTTAGACGAAAATAAAATTGTTTTGTTCCAATCTATGCTAAATTTTTTGTATTACGCTCTTACACAACTCAATTTTTGATTTCATAGTATACACTAAATAAAGAGAAAGGAGTACCGTGCTATGTACAGACAATGTCCAAGTAATCACTACCCATATACAATACAGCCAGGAGATATTTTATACAGCATTGCTCAGAGACTGGAAGTCAGTCTATCAAGAATACTTGCAGCAAATCCCGGTATAAACCCTTACAGACTTAGAATTGGCCAAACCATATGTATACCATCGTGTCTGCCAAATCATACCGAATATATTATTCAGCCAGGAGATACTCTAGCTAAGATAGCAAGAATATTTAACGTTACCGTAGAAAGTATTTTAAAGGCCAATCCCGGTGTGGATCCGTATTCTCTTAGAATAGCCCAGCGAATATGCATCCCTACAGGTTCCAAATGTGCAGAAATAGTGTCAGCTATGCAAAATGATATCAATATGTTAAAAGCTGAAAGTACCAGCCAAAAAATAGCAGAAGAGAATTATGGAGATTCAACCCAAACAACTCGTGTCATAGAAGTGAGTCCTACCCAAATCCTATTCGATGCAGTACCTGTAGTTTTTTCGGGGAATTATATAGGACACTTCCTACCTGCACAAAACTATCCTTATTATTTAGACGCTGCAATGGGAGGCCAAAGGGGTATAACTGTAAAAGATAATTTTGGTGTATGGCATACTTTTGGCTATCGTGTACCTGTTTCATAAAGTAGGGCAATCTCTTCCAAAAATACCCTTTGATTTCTCTGGAATATTTTTCATGCAAATTTTTAGGGGGCTTTTATAAGCCCCCTAAAAAGCAATCGGTTAAATGGTCGTTAACTAAACCTACAGCCTGTATATATGAATAAATAATTGTGGAACCCAAAAATCTAAATCCTCTTTTCTTTAAGTCTTTACTGATTTCATCGGATAGCTTTGTATTTGCAGGAACATCCCTAATATCTTCCCAATGATTTTTTATTGGTTTATTGTTTGCAAAAGACCAAATGTATTTATCAAAACTTCCAAATTCATTGGTGACTTCTAAAAATCTCCGAGCATTATTAATAGATGCTTCTATTTTTCTTCTATTTCTAACAATTCCCGGATTTTTCATTAACTCTACTATCTTTGCATCATCAAACAAAGCCACTTTATCGGGATCAAATCCGCAATATGCCTTTCTATAATTTTCTCTTTTCTTTAATATGGTTATCCAGCTTAGTCCGGCCTGAGCCGACTCTAACACTAAAAACTCAAAATGCTTACGGTCATCATGATTGGGTACTCCCCATTCTTCATCATGATACTTTATGTACAGCTCATCATTCCCACACCAAGGACATCTATTCATCTCAATCATTCCTTATAATGATTATGCAAATATAAGAAAATATCCAATGACTAAAATACCTAAGACAATACGATACCATCCAAAGGCTTTGAAATCATTATTTTTTATGTATCTTAACAAGAATCTAATGGCTATGACAGAAACAACAAATGCTACAATCATACCTGTCAGCAGAATTGCTATTTCCATTCCGGTAAAGCTTAATCCAAACTTCAATAGTTTTAAAAAGCTTGCTCCAAACATTACTGGAATAGATAAAAAGAACGAATACTCTGCCGCGATATAACGGGATGTACCAAGAATAATCGCTCCGAGAATAGTGGAACCTGAGCGAGAGGTTCCGGGAATTAAGGATAATACCTGGAAGATTCCTATGGCAAAAGCGGTACCATAAGATAATTGATTAAAACTCTTAATTTTGGGGCTTTTATCTTTGTTTCGATTTTCTACGATAATAAATAGTATTCCATAAAGAATCAAGGTAATAGCTACCACCTGATAATTATAAAAATGTTCATTCAGCCAGTCATCAAATAATACACCCAATACTCCAGCTGGTATAACCCCAACGATTACTTTAAACCAGATCTCCATGGTTTCTCTTTTTTGTTTTTTCGTTTTGCTTGGTGAAAAAGGATTTAATTTATTAAAATATAGAAGCACCACAGCCATAATGGCTCCCAATTGAATCACTACAAAAAACATTTCTTTAAATGCATCTGAAGCATTTAACTTTATAAATTCCTCAACCAAAATCATATGCCCCGTACTGCTTATGGGCAGCCATTCTGTGATACCTTCAACGATTCCTAAAATAATTACTTTTAATAACTCGATTAAAAACATTTCAATACCTCCACGCTTTGAAAATTGATTATTTGCTAGTTTCATAAGATGTAGAATGCTATTTGATTCTTAACTCTTTTACTTTACTAGATATTATTGTATTATGCAACAATAACCAATCTATGTTATTAAGAAGAATGATACATTAATTATTATATATACGGCTTAAAAAATAAATAACGAAAATCTTAAGATATCCTTAATTTTCTCCAGCTATTCATAGCACAAAAAATTCGGTTAAGCTAATATTAAATCTCAACCGAATTTTTTAATTATGAATATGCGCATGGGTATGGACTATTGTATGATCTCAACTTGCTTGCTATAAATACTTCTAAAAATCATTTTTTCCCCATCAAAATGATAATATAAAGCAGGCTCTTTTGTTAAACAAACCGTAGCACCGTCTTGGATTTTATAAAGTCCTGCATCATATCCCGTTGTCATATAATAAATCTTTGAGGAACTAATAAAGAAATCTTTTACGCGTTTTGGACTAATTCTTACAGGTTCACTTGCATCCAATGTGTACTTATAAAGTCCCATGGTTAAATCGTTATTTTTATTTAAAAGGGTGTAATAAAAGCTTTTTCCGTGGAATTTTGCCTGAGCAATAGGCTTACTAATTAAGGTCTTCTTACCGTTGCCTTCTAAATCTATTGTAATAAGATATTTAGTTGTCGTTTCAATATAGTATATTTTGTCGTTTACAATCCAAAATTGTGAAGTCGGCAAGCTAAGCTTCTTTACTTCTCCTGTTTGTAAATCAATGCTGTAAATGCAAGGGGCTTGATCACTTTCTTCCAAATATCCAATAGTATATAACTTATTTCCTATCAGTTTTAAACTATTTGCTGCACTCAGGGACTCTCCTCCTCCGGAGGTCAGGATTCTGTTTATATCGTAGGTATATCCTTCTTCTCCCAAATTTTTTACTTCTTTTGAACTTTCATCATATACATATAAGTTATTTATTTTTCGCATCATATGTATATTGCTATAATAAATTTTATCATTTTCTATAATAATACTTCCAAACTGTTTTGCACCTGTGAGCTCTTCAACCTTTCCTTTCTCTATTACATATAAAGTCTCAGCACCCATAGTTAAATCTCCATAGTGGGCAATGAAATAAATCTTATTTTCCTTAGGAATGATTCTATCTATCCATGAAAAGTCCTGTCCTTCTATATTCAATTCGCCAATTTGAACTGTCTGATTTGTATTCAAATTGTATCCATATAATACTACTTTAGTCTGCTGTCTTTCTCCGTAATAAAACACATCTTCTACGAAAGGCTGATTTATTGGGATATAATTTTTAATCTCCTTCATCAATACCAGGCCTTGCTCTCCCTGGGCATAAAGTCTCTGAATCGAAATTTGACTACTTTCATTAAAATCATACATATTAAAATAAGTTTTACCGTTAACATTGTGTACGGCTAATGGTATCTCAAAAGATTCCACAGCTTTTCTGGTATCTTTAAATCTTTCTTTCATTTCATTAATGATACCATCCGCTTGTTCATCATTGAGGGCAAGGGGTTCTTTTGAAACGAAAATCAATCCATTTTTATATGCAATCTGTCTGTTTAAAGCTTCACCAACTGCTCTGACGGGAAGAACAATTCTTCCACCTATTTTCTTAGGCGCTGCACTTAATTCAACGGTTTCCCCTTTAGAAAGCATATTTTTGCTGTCTACATTCAGTTTAATAGACGTTTGAGGTTTTCCGGTGTTTACCCAGCCTCCATTATCCATCTTCTCCATATATGTACACACTAAAACGACTTCATCGGGCTTTGCAGCATCCCATCGCGCTTCCCAAAATTCCTCATCGTTGCTAATAAGATAAGCCATTAATCGAAGTGGCAAAAAAGTTGTATTGTCTCTTAAATAGATCTCGTAGTTTCCATCAATGGACACATATTCTCCCCTGACAAAAGCCTTATCATGATAATCAACAGGTAAAACCACTGCCTGATTAAGCTGCTCCTCCATTCCATACACGGTGTTGCTCAAGCTAACGAGTAAAAATCCAAATAGTACATTGCATTTTATAAATTTCATTATCCAATTTCTCATTGCTATCCTCCTAAAATTTTTAGTATCAGTTATTATGATAAATATATTACTTTGTTTCAATATACGAATAAATTATACATTCAAATTATCATTTCCCCTCTGTCATACGTCTTGTTTTTTAATAGATAATCTGATATCGCCCTTTTTCAGTGTACAAAATTATAATATGCTTGTCTAGTTTAATATTATTATTAATTAATAGTGATTTGTTTTAAAAAATAGGTCAGACTATATTGCAGAAGATTTGATCTTATGAAATAATTGTTTTAACAAAACTTGAATACAGGAGGAAAAAGGATATGAAAATTGGTGTCATGGGACATGGTCCAATTGTGGAAAAGTGTTTGGATGCGATTTCTAAAGTTTCCGGTTCTCAAGCTATTGCCATTTATAATAGACCGAGAAGTGCTAAAGAAGGGGAAGCTATTGCGAAAAAGTATCATCTAGAAAAGACCTATACGGATTTTGATCAATTTTTAAATGATGCTGAAATCGATACAGTATACATAGCGTTACCAAATAGTTTACATTATGAATATGCACTAAAGGTATTAAATGCAGGCAAAAATGCCATTGTTGAAAAACCCTTCACCTCAACAGTAGAAGAGACTGACCACTTGATTCAAGTCGCAAAGGAAAAAAAGAAATTTTTATTTGAAGCAATTACAACCTGTCATCTGCACAATGTGAAAGCATTAAAAGAATATATTCAAGAGATCGGGGAATTATCCTTGGTACAAACAAATTATTCCCAGTATTCCAGCCGTTATGACATCTTTAAAAGCGGTGAAACACCCAACATATTTAATCCTCAATTCTCTGGCGGAGCGCTTATGGATATTAATATTTATAATATCCACTTCATTGTCTCCCTTTTCGGAGAACCTGAATCCGTTTCTTACTTCCCTAAAAAGGCAGAAAACGGAATTGATACGGCTGGTATTGCTGTTTTACAATATCCTAACCTTGCTTGCTCCGCCGTTGGGGCTAAAGATAGTGAAAGCAGCGGCTTTGCCTATGTTCAGGGAAGAAATGGAACCCTTAAAATTAATAGTCCCGTCAATGAAAGTCGGGAACTCATTGTAACCATTGGCAAAGACAGTAAGGTAATCAATCTCCAACAAAGTGATAATCATCTTGTTTATGAATTTGAAAGCTTTACTAAGGTTGTAAATGAACAAGATTATGATACTTGCTATAAGTGGCTGGGGCATACGCGCTCTGTCGTGCAAGTCGTTGAAAAAGCCCGCAAATTTGCCGGTATCGTTTTCCCTGCTGATAATAAGTAATACCCGTAATAAATATCCACCAGCTTAGCTGGTGG
>JAAYMW010000104.1 GCA_012521175.1 Candidatus Epulonipiscium sp.
CCTCCTTTTGTTTTTAGATTGGCTGGCGAAACCAATTCTATTGTAACAAAAGGAGGTTTTTATGTCATACTCATCGCTAAAAGCTTTTCAGAACTACCTGCACAGCAGGTAGTATTCTTAAACACAAAAAATACCTCCAATGTCATAACGTTATGACTTTTGGAGGTATTTAATCCATATACTTAGTTTACTACAAAGAAGCTTTTTTTATTCTTTCACGAACTTTCTCTTCTCCCATAATTTGCTGGATTTCCCAAACATCCGGTGAAGATGAGCGTCCTACAACAGCTAATCTTATAACCGTGCTTACATCTCCTACATGACCCTTATACATATCCGGATTTTTCTTATAATCCTTTGGCTTAGCTGCATAGCCGTTTTGTTCAGCAATTACTCTGATTTTTTCAAACCATTGAGTTTGGTCATCGCTGTGGTCATAAGTTTCCAGATAAGCTTTAAGTAGTTTCTTAGCTTCTTCCTCATCGATATTTTGGGGATAAGGATCAACGATTTCAAAATATTCATCAAAGAAATAGCTGATAAAATCAAAGATTTGTGCACAGTATATCAAATCTTTACGAGGTTTTGCACCATCTCTTCCTACGGATAATAATTGGATTACAGAATCCTTATACTGCATTAAATTGTTTACAATTTCAGTTTTATATTTCTTAGCCCAGTTAAGTAAGAAATCATAAATTTCTTCAACCGGAATCTTTACTAAAACATCTTTACTGATATCGTTAAGTTTATTTAAATCAAACAGAGCGCCAGAAGTACTCATTTTGTTTAAACTAAACTTAAACTCATCGGTACTGCTGTCTGGATTTGCCATTCTCCATTCTTCAAAATTAGAATTAAGAATGGTTAATAGATATTCTCTAACTGCTGCAGGGAAATATCCTAATTCCATATAATAGCCCAGTCCCATTTCCGGGTCTTTTCTTTTGGATAATTTTCTTTTTATACCATTATCTATCTTCATCATATGAGCGGTATGGCAATAAGTCGGCAGCTCCCAACCTAGAGTTTTAAACAATTCATAATGAATCGGCAGAGTTGAAAGCCATTCTTCTCCCCTGACAACATGGGTGACTCTCATCAAATGGTCATCCACTACATGGGCAAAGTGATAGGTCGGTATGCCATTGGATTTTAGAAGTACAATATCCTGATAGTTTTCCGGCATAGAAAGAGTCCCTCTAATGGCATCTTCAATTTCAAACTTTCCTTCCTCTGTTCCCATGGATTTAAATCTAAGTACAAAGCTTTCATTATTCTTTAGACGCTGTTCTATTTCTTCAAGGGATAAATCCCTGTCCTTAGCCCATTTGCCATAATAACCCGTAGTGACCTTTTCTGTTTCTTGTTGTTTTCTTACTTCTGCTAACTCTTCTTCCGTACAGAAACAAGGATATGCTCTGCCTTGCTCCACCAGGTACTTAGCAACGGTTTGATAAATTTCTCCTCGGTTACTTTGATAGTAAGGTCCGTAATTTCCTATTTCTCCGTTTACAGTTACGCCCTCATCGAACTTTAAATCGAAATATTCCAGAGAAGAGATAATTGTTTCAATAGCTCCTTCTACCTTACGTTTTTCATCCGTATCTTCGATACGAAGCATAAATACACCGTTGTTTTGATGGGCTAAACGCTCATCTACAAAAGCTCCGTAAAGATTTCCAAGGTGAATAAATCCTGTAGGACTTGGAGCAAGTCTGGTTACCATTGCACCCTCTGGTAAATCCCTCTTTGGAAATACAGTTTCTTCATAGTAAGATATCGATTTTGTTATATTGGGGAAAAGCAGATCCGCCAGTTTCTTATAATCCATTGAATTCTCCTCCATTTGTTTAATACGTAGTAAAAATTAAGACGGTTTCTTTGTTTTTAAACAAAAAAACCGCCCCTTTCATTTTAATAACATACAAAGGGGATCGATCCCCTAATTCAGTATTATTATACACTAATGATATAAATTTATCTACATATTTTCTAAATTAATTCTCTAAAATAACCCAATTTTCTCTAGATATCTATGCCTAAAAATTGTTTTACTAAAAATCCGACTCCAAAAGACAGTGCAGCTACGGACAAGCTGATTACCGCCATTTCAAGAAATCTCTTTTTAAAAGGTAAATCCTTTGCAACAGAAATATAATAGGTAAAAGAAAATATTATAGCTACAACAATCACCAACATAATCATTAATGCAGAAACAAATTGATCGCTGGGCAGCAAAAGATACGGCAACACCAATAAAACAACCGCAAAGATATACATGATTCCTGTATATAATGAAGACTTTAACGCATCGGAATTCCCTTCAGAACGAGCAGATAAATACTCTGACGAAGCCATGGATAAAGTTGCAGAAATTCCCGTAATCAATCCGGAAAGAGCTACTAATTTATTATTTTGTAAAGCAAAGCTTAACCCTGCCAATGTTCCAGTCAATTCTACCAATGCATCATTAAGACCCAGTACCATTGA
>JAAYMW010000105.1 GCA_012521175.1 Candidatus Epulonipiscium sp.
AGCGAGATTGTGAAGTTTTTGAAAAAAACTTCTAAATAATTGCGAAGCAATTATAATCCTCGATAGCTCAGCGGTAGAGCATCCGGCTGTTAACCGGAGGGTCGTAGGTTCGAATCCTACTCGGGGAGCCAATACATAGGGGCATAGTTCAGTTGGTAGAACGTCGGTCTCCAAAACCGAATGTCGTGGGTTCGAGTCCTGCTGCCCCTGCCATATTTTTGTGGCCCAGTGGCTCAGTTGGTTAGAGCGCCGGCCTGTCACGCCGGAGGTCGAGGGTTCGAGCCCCTTCTGGGTCGCCATGTGGGCGCATAGCTCAGCTGGGAGAGCACCTGCCTTACAAGCAGGGGGTCATAGGTTCGACCCCTATTGCGCCCATTATAATTTAATATGGCGGAGTAGCTCAGATGGCTAGAGCATACGGTTCATACCCGTAGTGTCGGCGGTTCGACTCCGTCCTCCGCTATTAAAAGCCAAAAGACCAGTAAAAATTGCTGGTCTTTTGGCTTTTTTAATATATAATATACATTAATACAAAATATTATATGCAACTCTAAAATATCAAGGAGGTTCCATATGATCGATAGACTAGCAGCAGGAATATCCTATCAAATTAATAAGAAACAACTTTTTAGTCACACACAAATTAGACAAATACAATATGGCTTACAAGCATTGATCAGTGAGACAGTTAAGATATTTTTTATATGTATACTATTATATTTAACAGGAACCCTAAAATATGGATTGTTTGCAATGATTGTCTTTAGCTCTCTTAGAATCTGGGCAGGGGGATACCATGCAAATACTTACTTCAGATGTTTTATCATTAGTTTAAGCATTATATATTTTTCTGTTCTTGGAGGATTGTATATTCAAAGAGATATTTTAGTTTTCATTCAAGCCATCTTTTCATTAGGTATTATATTGAAGTTTGCACCAGCAGAACATAAAAATCAGCCAATTATTAGCAGGGAGAGAAGAAAAAAGATACATACCATAGCTCTTGGGACATTTATTTTTTGGCTATGCATATTATTTAAAATATCTGGCCCTTGGAAATACATAGGCATGAATGCGATCTTCATTGAGACATTAACCATCATTTATATGGTGTTCAGTGAAAAAAACTTAAAGGATCAATGAATAGAGTAGACAAAAATAACAGGTCAATGACCTGTTATTTTTGTAATGATTTTGGACATTTGGGTTGAGAAGCAAGTAAAAAGCACGCAGGTGTCGCAGATACTACAGCAAAAATGACAGAAGCACTTCCAATCCATTTTAATATTGTTTGCATATTCTTTTTCATGCAAAACCCCCCTTTTTATTTTTTCTTTGGTAGTGAGACTTTAAAGCTGGTTTCATGTAAGTCTGACTCGACAGCAATTGAACCATGATGCTTTTCTATAATGCCTTTTACATTATATAAGCCAAACCCTCTATAATCTTTATGATTGGGTTTAGTCGAAAAGCCTTTTTCAAAGATGATTTCAGTATTTGTTATAGCTTGTCCATTATTTTCGTTGCATATATCTATGTATACATTATTTTCATCACCATAAACTTCGATACATATGTAGCGATTTTTCTCAGGAAGTGTTTCTGAAAATTCAATAGCATTATTGATAAGATTATTGAGTATTGTAGAAACTTCCGTAAGAGATAATGGAGTATCTGTAATTCGATCGGTGATGTTGATATCCATTTCTATGTTTTTTTGTTCAGCTATGGCAGTTTTAGTAACAAGAAGGCCTGAAACAACAGGCTCATCCGTTGCCATGATATCTGAAGTTCCTTGAATTGTTATGTTTAGAGTTTCTATATACCTTTTAGCTGTTTCCAAACGTGACACATCATTAATTTGAACAAGACCGTATAATACATTGATATGATTGATAAATTCATGTCTTTGAGCCTTTAGATGATTCATGAGTTCTTTAATATATTCAATATAAATACGTTGATCTTCTAATTGCATTTCTTTAACTGCCATGGTAACAACATATTGATTTAACCTATACATAACCAATGAAAAAGAAATAAAAATAATAACCAAGGCAATGTATACGATAGACTGAACATCTTTAATAAAAGAACCAATAATAAATGCTAAAAAAGCAAAAACACATACAGCAAAAAAGATTGAAGAAATTAAAAAGTTTGTCTTTTGATTCATAAAGTATTTCTTTGGAAGAGTTATATTTTTCTTATTAATTATAAAAGCAATCATTAAAAAAATAGATTGAATGATAGAGGCGTAGATGGTTCTTATATATGTATTAGCTATCATTTCATCAGCAGACATATTCATAATTCCTAAAGATATCATTCCTATACTCAAATCGATTGATATAATCATCAAAACAGTTATTAAAGTAGTTAATATTGATAAAATAAAATCCAGTTCTAATACTAAAGAACTAATCAGAATCGATAATATCAGTAAAACGATTCCTTGTATCTGGAAAGGTAAAATTTTATTCAATATCAGATAAATACTTCCATGTAACAAAGATAGAAAAAGAATTTTCAGTAAGGACGTTTTGCCTTTTAGTCCTGCTAAAGTAGAAATAACTAAATACATCGAAAAACCTTCAACATATTGAAGTAAAGAAAATACCAGCATTCTAAAGCTCCTAACCCTTATAGATTTCATTATAAATACGAATCCAAAAATGAAAATAGCAATTTGATGAATGCTCTGTGTTATTTGACAAAAGTTGTCTTTAACCATGAATTTATTTGTTTTATTGTATTTCTTATTTTATAATATCATAGAAAGGAAGAAAAGAGATATAGACTATTGTTTATTATAATTTAATAGTGTTTTTTTGAACTCCGATTTTTTTCGAACACTTAGAAGAGCTGTTTTATCATATTGATCGAAATAGATATCTCCAGAAGTTCTTCTATTATAAGATACATGACTAACATTTTTGAGATTTACTAAAAAGCTTTTGTGAGTTAAGAAGAAATCTTCATTTAATTCATTGTATAAACGAACTAAAGTGGAAACACAGCGGTAAGTCCCATCGCGGGTATGAATAATAGATAAATATCCACACTGCTCAATAAATAAGATTTTATCTATAGGGATTATAAAAGACTGATTATTATAATTGATGACGAGATTTTTTGGATTAGATTCTTTATGTATGTTTTTTTCTTCCATAACTCTTTCAAGGATTAACTTCATCGTGCTTTGAAATCTTTCTTTATTGACGGGTTTTGAAATATAATCATAACAGTGACATTCTGAAACGGCTTCCATAATAAAGTTTTTATAAGCTGTTATAAATACTACATATATAGATGGATATATTTCCCTAATTTTTTTTATAAGATTGATCGTGGATTCTTTTTTTATGATGATATCAGTAATAATCGCATCGAATTTTTGTTCCTGGATTTTTTTTGAAATTTCTTCGGCATCTTCAAATTCATATATTTCCATTGGCATATTAAGTTCCATTAGAAAATCTATTAAATTTTGTCTTTGAAGCTGACTATCATTATAAATTAAAATGCTTGGTTTCAAAAGAATCTCTCCTTCTATATATAGCAGTACATATAATAATTATTAAAGCATACAATAATTGTAATAATATGTCAACAAATGATACGATATGTTATTTCAACAATAAATAAGGTAAAAGTAAATTAAAGGAGGATGTATGATGAGAATAGGAATGGGTTATGACGTACATAGATTGGTAGAAGGTAGGCCATTAATTGTGGGAGGAGTTGCAATTCCTTATGAAAAAGGTCTATTAGGACATTCGGATGCAGACGTACTTCTACATGCTATAATGGATGCTCTATTGGGAGCAGCAGCCAAGGGAGATATTGGGAAACATTTTCCGGATAGCGATGAACAATACAAGGGGATATCCAGTATGGAATTGTTAAAGCGTGTAAAAAAAGTTCTGGACAGCGAAAAATTTTCTGTTTTAAATATAGATTCGACCATTATTGCGCAAAAGCCCAAAATGTCGCCATATATTGATAAAATGAGAAAGAATATTGCTGAAGCATTAGATATTGATATTAATCAGATTAACATTAAAGCTACAACGGAAGAAGGATTAGGATTCACTGGAGAAGGGCAAGGTATTTCTGCCCATGCGATTTGTTTAATTAAATGAAAATGAAAACAGTTTACCATTGAAATGATATCCGTATGATGATAAAATATTGTCACTATCTTGTATAAATAAAGAGAGGGCTTAGTATGACAGTACTGATTGTGGATGATGCAGCATTTGTGAGAACTGTTTTAAGAAATATGCTTCAGCAAATGGGTCATACAGTAGTTGGCGAAGCTTTCAACGGTCAGGATGCAATAAACAAAGCGAAAGAACTTAAGCCTGATGTAATTACAATGGATATTGTTATGCCTGTAATGGATGGAGTAGAGGCAGTTAGTGAAATATTAAAAGAATCACCCAATACATATATTGTAATGTGTACCGCCATGGGCCAAAAGAGGATGGTCATACAAGCGATCATGGCAGGGGCAAAAGATTTTATAGTCAAACCCTTTAGCCAAAATAGGTTGGAGGAAGCCTTGATAAAATGTAAAAGATATTTAGAATCTATTTAGAGGGAATTGTTGTATGCCAGATACCTTTCTAAGTTGTTTGCAGGGAAGGATAACATTATTAAAGTAAATGAATAAAATAGTTTATATTCAATATTCGTCAAAAGCGATGATAGGAAGAGTAGTTCTATTGCCTTTACAGAGAGAAATCGCATAAGCTGAGAGCGATTTTATATGAGTAATAGAATGAAGTGCATCCTGGAGCTGTGTGGATGAAACAAAGTAGTCCATTACGGTGGCAACCGTTATCATGCTTTGAGTGAAAGCGAGAGCTTTTAACAGAGTGGAACCGCGGATAAACTTCGTCTCTGACTGAGATGGAGTTTTTTTTTGTAGTAAAATGGGAGGTGAATCATTTATGGGGTTTATAAGAGAAGAAATTAATGTCATCAAGGAAAGAGATCCAGCTATTAAAAAGACAGCAGAAGTCTTTTTATATCCTAGTTTTTATGCTATTCTATTTCATAGGGTTGGCCATTATTTATACAATCATAAACGATACTTTTTAGCAAGATTAATTTCTCAAATATCCAGATGGATAACAGGAATAGAAATCCATCCCGGAGCGAAGATAGGTAAGGGACTTTTTATAGATCATGGAATGGGTGTTGTGATTGGTGAAACTTGTGAAATTGGAGATAATGTTACAATTTATCAGGGAGTTACTTTGGGAGGAACAGGAAAAGATAAAGGTAAAAGGCATCCTACTATAGGAAATAATGTAATGATAGGAGCAGGAGCTAAAATATTAGGACCTTTTAAAGTAGGGGATAATTCCCGTATAGGCTCAGGTACTGTAGTGTTGAGCGAAGTGCCTGAAAATTGTACTTGTGTAGGGGTTCCTGGAAAAATTGTAAGGAGAGACAATCAAAAGGTTGATCCGTGCAAATCCTTAGACCAAATAAAACTACCAGATCCAGTGCAAATGGAAATCTGCCATTTAAAGCATCAAATTGAAGTATTAGAAAAAAGACTGGCTCAACTAGAAAACATAGTGGAAGGAAGTGGGAATGATGAAAATTTATAATACTTTAACCAAACAAAAAGAAGAATTTATTCCTTTAGATCCGAATGAAGTCAAAATGTATGTTTGTGGTCCTACTGTATACAATTATATTCATATAGGCAATGCGAGACCGTATATCATTTTTGATACAGTGCGCAGATATTTTGAATACAAAGGATATAAAGTAAATTATGTTCAAAACTTTACAGATGTAGACGACAAAATCATAAAAAAAGCGAATGAAGAAAATAAAACAACAACGGAAATTGTTGAAAAATATATAGAAGAAACTCTAAAAGATGCAGATGGTTTGAATATAAAAAGAGCTGTAGTGCATCCAAGAGTAACTCAGGAAATGCCGGCAATCATAAACATGATTCAAACACTGATGGATAAAGGCTTTGCCTACGAAGTAAACGGCACTGTATATTTTGATATTCAAGCGTATAGATCCTATGGAAAGCTGTCTAATAAAAATCAAGAAGATTTAGAAGCCGGAGCAAGAATCGAAATTAATGAGGACAAAAAGCATCCGATGGATTTTGTTCTATGGAAGCCGAAGAAGCCCGGAGAACCCTCATGGGAGAGTCCATGGAGTGACGGACGTCCCGGCTGGCACATAGAGTGCTCTGCCATGGCTAAAAAATATCTGGGAGATACGATTGATATCCATGCAGGGGGAGAAGATTTGATTTTCCCTCACCATGAAAATGAAATCGCTCAAAGTGAAGCGGCCAACGGTAAACCATTCGCAAGATATTGGATGCACAATGGATTTATCAATGTAGACAATAAGAAAATGTCAAAATCCAAAGGAAACTTTTTCACATTACGAGAAGTAGCAGAGGAATTTCCTTATGAAGTGATTCGCTTCTTTATGTTAAGTGCTCACTACAGAAGTCCTATTAATTTCAGCAGAGAGCTCATGCAGTCGGCTCAAAACGGTTTAGAAAGAATAAAAAATGCAGTGATTAATTTAGATCATATTATCAATCACGCTGCTGCAGAAGAAATGACTAAAGATGAGATAACTCTATCGGGAGAATTAGAAGTTTTTGTAAAAAAATTTGAAGAAGCTATGGAAGATGATTTTAATACAGCTGATGCCGTATCTGTTATTTTCGAACTGGTTCGTTTTGCGAATACCCATGTAAATGGTAATTCTTCAAAACTCTTTACTTCTGCAGTTAAAAAGAAGATAATAGATTTATGCAATATTTTAGGCTTGCTTGAAAAACAAGAACATGATTTATTGGATGAAGAAATAGAAAAACTCATCCAAGAAAGACAGGAAGCAAGAAAGGCAAAGAATTGGGCATTAGCGGACCAAATCCGCGATTCCTTAAAAGAAAAAGGAATTATTTTAGAAGATACACCCCAAGGGGTAAGGTGGAAAAGACTGTAATGAATGGAGATTGAAAATGGAAAACGACTCGAATGTACAAAAGATACTTGAAGGTGCGCATCAATCTATTGAAATAAAAAATATCAAGCCAAGGGAGTATTCTCCCTTAGTTTTGGCCTATATTGGAGATGCTGTGTTTGAACTTTTTATAAGAACAGAGATCATCTCAAGAGGGAATGCCCCAGTTAATAAGCTTCATCAAGCAGTAAGAGAATATGTCAAGGCCTCGGCTCAAGCAAATATATATAATAAAATTAAAGATTATCTTACAGAAGAGGAAGAAGCGATCTTTAAAAGAGGAAGAAATGCAAAATCAAGCAGTGTTCCTAAAAATGCAGATTTATTAGATTATAAACATGCAACAGGCTTAGAAGCTCTTTGTGGTTATCTGTATCTGGACGGACAAATAGACAGACTGCGGTATTTAATAAATCTGGCAATAGAAGAACAAAAGGTTGAAGAATAGAGTTGGAGGTTACTAAATGTCTGAACATGCAAAAAAATTTGTTAAGGGGGCAATTATTCTTTCTATTGGAGGAATTATTGCAAAGATTTTAAGTGCTTTCTTTAGAATACCGTTGACCCATTTAATTGGAGATACTGGACTTGGATATTATCAAATGCCATATCCTATATATACATTAATGATTGCAGTTTCCTATGCAGGTATTCCGTCCACAGTATCAAAGATTGTTTCGGAGAAACTGGTGCATAAGAAATATAAAGAAGCACACAAGATATTTCAATATACTTTTTTACTTTTAATCATTATTGGTTTTTTAGCCTCTTCACTTATGTTTTTCGGAGCAGATTGGCTGATTAAAGTACAGGGCTGGGTTCCGGGAAGCAAATATTCTTTATGGGGACTTGCACTTGCACCAATTTTCATTGGTATGATGGGGGCTTTTAGAGGATATTTTCAAGGAATGCAGGATATGTTTCCTACTGCAGTATCTCAAATTGTAGAAAACTTTGCCAGGGTTATTTTTGGTTTAGGAGCAGCCTATTACTTTATGCAGGCAGGCAAAGGAGTTGCTCTGGCTGCTGGAGGTGCTGCTTTTGGGGCAGCAGCAGGAGGTATCGCTGGAACAGCTATTTTAGCTGTGATATATTTTAGAAAAAGAAAACTCCTTTTAGAAAAAATATCTCAGAGCGATGAAAAAGATTTAAAGCTTTCTTTTTTATCAATATCTAAAACCATTATTTATATTGCATTCCCTGTTTCAGTTGGTGCGGCAATTAATTCTGTAATGAATTGGGTAGATTCTGCCTTAGTTGTAAGGAGATTAATCGATGCAGGGGCAACTCATCTTGAAGCGACAGATTTGTTTGGTCAAATCGGAAAGGCATCAACTTTTGTAAATATTCCTCTTACTTTTAGTATGGCATTGGTAGTTGGTATCGTTCCAAGTATTGCTGAAGCTATAGAAAAAAGAAACAATAGAGAACTTCATGATAAAATAGAACTTGGAACACGATTTGCAATTTTACTGGGGTTACCTTCTGCAGCAGGCTTGGCAGTTTTGGCACAGCCTGTTATGAGTTTGATTTACGGAAAATTTGATTCAGGCGCAGATGTTCTTGCTTTAATGAGCATCAGCTTAATCTTTATAATGCTGGGTCAGGCATTTACCGGTATACTTCAAGGAATGGGACAATTTTATCTTCCTGTAATCAACTTATTTATAGCAGCCATAGGAAAAGCCATTGTTAATTATATACTGGTCGCAGGACCTTTAGCGGTAAATGGAGCAGCAATTGGTTCTATCGTTGGATATGGTATTTTTTCATTTCTGAATTACTTGTCTGTTAAAAAACATTCAGGATATAAAATTGATTTTTCTTATGTAGTGTTAAAACCAGTAATATCAACCTTATTTATGACTGCAACAGCTTTTTACTTTTATAAATTATTTAATCATTTTACGGGAAACAGTATTTCTACTCTAGGAGCTGTTGGCGTAGGCGTTTTGGTTTACGGAGGAATGCTTATTGTAACAGGATATCTTAAAGAAGAAGACTTTAAGATGATTCCTAAAGGAGATAAACTGGCAAGTGTTTTAAGAAAACTTAAACTGCTAAAAAACTAAAAACATAATATTTTATCAGAGTCTTCATTGATGATGATGATATTCACGCCTCGTTTGGCGGCGATAGATGGAAGCAGATTGGCAGGGAAAGCTTTTAGACTGGTTCCGATGATTAAGACTAAGTCAGCTTTCTTAAATTCATGCACGGCTTTTTCCCAATGGTGTATTTGTTCTTCATAGAGTACGATATCAGGCTTTAAGATAGAAAAACACTTAGGGCAGGTCGGAAGCTTATGGTGATATGCTAGATCAAAAGAAAAGTATAATTTGCATCTTTCACAGATTAGGAAGTTAAGGTTACCATGGATTTCCAATACATTTTTGCTTCCGGCTTTTTGATGCAGCCCATCTATATTTTGTGTAATAATTGAAATATTATATTTAGAAAGGGTATAATGCGCTGCATTGGGAGTACAGTTTTTCCAGCGGAGAATTTCGCGATAAAAATCATAAAAGATGAGAGGGTTTTCTTTAAAAAAGGAGTTTTCCATAATCTTTTTAATAGGAATGCCTTGATAATCCCTTGCAAGAGTAGGCAGACTGCTGGCGACGCTTATACCTGCCCCGGTTAAAGCAATAGGGTAAGTACTTTTTAGAATTTGTTCTTTAATATAGTTGGAATTTACACTAATCATTATAAAACATCCTTTGCAGCAAAATAACTGGAATACAGTATTTATTATGAACAAAATGAAAGGAGTTTTTACATGAAAACATTTGAAGAAGATCATTTGCGCCTAGAGGGAAGAAACGCCGTATTAGAAGCCCTGAAATCAGACAGAGACATAGACAAGATTCTAATTCAGCAGGGAAATGTGGAAGGCTCTATAAAGAAAATTATTGGTGAAGCTAAAAATAGAGGCATTGTGGTTCAAACCGCAGCAAAATCTAAATTGGACGAGCTGTCAGAGACTAAAAAACATCAAGGAGTCATCGCATTTGTATCGGCTCATAAGTATGTGGAAGTTGATGATATCCTTAAAAAGGCTGAAGAAAAAGGAGAGAAGCCATTTATCATTATATTGGATGGTATTACAGATCCCCATAATTTAGGAGCTATAATACGAACTGCCAATATTTCCGGTGCCCATGGAGTTATCATTCCTAAAAGAAGATCGGCAGGTCTTAGTGCTGTCGTGGCAAAAGCTTCGGCAGGGGCGATAGAATATGTACCCGTTGCGAAAGTTACAAATATAGCACGTACAATCGAAGAACTTAAAAGTAGAGGAATATGGATTGCCTGTGCCGATATGGACGGAGAAAATATGTATCAAACAGACCTAAAGGGAGCAATAGCCCTGGTGATTGGAAACGAAGGAGAAGGGGTAAGCAGAATAGTAAAAGAAAAGTGCGACTTTATAGTAAAAATTCCTATGTATGGGCAAATTACTTCTTTAAATGCATCTGTGGCTGCCGGAGTGTTGATGTATGAAGTGGTAAGGCAGAAATATTTTGGATAAAAAAAGTAATAGTATAAGTATCAGTATATAGAGAATCGATGGTTAAATGAATCCAATTATTATTTTTAAAGGAGGTTCTCTTAGACAGTTTTTCAACTGAATGGTATGGCAACATATTAAACTTGAGGGTTGGAAAACTATAAATATACTGATACTTTTTTTGTTATCTATGGATAACTTTGCATTAATAAACTATTCTAATAAATTATAAGTTTGTAGGTTTTATCAGTATCTTGCAAAGGAGGAGGGTTCATTATAAAAAAAGTTATATTTATTATAACTATCATAGCAGTTTTATTGATTATGACTTATGATACCTATCATCATAAGAAGGAAGAAATTGAGAAACAAGAAACAGAATTGGTGCCACAATTATTTGGAGACAAAGATACTATATATAGTCCTGTTATGGCTCCCAAGGGATTTAACTGGCGGCAATGCGAAGGTGTGGTATTAGATTTTTTAGTAGAAAACAATATCAATGCCAGTGTACTTATGAAGGAAGTAGAGAAATTTACTAAGGTTACTGGAATTCATGTAAACATTCGAAGTATGGATTTTGATACCTTGGTGGAACGAATGAATATGGAATTTATATCTAAGACCTCACAGTATGAATTGCTCTATGTAGATCCCTATCAATTTTTAACCCGGTTTAGTAATCAACTAGAGGATTTAAACAGGTTTCAAAATGACGATAAGCTGCCTCATATTGTAGGAGGAATAGAGAGTTTTAACAGCAATTACGTGGATATTTGCTCTTATTTTATAGATAAGGATAAATTGTATGCAATTCCTTTTGATACCACTTCGATGATTTTTTATTATAGAAAAGATATCTTTGAAAAATACAAATGTGAATTTTGTAAAAGTGGAAAATATAATTTATGTCCAGATGTAGAATTTTTGGCAACGCCTCCATATCATGGCTGCTTAGAAAATTATATTGCATATCCTGAAAACATGGCTTTTAAACTTCCAGACAATATATCCACTAAAGAAGGTGCTTTAATTGAAGCTTTGGCAGTAGGTATGCATGCGGCAGATCAAGGAAACGTAAAATTAGGAGACTCTGTAGTGATTTTAGGAGCAGGTTGTATTGGTCTTGTTACCTTACTTGCTTGTAAAGCTTATGGTGCAACAGACATTACCGTAGTAGATGTATTACAAAAACGTTTAGATGTTGCAATGAAATTAGGAGCAACCCGTGTTATCAATGCAGCCAATGAAAATACACTTGAAGCTTATAGCAAAATCAACAGCAAAGGTGCAGATGTTGTAATCGAAACAGCAGGTTCCAAAATTACTATTCAACAAACAGCACATATTGTAAAAGCTGGAGGAACCATTGTTTTAGTTGGAATGGCACCACAAGATATTATTGACTATAATTTTGCAAAGATTTTGGCTAAAGAAGCACAAATTAAATCCGTATTCCGCTACAGAAATATTTATCCAAAAGCAATACAGGCAGTTGCACAAGGATTAATTGATGTTTCCGGCATTGTAACCCATGAATTTGAGTTTGAAAAGACACCAGAAGCTTTCCAATATGTTATTAATAACAAACAAGATGTTGTAAAAGCTGTTATCAAAATAGACTAATATAATAGACTAATATAATTGTACAGAAATCCCCTATTGTATAAATGAACAAAGAAAGTACCGATGCATATGCATCGGTACTTTCTTTGCATACAAAGTTATGAGAAAATGGAATCTAATGGATAATATTTACAAATACACTTAACAAAATGAATTACTTATGGTATACTTATGCATAATGACGCAAGAATATAGAAGTCTGCTTTTGGGAAAACTATCAGGAATTTGGACAAACATAGGATAAGGGAAGATGCTTCGGTATAGAGAAAATATTGTTTCTAAAATCCGGAGTATTCATAGAAACATAAAATACATCGAAATTTTTCAATACTTAGGACAATTGGGGAGGGGTACAATGAGCCTAAACTTTGAAGAAAATGCAAAGATACTACCATATGATGAACTGGATGATGAAACGATCGTTGAGCTAATCAGAGTGGGAGACACTGATGCAGTGGATTATTTAATTAATAAATATAAGAATTTTGTCCGAGCAAAGGCAAGAACATATTTTTTAATTGGTGCCGACCGGGAGGACATTATCCAGGAAGGTATGATTGGATTATATAAAGCTATAAGAGATTATCAAGAAGAAAAGATATCTTCTTTTCGTGCTTTTGCAGAATTATGTATAACCCGTCAAATCATCACTGCTATTAAAGCGGCAACTCGCCAAAAGCACATACCTCTCAATTCATATATTTCCCTCCACAAACCGGTTTTTGATGAAGAAAGCGAAAGGACAACCCTCATGGATGTCATTATAGGAGGTAGAGCTGCAAACCCGGAAGAATTGCTTATTGGGCAGGAAAATCTAGCCTTTATCGAACAGCGGATGGGAGAAGTCTTAAGTAGTTTAGAGTGTCAGGTATTATCTCTTTATCTCCAGGGAAAAGCTTATTATGAAATAGCCAACGAAATGGGACGAGACATCAAATCCATTGACAATGCTCTCCAAAGGGTAAAGAAGAAACTAGAGAAATTTTTGGATTAAAATTGCATATAAACATAGCTCATAAGAAAAGTATCAGCATATATGCTGATACTTTTAAACACTTTTTTCTAATAAAAATTAAAGTAAAGCTGAAAAAATTTCTAATAAGAAAACTCTAAAAAAGCTATTAAAAATGCTTGACGAAACGGACAAAACATGATAATATATGTAATCGTTGGGCGACAATTTAATAACTATGCTGCTATGGCTCAGTCGGTAGAGCGTCGCCTTGGTAAGGCGGAGGTCACGGGTTCAAGTCCCGTTAGCAGCTTTAGAAAAATCAATGCTTCTGGCAATTTCGCCAGGAGTTTTTTTGCATTTGTGCCTATTTTGTGCCTGTCTTTTGCAGAATGTTGGTATCTGTTTGCTTATATTTCCGCATATGGATTAAAATGATGATTTATGAATAATTATAAAGATTTTGCTTTAGAGGGATAGTATAAAGATATTGCCCATAGACATTATAAAATTTAAGCAAGAGATGGTTGCATTTTATTGACGTATTATGTTATTATTTCACTAGACAACTAAATAATAATTAACACAGGGGAGTCGGATGGGCCGACTGAGAGTAAGAACCGCAGTTCTTTGACCCTATGAACCTGAACTGGGTAATACCAGCGTAGGAAGTGTTGATGCTTAGTATATAGTACAAAAGGATCTTTGTACTATATTTATTTGATTCAGAAATCTAAAACACAAGTCCTGCGACTTGTGTTTTTTTAATGCATATAAATCAATAAATATTCAAGGAGGATAACTATGAAAACAAAAAAGATTACTTTAGCAGCTTTATTTATTGCTATAGGGGTGATTGCAGGGAATGTGATTTTTATTCCTATAGGCGCTTCAAAATGCTTTCCGGTTCAACATACCATTAATGTTCTAACAGCAGTGGTACTTGGTCCGGGATATGGAGTAGGAGTGGCATTTGGTATTTCTTTATTAAGAAATATTATAGGGACAGGAACCCTTCTGGCGTTTCCCGGGAGTATGGTAGGCGCATTTCTTGCAGGGATTTTATACAAGAAAACCAATAAAACTATTCTAGCAGTTATAGGAGAGGTATTTGGTACAGGAATCCTAGGAGGATTGTTGTCTTATCCAATCGCTAAATTTATTATAGGCAACGATGTGGCAGTCCTATTTTTCGTACCGCCATTTTTAGTAAGCACCATAGGTGGGAGTATCATATCCTATGCAATTATCAAAGTTTTAGACTTTTCCAAAATAACCTATGCTAAAAAACAACGGCTCTGTAAACTAAACATGAAAAAATAGCACAATGTTTTATAGAATTGCTTTAAATTACTTTCAATTTCGCCTTGACAATTATAAAAGTCCGCCTTGAGATTGTCAAGGGTAAAATGAACGCGCTA
>JAAYMW010000106.1 GCA_012521175.1 Candidatus Epulonipiscium sp.
TAGATTTAGTAAGTATTTTATATGAACAGTCCTCATTATTAATAAAAATAAATGTGAAAGAGTTAATCCTTATTTTTCTTGTTTCGCTGCCTGCCATAATTGGAATTGCAAACATTATGTTGGCAAACAATATATGTGATGTGGAAGATGATATAGAAAATAAAAGATATACTCTTCCTATTTATATAGGAAGAGATAAGGCATTAAATCTTTTTAGAGCATTATACTATATTGCTTATGTAGATATTATTGTCTTGATTTTACTAAAGATAAGTCCTATTTTTTCACTCATGGTACTGTTAACGATTATTCCTGTTTATAAAAATATTAAGGTATTTATGAACAAACAAACTAAGAAGGATACATTTGTTACTGCCGTAAAAAATTTTGTATTAATGAATATATCCATCGCCTTGATTTTTGGAATAGGTATTTTAATATAAAAAATAGGTACTATTTGTTTGTAGGATATACATCAATGTGATAGGATAGAATAGTCCAAAAGAAAAGCAATAAAGAATATGATATCAAGGAGATGCTGTATGATTGAATTAGGAAAGATTCAAAAGTTAACCATTAAACGTATGACTTCTGTTGGTGCTTATTTAAATGAGAAAGACGACAAAAGTAATGAGGATGTATTGTTGCCTAAAAAACAGATACCTCAAGATAAAAATATTGGAGACGAGATAGATGTCTTTGTATATAGAGATTCTGAAGATCGAATCATCGCTACAACAAAAATCCCCAAATTAACCATGGGAGAACTGGTATCCTTACAAGTAGTAGAAGTCAGTAAAATAGGAGCTTTCCTGGACTGGGGACTGGAGAAGGATTTATTTCTTCCTTTTAAGGAGCAGACCTCCCCTGTACGCAAAGGAAAAAAATATTTAGTTGGTTTATATGTTGACAAAAGCAAAAGACTATGTGCAACAATGGATATAGCTAAACTTTTAAGTAGTGATTCCCCATATAAAGTCGATGATAGGGTCCAGGGTACAATTTATAAAATAGTAGATGATCTTGGTGCATTGGTGGCTGTGGAGAATAAGTATCATGGATTGATTCCACACCATGAACTCTATGGTACGTTTAAAAAGGGAGACAAAATTGAGGGCAGAGTTGTAAAAGTAAGGGAAGACGGAAAGCTTGACATTAGCATAAGAGAAAAATCTTACATCCAAATGGATGAAGATGCAAAGTTGATTTTGGGAAAACTATTACTTAGAGGAGGAAAACTCCCTTACAACGACAATACCGATCCAGAAATTATTAAAAAGGAATTTAATATGAGCAAACGAGCATTTAAAAGAGCCATTGGAAAATTATTTAAAGAAGGAAAGATTAGAATAACTGATGTAGGAATAGAAGAAGTACGTTAAAATTGCGTTTCTTTGGAAATACTGTGGATAAACAAATAATAGGAGAGAAATTGTATGAAAACTGTAAGATTTGAAGAATTAAACATATCAGAGGAGTTAAATAGAGCGATACGAGATATGGGGTTTGAAGAAACCACACCTATCCAGGCCCAGGCAATTCCCTATATACTAGAAGGCAAAGATGTGATAGGTCAGGCTCAGACAGGAACAGGGAAAACAGCATCCTTTGGTATTCCTATATTGGAAATGGTCGATGCCAAGGACAGTAGTTTACAGGCATTGGTTTTATGCCCGACCAGGGAACTGGCCATTCAAGTAGCAGAAGAAATAAGAAAATTGGCGAAGTACTTTCATGGGATAAAACTGCTTCCGATTTATGGTGGACAGCCTATAGAAAGACAAATACGCTCTTTAAAGAAAGGTGTGCAAATTGTCATTGGTACACCGGGGCGGGTAATGGACCATATGCGCCGTAAAACTCTAAAGCTGGACAAGATTAAGATGGTTGTTTTGGATGAAGCCGATGAAATGTTGAACATGGGATTTAGAGAGGACATCGAAACGATATTAAAAGATACCCCCAAAAACCGTCAGACGGTTTTATTTTCTGCAACCATGCCTAAGGAGATTTTGGAAATTGCAAAAGCCCATCAAAATCATCCGGAAATTGTTAAAGTGGTGCATAAAGAGTTAACGGTACCAAGTATTGAACAGTATTACTTCGAGGTTAAGGAAAAGAACAAGTTCGAAATTCTTACAAGGCTAATCGATATGTATAATCCTAAACTTGCCTTAATTTTTTGTAATACCAAAAAGAAAGTGGATGAGCTTGTAAGTGACCTTCAAGGAAGAGGATACTTTGCAGACGGCCTTCATGGAGATATGAAGCAATCTCTAAGAGATCGTGTGATGGGTAGTTTTCGAAACGGTAATATTGAAATACTTGTAGCAACGGATGTAGCGGCCAGAGGAATTGATGTAGATGATGTAGAGATTGTTTTTAACTACGATGTTCCACAGGATGAAGAATATTATGTACACCGCATTGGACGTACAGGAAGAGCTGGGCGTTCTGGAAAAGCATTTACTTTTGTGGTAGGAAAAGAAATATATAAACTAAAAGATATTCAAAGATATACCAAGACTAAAATCGTACATCAACAAGTACCTAGTCTTAACGATGTTGAAGAAGCAAAGCTGGAAATCCTTATGGAGAATATTAAAAATATTATTGAAAATGAAGATTTAACTAAACAGATCAGGATTGCAGAACGTCTTTTAGAAGAAGATTATACCGCTATTGATTTAGCTGCAGCGCTTCTCAAAATGACGATGCGAAAAGAAAACGAAGAAGAGATGGATATGGATTTTGAAGATACGGGTTCTGAACCGGGCATGGTACGCCTGTTTATGAATATTGGAAGAAAACAAAATGTAAAGGCGAGAGATATCGTAGGAGCAATTGCAGGGGAAACAGGACTATCTGGAAAACTGATAGGAACCATAGATGTTTACGATAAATATACTTTTGTTGAAGTTCCAAAGGAGTACGCAAAAGACGTCTTAAAAATTATGAACAATGCTCAAATCAAAGGGAAATCCATTAATGTGGAACCAGCCAACAGAAAAAGATAAGATTATAATTAAATGATAGTATTATTCAAAAACTAAGATAAAATAAGAAATCGTAAGGAAAGCAGAGATATTTTAAGAATTTAACAGATAAAGAAAGAAATAAAGGTTTGAAATATTATTATATCGTAATATAATAATATTATGCTAAAACAATATAATAATATAAGGAGGCTTTTCTATGAATAATATTACGGTATACTCAACTCCAACTTGTCCATATTGCTATATGGTAAAGGATTACTTAAAGAAAAACAATTTTCAATATAGAGATATTAATGTTGCAGCAGATCAACAAGCAGCAGCAGAAATGGTTAAAAAATCCGGACAAATGGGAGTACCTGTAATTGATATTGATGGAAATATTGTTATTGGTTTTGACAGAGAAAAAATAAACAGTTTATTAGGATTATAAAAGTCGTAGAGAAGAAAGTTCAGATGCCGAGGGGGGTTCCTCGGCTTTTTTGTTACATAAGAAATTCCTCTGGATTTCCTATGTAACGAATGATGATTTATTACATATCACATAATAATAGTAAACTTCCAATGAATAAGGAGGATTGAAATGGGGCTTATTACATATTTCGATATTAAAAACAATGAAGAAATTAATACTTATGTCAGAAAAGGTGATGAATTATTAGGAGTAATGGGATATACAGATCATTCTGCTGTACATGCAACAAAAGTAGCAGAAACAGCAGCAGAAATATTACTTACTCTGGGATTTTCTGAAAGAGAAGCTGAACTGGCAAAAATTGCAGGATATATACATGATATAGGAAATACCGTCAACAGGATAGATCATGCACAGACTGGGGCTGTTATGGCGTTTAATATTCTTACAAGACTCGGTATGAATCCTGAGGAAATAGCAATCATTATTGCTGCTATTGGGAATCACGATGAATCCACAGGGTCTTCGGCTAATCCAGTATCTGCAGCATTGATTTTAGCAGATAAAACCGATGTAAGAAGAAGCAGAGTAAGAAATAAAGAGTTTGTAACTTTTGATATTCACGATAGAGTCAATTATGCTGTAGAAAAATCCAAAGTAATTATTGATAAGAAGAAAAGAACAATTCTTTTGGATTTAACAATAGATATGAAAATCTCTTCTCTCGTAGAATATTTTGAAATCTTTCTTGCCAGGATGCTTATGTGCAGAAGAGCTGCCGATTTTTTAAACGCTAAATTTGAATTGGTAGCCAATGGCAACAAAATGATATAAACACATTCAAGCATAAAATAAGCAACGAATTTTCTATTGATACAGTAATGATTATAAAGTATTATTATGATGAATAATGCAGAAAGAAGGGAAATTATGAGTTTAGCGGATAAGGTTTTTATAGAAATGTGTCGTGATATCTTAGAAACAGGTATAAGTTCAGAGGGACAGGAAGTAAGACCAAGTTGGGAAGACGGAACCCCTGCTCATACAATTAAAAAATTTGGTGTTGTCAATAGGTATGATTTATCTAAAGAATTTCCTATTTTAACTTTAAGAAAGATTAATTTTAAAGCTGCCATTGATGAAATTCTTTGGATTTGGCAGAAAAAATCTAACAACGTGAAGGATTTAAACAGTCATATCTGGGATGCATGGGCGGATGAAGACGGTTCCATAGGAAAAGCCTACGGATATCAGTTAGGCATTAAACATAAGTATAAAGAAGGAGAATTTGACCAGGTTGACAGGGTTTTGTATGATTTAAAACATAATCCCTATAGTAGAAGAATTATGACAAACTTATACAATCATCATGATCTTCATGAAATGAATTTATACCCTTGTGCTTATAGTGTAACGTTTAATGTTACGGGGAATAAATTAAATGCGATTCTTAACCAAAGGTCCCAGGATATTTTAGTAGCAAACGGCTGGAATGTATGCCAATATGCAGTACTCGTTCATATGTTTGCCCAGGTAAGTGGTTTAGAAGCTGGAGAACTGGTGCATGTTATAGCAGATGCCCATATCTATGACAGGCATATTCCCATTGTAAAAGAATTAATTGAAAGAACACCATATCCTGCTCCTAAATTCGCCATCAATCCTGATTTGAAAGATTTTTATGATTTTACAGTAGACGATTTTAAATTAGAAGGCTATGAATACGGAGAACCTATTAAAAATATTCCCGTGGCAGTGTAGAAAGGTGAATGATATGAATTTAATTGTAGCAGTGGATAACAATTGGGGGATTGGATGCCGAGGTGATTTACTGCAAAGAATTCCTGAGGATATGAAATATTTTAAAGAGAAGACTTTGGGAAAAGTTGTTGTTATGGGCAGAACGACCTTTGAATCTCTTCCAAATAAAAAGCCTTTAAAAGACAGAATAAATATTATACTTACTACAAATAAAGCCTATAAAGTAGATGGAGCCATAATATGTCACTCTCTTGAAAAGCTTTTGGATGTATTAAAAGGCTATTCTGATGATGAGATCTATATTATAGGAGGTGAAAGCATTTATAATCTACTTCTTCCTTATTGCTCCAGGGCATATGTTACAAAGATTAAAAATCAATATGAGGCAGATACTTTTTTTCCGAATTTAGACAAAAAAGAAGAATGGAAATTGGTTGAAGAAGGAGATCTAAAGGAGTATAAGGATATCTTGTTTCAATTTACCATTTATGAAAACTTACATACTTTAGAGATGGCATAGTATAACTTCATATAAACTTTCAAATACTTTATATGAGGTGATGCTATGAGTTTTACACGACGGGAAATGGAATTGATTCAGATGGAAGATGGAGTATTGAATCAGGAAAAAAGAGAAAGAGAACCAAGAAAATTAGATGAAACTGCAAAAGAATATATTGAGAAAGAAAAGAGATATTCTCCGTTTTTTCAAAAAGAAAAGAAATAAAATCACGTTATTTGACGTGATTTTTTTGATAGTTCAGTATAGATTATGATAAAATATAATGGTCTTATACTTTAGAATCATTATATCAAAAGAAATGGAGAAACACATGGGAAAGATTACTTGGAAACCAGGCAATATGATTTATCCGCTTCCGGCGGTTTTAGTGACTTGTAAAGATATAGATGGAACTATGAATATTATTACGGTTGCATGGACTGGAACGGTTTGTACGAATCCACCAATGACATATATTTCTTTAAGGCCCTCAAGATTTTCCTATGGAATCATTGAAAGAACGAAGGAATTTGTGATTAATCTTACTACAGAAAAATTGGTTCGTGCAACGGATTATTGTGGGGTAAGATCCGGCAGAGATGTTAATAAATTTAAAGAAATGAATCTGACGCCACAAAGTGCCAGTATAGTAGACGCACCATTAATTAAGGAAAGTCCCGTAAACATTGAGTGCAGAGTACACAG
Source organism: Candidatus Epulonipiscium sp. (assembly GCA_012521175.1). Taxonomy (GTDB): domain Bacteria; phylum Bacillota; class Clostridia; order Lachnospirales; family Defluviitaleaceae; genus Defluviitalea. The sequence continues at coordinate 6,380 of JAAYMW010000106.1, forward strand.
TATCACTCCTCTGGGTTCTCATCATATGTTTTTAGCAGAAGTATTAGCAGTTAATGTAGAGGATGAATACTTAGACGAGAATAAAAAATTTCATCTAGATCAATCCAAGCCTATTTGTTATTCTCACGGTACATACTACGGTTTAACAAATCCTTTGGGTACTTTTGGTTTTTCAGTTACAAAGAAAAAGAAAAAAAAGAGGTAAGCTGTGGGGGAGGATTATGATTAAAAAAATTCATTACAATGCACCGGTGATTTTGACCTTTACGTTCTTAGCATTTTTTGCTTATCTTTTGGGAAAATGGACTAACGACATCTCTACGATGCAATTATTTTCAGTTTATAGAAGTACTCTCAAAGATCCTTTATTTTATATAAGGCTTTTTGGACATGTATTAGGACATGCCAACTGGGAGCACTATATGAATAACTTTTTATTGATTTTATTAATAGGGCCCATGCTAGAAGAAAAATATGGTTCTATCCATATGCTCATTATGATACTTTTTACAGCTTTTATTACAGGAATAATTAATATTATATTTTTTAATACGGCTTTACTTGGAGCCAGTGGAATAGTGTTCATGCTTATTTTATTAAGTTCTTTTGCAAATATTAAGAAAGGCACAATTCCTTTAACACTGCTTATTGTTGTTATCATATTTATGGGAAAAGAGGTCATAGCTGGATTGTTTTTCAAAGATTCGGTATCTCAGCTTACCCATATTATAGGCGGATTTTGTGGAGGAATCTTCGGATATAAAATCAACCGAACCCAAATATAAAAATCTTTGAGTGATCTCAAAGATTTTTAAAAGAGCTGTTCTATGTTTATGCTTTGTAACGCTTCTTCTGCTTCAGATAAATCGAAGTAAATACTTTCTGTATTAGGAACAGGATTACCGTTTTCATCTACAAGTCTATAGCCCTTAGTTACCTTAAAATTAGGATCTTCTTTTTCGACTATGGAAGCATCCTCCATAGTATCAAAAATTGTTCCGTAGTACCCGGTTTGATCTACAGCGGTCCAACATTCTTCAATGTGAATCATATTGATTATCCTTTCTTTTATATTTTTGTTTATATTATTTGTACTTTAATTTTTTGCAATCATATTGTTTTGATTTATTTTTTACCAATTGACTAAGAATATTAATTTATAAAGAATTAGGATACAAAACAATGTATACTTTATAATTTTCGGATAATGGTGTATTATATTAATTAACTATAAATTTACATAGATAAGGAGATGTTTTAAGTGGAAAATAATCATACTGAAGAAATAACTATGTCACAAATGATGGAAGATATCGAAAAATCTATGAAAAGAATCCATGCTGGAGATATTGTGAAAGGAAAAGTTATTAAAGTAAATGAAAATGAGGTATTGGTAAACATTGGATATATGGCGGATGGAATTATCCCAAAACAAGAACTTTCGGATGATGAAAATATTGATCCTAGAGATATTCTAAAACCGGATGATGCAATAGATGTACTCATTCTTCAAGTGGATGATGGAGAAGGCAATGTTATTTTATCTAAAAAACAAGCAGATCAGGTAGTAGTATGGGATGAATTAAATGAGTATCTGGAGTCTGGTACTTCCTTTGAAGTTACTGTAAAAGAAGCAGTAAAAGGTGGAGTTGTGGCACTTATAAAAGGTATAAGAGCATTTATTCCAGCATCCCAGCTTTCTGTGAATTATGTTGAAGATTTAAATGCATATGTTGGAAAAACTTTAAAAGTTAAATTAATTGAATTAGATAGAAAAAGCCGTAAGGTTGTATTATCCAGAAAAGAAGTTGAAAAAGAAGAAAGAGAACTTCAAAAGAAAGAAATATGGAAAACACTTAAAAAGGGCGAAAAGAGAAAAGGTGTTGTAAGAAGATTAGCTAAATTTGGCGCTTTTGTTGATTTAGGAGGCGTAGACGGGTTAATTCATTTATCGGATTTATCATGGAAAAGAGTTTTAGATCCTGCAGAAGTTGTTTCCGTAGGAGATGTAGTAGAAGTATATGTAGTGGATTTTGATGAGAAGAAAGACAGAATTTCCCTTGCCCTAAAAGATATAAAAGAAGATCCATGGAATGAATCGGTTAGAAAATATAAAATCAATGATATTATTAAAGGCAAAGTAGTTCGAATTACAAACTTTGGAGCATTTGTTGAAATTGAGCCAGGAGTAGAAGGGTTGGTTCATATTTCTCAGATTACCGATAAACATATTGCTAAGGTTTCCGAAGTCCTCTCCGTGGGAGATGAAGTTAAAGCGAAAATTATAGAATTAAAACCAGAAGAAAAAAGAATCAGCCTAAGTATTAGAGAAGCTGAAGATGGAGTTAGCGAAGAAGTGATGCAGTATACGGATAATGATGAAGATGACGTTACGATTGGAGATATTCTTAAAGATAAATTAAAGGGATTAAAATTTTAAATGAATGCATAGACTCTCATGCCGCATGAAATAATAATCATAAAGGAGGCATGAGTATGAAAAATATTGGAATTCAAAAAGGTTTATCACCCATTAAAGACTATTTAAGCAGTAAAGGATATAATGTTCAAGAATTTGATACAAGCACAGAAAACGCAGTGAAGAATTTAGGAAATGTGGATGCTATTGTAGTAACAGGAATGGACCAAAATGTTATGGGCATCCAAACAACATCCACAAAGGTGCCAATCATTGATGCCACTGGTATGGTACCAGAAGAAGTTGAACAATCCATTAATAGAATGAGTTAACAGAGATAGGCAATCATTAATGATTGCCTATCTTTTTATTGTGTTTAAGAATACTACCTGCTATGCAGGTAGTTCTGAAAAGCTTTTAGCGATGAGTATGACATAAAACCCTCCTTTTGTTACAATAGAATTGGTTTCGCCAGCCAATCTAAAAACAAAAGGAGGTCATCCACATGGATGAAAACAGTTTATCACACACCAAATGGGATTGCAAATATCATA
>JAAYMW010000107.1 GCA_012521175.1 Candidatus Epulonipiscium sp.
ATAATCATTTTAAATGATTAAAAAAATAACTCTTCAACTGAAGAGTCATTTTTTTATATAGGTAATCGCCTGTCTGCCCATCTGTACCCAAGACTTAACAAAATCTTTCATAGGTACTTTTTGATTGGCTTTCGTTTTTAAAGGGTTATTTATATAAACGTAGTTTTTATCATATCCCGTTAAGAGAACAGAGTGCTCTTTCATCGTAATGCGTATTGGACCATAGGGCGTATGCCATACCTGAAAATACTTTTCGTCTAATTCTCTAAAGCTGCCATTGGTGATTACCCATACAGGCGTCCCGGAATGAATAAAATGCAATACATCATTCCAATTGCATCCTGTCAAATCGATAATCCTTCCGGGCAAATATTTCTCCGCCAACGCCTTTATTGGTTTATGATATACCCCATACCCTTTGTTTTTAAAACTGTAAATATCTCCTACAAATCCGACATTCGGATGTCCAAAGTAAATCTTTCCATTCTTTTCCTCATAAGGCGTGGGGTCTTTTTTTATTTCTTTTGCAAGAGTCATTTTATTGACTTTTTCCCCTGCATGCCTTAATAGCATCGCAAGACTTGTCACTTCGCAGCCCCTGGCCAATTCTGGCATTTGAGAAATCATAGGAGCTTTCAATATTACGCTTTGTCTCAGTTTAACAGGATTCGTCCAAATCAGTGTTTTATTATTATAATAATAAATAGAAGTATTTTTATATTTTCTCGCAAAATGAACAGCCTTTGCAAAAGTAGTGAATGAATCTATATACTTTTTTTGCTGACATACTGCAAAAGGTCTTTCCTTGCTCCAAAAATGCTGTGTTGTATTGACTGAAACTTTGTTTTCCTCTTCTTTAACATCGTATAATGTAAAAACAAATAAAAAAATCACAAGAAATGCCAGGATTGTTTTAATAAAGACCCTCTTCATTTCTTTCATCCTTATTTTATTCGTTGATACATTATACTTTTAAGTCTGCAATTTTATTCTTGCGACATGCTTTCTTCTAAAGAGGTCTCTTCTTTTTTAGGCATATATTTAACGAATATCTTTTCTATAAAATAAGCTGCTGAAACTGCATAAAGGCTCACCGCTAAAAATATAAAAATAGGTACTATCCAGGTGATGAAAAAGGTTGCCACAAATAATACTATGCAAATGATGGTTGTAAGTAAGTGTCTGTTTGCCATAAAAAATGCCATTTTTAATGCCCCTGTAATGCTCATATAAAATCTGGACAAAAGAGGGAAAATATAAATAGTTATAAAAATTAACTGTAGCAAAATAGCATACTGAAAGACAATCATTGCTTTGCTCATACTTCCGAATAAATGTGCACTATTTAAATTAAACCGAGCAAGAGAAAAAACAACAAGTAAAATAATCCATACAATTGTAGATTGTCTAAAATTCAATTTAAAACTTTTCCAAAAATCTCTCCATATATATCCGTCTTCATTTCTTACTTTTTTCCCAAGGACATAAAAAAGAGCAGTTGTGGATGCTCCCACTGTGAAAATAGGAATACTAAAAATAAACCATAAAAAATTTAAAGCAATCATATCAAAAGCAAAAGTTCCAAAACGATTAAAAGGTCCGTCTAAATCAAAAAATCCTCTAAGCATAGTTCTTTCCTCCATTGAATCAGCATTATGTCTATTTTATGATAACATATTCTATTGATTTATAAAACCAAAATCCGTACTATATTCTGTCTACATTTATTAATTCTACAGCTCCATTGCCATCAAGTTTAAACTGTAAATCCGCCCTTGCTTTCTCATGGGTTTGTGGAAGAATAATATCAATCCCTTTTATTATTTTATTCTTTAAGAGTTCTTTCACCATCTTGGAAGTAATGGCTTGTCCGTATTGTTCCAAACTATTCTTCCACAGCGTAAATTTACAGCCTGTTTTCCATTCAGTGCAGTAAAATGCCTTAGTATTTTCTTTTATATCCCCTTTATTGCATAGAGGGCATTTACCCAATACGCCTGATTTCTTATTTGTTTTCTTTTTGGTTTCTGCTGGGAAATAAATAGGATGGTCTGATTTCGTAGACGCCTCAACAATAAAATTAACATACCTTACAATACTCTCCATAAATTTTTGGGGATCCATCTTATTTTTTACGATGGATGAAAGTCCTTTTTCCCATTTGCCTGTCGTTTCAGGAGATTTAAGTGCTTCAGGGACAATCTCTATTAATTTTATTCCTTTTTCCGTAGGATAAAGAGCCTTTCCTTTTCTTGCAACATAACCAACTTGAATAAGTCTCTCTATAATAGCAGCTCTTGTTGCGGGAGTTCCAAGGCCACTGTCCTTTAACTGCTCTCTTAACGCCTCATCTTCTATCAGCCGTCCGGCATTCTCCATGGCAGACAATAATGAAGCCTCTGTATAGGGTTTTGGCGGAGATGTTTTTTTCTTTTCGGTCTTTACATCGAAAACTGTCGCCGAATCCCCTTTGTTTAAAACAGGAAGTTCTTGTTCGTCTTCGTTTTTTTTGGAATCATTTTTATAAAACAACATCCATCCTATTTGAGTTACCGTTTTTCCTTTGGTTACAAAAAATTCGTTTTCTATTTCTGTGATAATTTTCGTAGTAGTATATTCATAATCAGGATAAAATACAGCCAAAAAACGTTTAACAATCAAGCCATAAATTTTCTTTTCATCCTCGGTTAGTCCATCTATCTTTGGAACTGAATCGGTCGGAATGATTGCATAATGGTCTGTTACCTTGCTGTCGTCAACAATTCTTTTAGAGATAGGAAGATTACCCTTATCCAATATCGGTTTTACAAATTTGCTGTATATGGGAATATTTAATTTGTGTAGTGTGCTTTTAAGAACCGGAATCATATCCGTACTGACATATCTACTATCGGTTCTGGGATAAGTAATCATCTTTCTCTTTTCATATAAATCCTGAGCAATGGATAAAGTTTTACTGGCAGAAAATCCAAACATTTTATTTCCGTCTCTTTGAAGCTCCGTTAAATCGTATAGGAGCGGTGGTGGCTGTTTTTTCTTTTCTTGGGATATATCTTTAATGATGCCACTCTTGTCCTTTACTTTGTCTGCGATTTCTAAGGCTTTTTGTTCTTCAAAAATTTTTGTTTCATTGGATTTTATGTCAGTCCATGTTCCGTGAAATCCATTAAAATCCGCTTTTACTTCCCAATAGTCCTTTGGAACAAATGCATCAATTTCCTTTTGTCTTTGTACCAAAATACTTAAAGTTGGGGTCTGCACCCTTCCGATGGATAAAAGGACATTGTACCTGATACTAAAGGCACGACTTGCATTCATCCCTACCAGCCAATCTGCCTCCGAACGGCATTTTGCAGAATGATAAAGAGTATCGTATTCTTCTCCCGGCTTTAAAGACTCAAAACCTTTTTTTATTGCCGAATCGGTCATACTGGAAATCCAAAGTCTTTTAAAAGGCTTTTTACATTTAACCGCTTCATAAATATACCTAAAAATCAATTCCCCTTCACGCCCACTATCCGTAGCACAGATAATATAATCTATTTCTTTAGAGTTCATAAGTTTCTTAAGAATATCAAACTGCTTTTTTGTTTTCCTCTCGGGCTTGGTTTTCATTTGCTCCGGAATAATTGGAAGGGTTTCAAATGACCATCTTTTATATTTCATATCATATTCCTCTGGTTTTAAAAGTCTGACCAGATGACCTATCGCCCAAGTTACTATGTATCTTTCTCCTATAATGCAGCCCTCACCTTTTTCTTTGCATCCCAAAACCTTTGCAATATCTTTGCCTACAGAGGGTTTTTCCGCAATAACTAAAATCTTTCCCATTTGATTCATCCTCATAGAATTACTTTTATCTTATTTTATCATAAGAATAACAAGAATGCGACTGCATCACATTTGGGAAATAAAAAAAGATCAAGTCCTCTTGCCACCTCTTGGCAAAAGGACTTGATCATTACTTTTTTATTAATGGGTTAATATTTGTTCTCCAAAAATCTTTCCAGCTTCATAGGCAGTGTTTAACCCTTGTTCATTGGAAAATTTTATTCTAAGTGGAAAAGCTGGTGTATCCACTCCCCTATTGAGAATAAGGTATCTTTGAGTAACTACAGTGAATCCGGTATCATTTAAATAATTTTCTATATGGGTAATGCCTTCTCCGCTCCATCCAAAAGAACCAAAGGCAGCTGCAAACTTTCCTTTTACATCGATATCTTTTAAGGATTTCAGCAACTCTTCAACATTACCTACCATATCTCCATATTTTGTTGAACTTCCGATTAAAACACCATCAGAGATTTGAATTCTATCTAAAACTTCATCTAAGTTTGAACTCTTTAAATTAAATACATAGGGTTCAATACCTGCTTCCTTAAGGCCTTCTGCTAATTTCCCTGCAATTTTACTGGTATTGCCTGTCATTGTCGAAAATACAATGGTTACCTTTTTATTTTTTGCAACATCCTCTAAACTGCTCATTTCATCGTAGATTCTAATAAAATCATTCACGTTTTCTCTTAATATATAACCATGAGATGGAGCAATCATCTTAATATCCAATACATTGATTTTCTTTAACATCTCACGGACATATGGTCTGTGAGGCGCCATAATAAGTTTGTAATAAACTTTGAAATCTTCAATATACTCACCCTGAGCCAAATCATTAAAGAGCTCTGTATTGGCTATATGAGTACTAAAGATATCGCAGGGGAATAAAATCTTATCTTCAATGCTGTAAGTAATCATGGTTTCTTCAGTATGAAGATAAGGGGTTTCAAAAAATTGCAGAGTCTTTCCACCTATATCCAGTTTGTCTCCATCATGGATAATAACAAATTCTCGATTATGCAGCTTAAACATGTCTTTTAAAAGTTCACTTCCCAGTTGTGTTGTTACAATCTTCGCATTTTTTGCCCTTGCTGCCAATGCTGGAAGTGCTCCTGCATGATCCGGCTCAACATGGTTAATAACAATATATTCAATGGTATTTAAGTCAATGTGTTCACTCAGGCGATCCACATATTCTTTTGCAAAAGCAATATCTACTGTATCGATCACCGTAGGTTTTTCGGTTGTTAAGAGATAGCTGTTATATGTAGTGCCTCTCTCAAGAATAAGTCTGTGAAATGGTACTTTTCTATCGTCATTTTTCCCAATCCAAAATACATTATCAGTTATTTTTTTCATCATATTTATCCCTCCATAAATTTTTCTTATATTGAGATGAACTGCTTAATCTCGTGTTCCTCTCTGATGGTTATATGATACTATATTTATGGAAAGAAAACTGTGACTCGACTCATAATTTTACCAAAAAAACAAAAGTATTTTAATGAAACAAAAAACTGGTTGTAAAACCAGTTCTATAGAGGGATTAAATGAAGATGTATTTATTGATAGTAGTTGCTTTATGCAATAATATCTTTCATTTCTTTTAATTGATTTTGCAAGTGTTGATCGACTATAGTTGCCCTCTCAACGTGATTAATCAATTTATCATGCATATGCATTAATAAGTCTCCGGATATTTTGGTTTGGTTTAATATATCATTTGAATATTTTCTTTGGCTCTGAATGCTTTTATCGACATCCTGTATTTTTAGCTGCATTTGTTGAAAGCCATGCTCCATATCCGTTACTTTTTCATTGACAACTTGACTCATTTGAATGCCTTTTCCAATGGTTTCTTCATTTTTCTTATTCTTCTCTAAAGTTTCCATAATGTCATTTTGAATATTTTTAATAAGTGCTTCTATATTTTTTGCACTGTTGGAAGTTTCATCCGCCAACTTTTTTACTTCATTGGCGACTACTGCAAATCCCCTTCCGGATTCTCCAGCCCGGGCTGCTTCTATGGTTGCATTTAAGGCCAATAGATTGGTCTGACTTGCAATGTTTCTTATAGCGTTATTAATCATATTGATTTCATTAGACCTTTTTTCTAATTCCATCATTTTCATCGAAAGTTCTTGTGAGCCTCTCTCAAGGTATGTAATGATTTTATAAAGTTTATCTGCAGCTAATTTCCCTTCTTTTGCTTTTTCTACAGATTCTTTTGATATGGTTGACAATATTTCGCTAACTTCTGATAATTCGATTATATTTTTATCTGATTGCTCAATAACCGAGTTGACCTCATTGACAGATTGATTCATCTTCTCCGCCAAATTTGCTAATTCTCCATGCTGAACATTAACATTTTCATGCTTCTCTATTGTACAAACTATCTGATCATATAATTTATTCACTACATCTTTTATATCAACATCATTTGATGGCTGCTCATTAATTATCTTAATTTCGTCAATCTCCTGTGGTATTATATTCTTTTTCTTTCTAAAAAACATCACACTCTCTCCTTATTTATTTTTATCCATTGTAGTTTTTAAAGAAAGGAAAAGGACGCTTAAGACAAGCATCCTTTTTTATGGCTGGTTTTATAATACTTTAAAAACTTTTTTAAATCTATGATTTGAATCACAGTTTAAAGTTTTGCCAGTTCAAGTACATCTTCCTTTATTTGGACTTGGTTCTCCTGAAGGTCTAAAATCTGTTTTGTTCTATCTCCATCTTCTAAAGAATCAAGATATACGATTTTTTGTGGAATAATTTTTATCACTTTTAAACGATTTCCTTCATGCTCCATCAAAAATGGTTCTGGACAGTATGCCTTAGCTTCCTCAAAAATTTCCGGCACTTCAATATTGGTAGTCGCTTTTCCAAATACCTGAACCCCTTTTATTTTTCTGTAATTGATATACTCGGTATTAACCAACAGGCAAACATTGGGGTTGGTTCTAATCGCATCAAATTTCTCTCCTCCGGCAGAAACTATAAATACGCTTAAATCTTTTCCCATAAAATACTGTACCGGACTGCTTCTTGGAATATTGTCTTTGCATGTGGCAAGGGATGCAGACCTATGTTCCAGCATAAAATCTTCAATACATTCTCTAAGTTCTTCAGAAGACATTTTCTTATTCAATGTCTAGTCCTCCTTTATTCATATGATTTCTTAATTAGTATGCTGCATAACCATAGTTCTCATTCCCTTGCAAAAAATGGAGTTTTAAAGATTATTTTTAAGTTCGTTTAATTGGCCTAATATTTCATAATATTCTCTGTCTAATTCCTCCAAATTATCATCTTTGGAAGGCATGGACAGTCTTCCTATAATTTCTGAAAGACGATTTTGAAGAATAAGAATTTGTTTTTGCACTGCTTCTTTTTTATTATTTTCTTTGCTTTGTGTTTTACGCGATAGATATTCTTTATAAGTTCCCTGAAACATATTGATTTTGTGATTTTCTATCGTCATAATACAATTCGCAACAGATTCTACAAATCTCCTATCGTGGGAAACGAACAATAAGCTTCTGTCATATTCTTTTAATGCATTTTCTACGACTTCAAGAGAATGGATATCCATATAGTTCGTAGGCTCGTCCAGTATAAGAAGATTGATATCCTGCAATAATATTTTAGCAAAGGAAACTTTCACTCTTTCTCCTCCGCTAAGAACATTTATTTTTTTATAAACATCATCTCTTTTAAAGAGCAGTCTTGCAAGAAGTGTTCTGGCAAAATGCTCAGGATAAATGCTGGTTTCCATTACATTGTCTATAATGCTTAAGCCCTCATTTAAAATACTCATATCCTGACTAAAATAGCCTATTTGAGCTCCCTGGGCAATTTTAATCGGTTCTTCCCGGTTCATAATCATCTTAATTAAAGTCGTTTTACCACAACCATTAGAACCGACTAAAGCTACTTTCGCAGGATTATAAATAGTAAATTCTGCGTCCTGAAATATTATTTTTTCTCCAAATACCTTATTGATATTTTTGCCTTCAATAATAATTTTGCTATGGAGTTTAGCATTATCCGATAAATCGAATTTGATTACTTCTTGTTCTTTAGGTTTTTCCTTCACTTCCAGATGCTCTATTCTTTTTTCAATATTTTTGATTGCTCTATCCAGGTTAGCTTTGGCTTTTTGGTTGCCCATTTTATGAAGTCTCGCTTCAGAATTTCCCATGCGCTTTGGAGTTTTTCTAATACTTTTAACCTTCTGCTTGGTTTCAATAATCACTTCCTGAAGCCTCTTTTTTTCTTTAACATATTCCTCATATTCAAATTGGGCTCTTTCCACTTCCTGCTTTTTTTGAAAAACATAATCACTATAGTTTCCATTATAAATTTTTATTTTACCGTGTTCTATCTCCAGGATTTTATTGCATAGCTTATCTAAAAAATCTCTATCATGAGAAATAAGCAGCAGGGCACCGTTATATTCATCAAATCTTTTCTCCATCAGTTCAATGCCTTCCATATCCACATTGCTGGTAGGTTCATCTGCAAATATTAAGGCGCTTTGAGTTTCCAAAGCAAGGGCAAGTTTAAACCTTGTCTTTTCTCCTCCGCTCATATAAGTATTCCATATTGTTGGCACCCCGAACTTTGAAGCCATCTCATCACTGATTGTCTTAAAATCAGGCTCTTCCAGCTGAGAAATATAGGCGTAATTTCCGTATAATTTAACCCATCCTTCATCTGGTTCTAATTTTTTGCTTAATAGATTAATCAATGTAGTTTTCCCTGCGCCATTAACGCCTACAATGCCAATTCTGTCTTCAGAATAAATATTTAATCCTTCAATATCCAATATTAATCTATCGCCAAAATACTTTTTTATATTTTTTGCTTCTAACAATAACATAAAAAAACCCCTCCTTTATCATTTGGAGAGGATAGTATTATAACTATTTTAATAAAATCATCTCAATTAAAATCTAAAAATATGGATACAAACACAACCATACCAATAGATACTATCAGACAATAGTATTAAATCCCATTATCTATTCGAAGGACATCAACAGTTATAAGAATACTATCCACTTCCAAATTTAATAAAATGCATACAAATAAAGCCATTTATCAGGACTTTATTCAGTTCATCATTTTAAATAAATCTAAGTGGATTACATTCTCATTTCTGCCAATACCTTACCCTTTCATATAAAATATATTCTGTTTAAAACCAATATCATTATATAAAGATATTATTGCTTTGTCAATGAGTTTACCATTTTATTAAAAGCACTAATAAATGCTTTAAGAGACGATGTGCTGATATTGCTGTGAATTCCTGCACCAAAATAAGCATTACCATTCTCATCCTGCAATCTTATATAAGATACCGCTCTTGAATTAGACCCCTGTTCAAGGGAATGTTCCTGATAATCTACTACCTTAAAACTTACAGGTGCATACTGTCTGAGAGAATTACATAATGCATCAATAGGTCCGTTGCCTTCACCGCTTAATTGAGTTTCAACACCATTAATATTGGCAACAGCTGAAATAGTGATTAAATCTTCCTCTGTTGTAATATTAAATGTTTTTAATGAAACAGGCGAATTGACATTAATATATTCTCTTACAAAAGTATCGTAAATCATCTGCGGAGTCAATTCTTCCTGTTTGCTGTCAGATTCATTTGTGATAATTACGCTAAATTCCTGCTGCATGGCTCTAGGCAGACGGAAGCCAAATTCATTTTCCAAAATATAACTTACGCCGCCCTTGCCGGACTGGCTATTAATGCGGATAATCGGATCATAGGTTCTTCCAATATCCATAGGATCGATAGGAAGGTACGGTACTTCCCAATATTTTGGTTTTTCTTTTCTATATCTGTCCATGCCTTTTTTAATGGCATCCTGATGGGAACC
>JAAYMW010000108.1 GCA_012521175.1 Candidatus Epulonipiscium sp.
ATTGCCAGAGGAATAAGAATGGATTTGGATATGGAAATGATTAAGATTGGATTAACCGTTACTGATCTTACTATATCCAGTTTTAACTATCCGGAACAAATACAGAAGATGATAGAAAAGAATGCATCTTATGAAATGGTTGGAAATGTGGATAAATATCAAAAGATTAGCGTAATAGATTCTTTAGAAAAGAATCCGGGTAGTAATATAGGAAGTACACTTCAGGCTGGAATGGGGATCTCTATAGGTCTGGAGATGGCAAAACAAATGACAAAATCTTATACTGAAAACACTCCTTCTACTGCTGCTTCACAGAAATTATGTAAAAAATGTTATGAGCCATTGACTCCCAACGCCAAATTTTGCAGCAATTGCGGAGAAAAAGTTGAAGATGAAGCACAAGCTGTACCTAAAAAGCAATTCTGTTCTGAATGCGGAGCGAAATTAGAGGACGGCGCAAAGTTTTGCAGCGAATGTGGAAATAAAATATAAAACAGATGGGTCACATAGTGATCCATCTGTTATAAACTGAGAAATTTGTCAATATCTTTTTCAATAAGTCTAAGAGAGTTTTTCCAAAAATCAACGGCGTGAAGATTAATATTTATCTTTTTTGCCACCTCGGCTAGATTATTTTTGCCTGTGGCAGCGAGTAATTGTTCAAATTCTTTTACAAAAGTCTCACCGCGTTCTAAGTACAGAGCATAGAGGCCTTTAGAAAATAAAAGTCCAAAGGCATAGGGGAAATTATAATAATTATAATCGGCAGAATAATAATGAGGTTTGCAGACCCACATATAGGGGTGGAGATAATTTTCATCAAGTCCTTCCCCATAGGCTTTCTTTTGAGCTTCCAACATCAATTTTTTCAGTTCATTGACGGATAAAGAACCCTGTTCTCTTCTTTTAAAAAGTTCATCTTCAAATAAAAAACGGCTGTAGATATCTACGATAACTTGAGTAGAACTCATTAAATCACTTTCAAGTATAGTAAAGGCTTCTTCAGGTGAAGCTTCTTTAAGTGCTGCATCGATTATAATCGTTTCAGCAAAGATGGATGCGGTTTCTGCAATGGGCATTGGATAATCGCTATTTAAATAAGTTTCATGTTTTAAGCATTCTCCGTGGTAGCCGTGTCCAAGTTCATGGGCAAGGGTAACGACATCATTGAACATTCCTGTGAAGTTGCTTAAAATTCGGCTTTCTTTTATGGAATGAATATTGGAGCAAAAAGCACCACCTCTTTTTCCGTCCCTTGGTTCCGCATCAATCCATCTTTTTTCAAAGGCGTTCTTTGCAAAGTTTCCCAGGTCAGGACTAAACTTGATAAAGTTTTTGACTATGAATTCTTTTGCTTCATCATATGTGAATTTCATTTCTATTTCACCCATCGGGGCGAACAAATCATAGAATGGAAGTCCGTTTTTATGCCCAAGCAGTTCTGCTTTTTTCTTAAGATATTTTCTAAAGGACGGCAGAGATTCCATTATAGCGGCAAACATTGCATCCAAGGTTTTTTGATCCATTCTTGAACGAAGTAAGGTCATTTCAAGGGGAGATTTATATCCTCTCATTTTAGCTTCTGTAATGACTTCCCCTTTAATTCCGTTTAGGGCAGCAGCAGAAGCTTCTGCAATTTTATCATAGGCTTTTAACTCTGCTTCATAAGCCGTTTTTCTAAGGACAGCATCATTTTCGTATGCCATATTGCGAACAATAGGAAGAGGAAGTGATTTGCTTTCACCGTTTATTGTAATATCAACAAGTAAAGTCGATGAAAGAAGATCTTGAAGCTTTTCCCAAGCTTTTGAACCCGTATTTTTCATTTTTGCAAGTAAAATTTCTTCTTCATCGCTAAGTAAGTGTTTAGTTTCTAAAACAAGTTCTTTTAAATAAAAGGAATGCTCTTTTAAAAGGTCAGAACAGCTTATTAAAGTATCTAAATTGCCTAAGGAATAGAGCCATTTCTTGAACTTCGTTGACGGTTCGGCAAGATCTGCGAGTTTGGCTTCTAATTTTTCTACTACTTGTAAAGCCGTTTCATTTTTAGCATCCACACTCATAACTAAAGAAGCATATTCATATAGTCGGCTATAAAGATTTCCAAACTCAATTTGCATTTTTATGTAGTTTTCGATTTTATATACAGAACTTTCAGTTGAAGCTAAATTATTTTTTGCCCATTCTTTTATGGTTTC
>JAAYMW010000109.1 GCA_012521175.1 Candidatus Epulonipiscium sp.
GGTTATCCTGTTCTTGTAAGACCTTCTTATGTCATTGGCGGAAGAGCCATGCAGGTTGTTTATTCTGAAGCTGAATTGCGGGAGTATGTAAAGGAAGCAACTTCTCTTTCTACGGAACATCCTATTTTAATCGATCAATATATAGAAGGAAAAGAAGTCGAGGTTGATGCTATTTCGGATAAAGAAGATATTCTGATTCCAGGTATGATGGAACATATAGAAAGAACAGGGGTTCATTCGGGAGACAGTATTTGCGTATATCCACCTCAGACTCTTTCACAAAAGGTCATTGATACTTTGGTTTCATATACGCAAAAAATAGCTAAAGCTTTGCAAGTCGTTGGCTTAATGAATATTCAGTTTGTTGTAAAAGATGAAAAAGTATATGTCATTGAAGTCAATCCAAGAGCCTCCAGAACGGTACCTATTTTAAGCAAGGTAACCAAAATTCCTATGGTATATGTGGCAGTAAAAGTTATTTTAGGAGAAAAACTAAGAGATCAAGGCTATGGAGTTGGTTTATACAATAAGAGTAATTTGGTTGCTGTTAAGGCGCCGGTATTTTCATTCCAAAAGTTAAATAATGTAGATGTAGCCCTGACTCCTGAGATGAAATCAACAGGTGAAGTACTGGGAGTAGACTCAGTATATGAAAAGGCATTAGTTAAAGCTTTTAGTGGAGCAGGTTACACATTCCCTGGTTCTGGGAAAATCCTTGTATCTTTAAGAAAAAAAGACAGAAAAGAAGCTGCAGAATTACTAAAATCTTTTAAAGAAATAGGTTTTGAGCTAATTGGAACTGAAGGAACTGCAAAATATCTTGCCGAACATGGACTAGAAGTTAATCCGATTTCAATCAATAAGCTTGAAGAAATCTATGAAATGATGAAAAATAAAGAAATAACGGTTGTGATTAATACGCCTACCCTGGGTAAAAACCCCAATAAAAACGGTTTTAAAATACGTACTACTGCAGAACAGATGAAAGTACCTTGTTTTACTTCTTTGGATACAGCAAAAGCTTATCTTCTTGCCCTGAAAACCTATAATAAAAAAGAACCTTTTACTTATGAAACCTTAGATTACTACATGTAGAGATATAAATAGATTCATTCAATCATATAATGAGGAGGAAAACAATGGGAATAAATTTAAAAGGAAGAAGCTTTTTAACTCTGAAAGACTTTACACCAAGTGAAATAGAGTACTTATTGAACTTGGCAGGGGATTTAAAAAGAAAAAAGAGAATGGGAATAAAAGGTAGTCTGTTGCAAGGTAAAAACATAGCGCTTATCTTTGAAAAACCTTCAACGAGAACCAGATGCGCTTTTACCGTAGCCTGTATTGATGAAGGTGCTCATCCGGAATATCTAGGGAAAAATGATATTCAATTAGGACATAAAGAATCCGTTGAAGACACTGCAAGGGTACTGGGGCGACTCTTTGATGGCATTCAATTTAGAGGGTTTAAACAGGGAACTGTTGAAAAATTGGCCCAGTACAGCGGAGTGCCTGTTTGGAACGGATTAACCGATAATTATCATCCGACACAAGTCCTGGCAGATTTACTCACAATTAAAGAAAAGTTTGGGTATTTAAAGGGTATTCGCTTTGTATATGTAGGGGACGGTCGAAATAACATGGCCAATAGCCTAATGATAGGTTCCGCAAAAATGGGAATAGATTTTGTCATTGCGGCACCAAAAGATTTGTGGCCAGAAGTAACATTGGTTGAAAAATGTAAATTATTCGCAGAAGCTTCAGAAGGGAAAATTACGATTACAGAGGATATTCAGTCAGCAGTGGATGGAGCAGATGTCATTTATACAGACGTATGGTGTTCCATGGGTGAAGAAGATCAATCTGTGGAACGGATTAAATTATTAAAACCGTATCAGGTGAATGCTTCTTTAATGAATAGAACTGGAAAAGATAATACAATTTTTATGCATTGTCTTCCGGCAGTTAAGGGAAATGAGGTTACTGAGGAGGTATTTGAAAGCAGGGCTTCAGTTGTATTTGACGAAGCAGAAA
>JAAYMW010000009.1 GCA_012521175.1 Candidatus Epulonipiscium sp.
AGTTTATTCAGTTGTAAAACTAATTAATATTTTCTTCACCAACACCAGTTGACAAAGAACCGTAATAAAAAGTCCTCCGGTAGGATGCATACTTGCGCCTATTGTATTTTGTCGGTTTTATCGACCGTACTTGGTGCGAGAGTTTCGCTTGAAAAACTCTTTGTATATTAGTGGTAATAGTGGTTGAATATTGGGATAAAAAAATATATAATAAAGTAAATTCACATATTTTTCCTGATATGTTTTTTGAACAGGATGATGAATAGAATAATAGTAGGATAGTGAGCGGGAGGATTAAAATGAGGAGAAAAAAGAAAATAGGATTTTATCTGGCTTTGGCATTTGTTTTACAGCTTGTATTGACTCCCTTTCAGGCATTAGGGGCAACCGGATATAGGGCTACTATTACGAAGGTGACGAGGGAATCTGATTTAACTGTAGGAGTAGGCTCTACCGTAGAAGTTACCCATACGCTTTATGGAACGAGCGCAACTTATGAAACATCTCTTAGAGAAATCGCATTGGTATTGGACGTATCAGGAAGTATGAAAGATTCCATGGGAAATAAAACTAAATTAGCTGCATTAAAGGATGCAGCGATACAATTAGTGAATAAGTATGATGGTGACAATGTAAGAATCAGTTTAATACAATATTCCAATAGCGCCGATAACCCTACAAAATTTTATGATATGAAAAATGATAAAGATGTTAAAGAGCTTAAAAATAAAATTTCTTCTATGTCTGCTAATGGAGCAACCAATATCGGAGATGGTATGAGAAGAGGTTACTATCAGTTATTAAATTCAGGCAATGAAAATGCCAATAAATATATGATTGTGATGACTGACGGAGTCCCTCAGGGATTTACTTTAAACAGTATTACCGACACTCTTGATAATTATAAGATAAATGATGGGAATACAGGAGTAAATCAGAACTCAGGATATGACTATTATAAAAATAACCAGTTTTTTAGATTTTACGGAAGTAATAATATAAGAATATTGGCAGAAACAACAGGAGAAACACAACGGGAATACTCGGCAGCCTATGCTAAAAAAATAGGAAATATGATTGTTCAGAGTGGAAAGATACAGCCTTTCTTTATTGGATTTTCAAGTAACACAAATTTTGGATACTTAAATGAAATAGCCAAGTCTGCCAGGGCAGAATTAGTAGAAGGCGGTAGATATTATTACGATGCGAAATCAAGTACTGAGCTGGAGAATGCATTTAAGAAGATTCAGGAAAAAATGTTGGACCAATATCAATTCCAATATGTAAAATATGAAGAAATGATTCCAAAGGATGTAGAAATCACCAGCGTTAAGATTAAAGGGGTTGAATACATCAATGATCCTTCTGTTTTTGATTTCAAAAGTCAAGGAGGAGGAAATGAAAGAAAGTTTACGCTTCAATTAAAAGCAGCCATGGTGAAAAATCCTGAAACCGGTAAATATGATTTTGTTTGTGAACCTATTACCATTTCATATAAATTCCTGAAACCTGGGGAATATGTATTCGATAAAGCAAGATTGGATTATAAAGACCCTTTTAACAATGACAATCGTCAGGCACCAGTTAATCAAATGACGATTACTGTAACAGGAGGCATTACATTACCGAGTATGCTGTACCTTAAGTTAGGGAATACCGATACCTTAACTGCCGAACTTAATTTAAAAAACTATGATTTGACATGGAATATTCTTGGTGATTCAGGAATTATATCATTAGAAAAAATAGAGCCATTAAATACAAAAATAACTGGTATTAAAGTAGGTCATGTTCAAGTTCAGGTTAAAGATGAAAAATCCGGTTTAGAATCAAATCTAAGTGATGTATATGTATACGATTTTGAAAGTTCGGATCAACAGATGATCGTAGGTCAAACAAAGAAAATAGTTGATATTCCTCCCGATATGATTATGAAACTAGAAGAGCCTTCTATGACTTTGTATGTAGAGTTTGACACTTCCAGCGGTGTAGTAACGGCAAAAGATGTAGGCAGAGAAAAAATCAAAATCTCACTTGGATATTATGAAACAATAGAAGAAGGAAAAATAGTTTTTAAAGTACAGGAAAGCTTTAATACGATCATAGATGTATTTAACGTAAAATTTAAAGAAGATGCTCCAACAGGGTATTTATATCCCGATAAGGCAACGTATAGATTAAACTTTACAGTAAGTGCGCCTAATGAAAATCCTTTTTTACCTGCCGGTACAGTAAAATTAAAACCCAATTTTGATGACATTGATGGAAAGTTAACTGTAATAGATAATGAAGTTATAAAAGAAATCGTAATCGTACCGAAAACATCAAGTGGCTCTGTAAATATAAATGGATATTTCTTTGATGAATCAACAAATACGCTTATATCCGATTTAAGCGAATTATCTCCGGGAGCATATGAAATCATCATTACCCTTGGTTTAAAACCAACATCAGATTTAACCATGGGAACTTATAAAGGATATGTTGCTGCAGGTAAAAAAGTATCATCAAATAATGTGTTTGAAGTTTTGGGAGCAACCATACCTCTGGGAACAGATTCTACTGGAACAATAGAAATTCCCGTAACAAATTCACCGACCATAAGATAGAAGAGTAAAAAACCGGCTTCTTCTTAACAGGGACCTTGCTTCCCTGTTTTTTTGTGCATATAATTAAAAAGTAAGGAACCAGCTTCTTTACTTTATTGTGTTTTACGTTAAAGAAATCGATAAAAAATAAAGGAGACAAGTGATGAGTAAAATAGGAATTATCGGTGCGATGGAAGAAGAAGTGACAGCTCTTAGAAATCAAATGCAAAATAAAGAGCTAAAGCAAATAGCCGGAATGGATTTTTATCAAGGTATTTTGGAAGATAAGGAAATCATCTTAGTAAGATGTGGCATAGGTAAAGTCAATGCAGCCATCTGTACCCAGGCCTTAATTGATCATTTTCATGTTCAATACATCATCAATACAGGAGTAGCCGGAGGTATCTATGAGAAATTAGACATCGGAGATATCGTTATTTCCAGCGATACCGTGCAGCATGATTTTGATACCTCTGCTTTTGGCGATCCCATAGGGACAATTCCCAGAATGGATGAAAGCTTTTTTAAAGCGGACAGCAAACTTGTGGAATTAGCTGAGAAATGTGCTGAAAATTTGCCTTCTAAGCCTAATGTCTATATAGGGCGGGTTGCCAGTGGGGACCAGTTTATTTCCAGTTCAAAACAAAAGCAAAACATATGGGATAATTTTAATGCTTACTGCGCCGAGATGGAAGGTGCGGCCATTGCCCATACCTGTTATCTGAATAAAATTCCCTTTGTCATTATACGTTCTATTTCCGATAAGGCGGATCACAGTGCAGATATTAATTTCCAGGAATTTGTTAAAGAAGCCGCAAGAAATTCTAACGAAATGATTATAGAAATATTAAAAAGCCTATAACTTCCCACAAAAGACAAAATACATATTTGTCCTTTTTTTAATACGCCTACAGTTTCTGTAGGCTTTCTTTATTGTAAATATTTGACAATTGTGAATGCCCATGTATAATAATAGTATATGTAAAATAATGGAAGGAGCGTTATTATGAAATCTTTAAATTATGAACAAATCACATGGCTGCTGCAGGTCTCTGTAGTAATATTTTTTGGCATTGGGCTGCTTAGCTTATTGTTTCTGGGTATTCGCATCCGTTATTTTCAAAAATCCCTTAACAAGTGGATGAAAGAAAACAGAAGACTATCAAAGGATCCGGTACTGGACCACATCATTAGAACCTGCAAGTCTTATAATGAAAAAGGCCAGGGAGAAATTAATACAGAAGCGGTGATTAGAGCAAACTACTATAAACAAAAAATATTTTTTATTCCTATATATTACTGGGAACAACTCATATCCAAATCCGAAATTCTTTCTCTTTTTTTAGGACTACTGGGAACTTTTATCCTAGTACACGGGGAAATGAATAATGCTTTTTATCCACTTATATTAAGTACTGGAGCATTTATTATTTTGGTTTTATTAGAAACAGTTTTTTCATTGCAAGAAAAAAGAAAAATTCTCTTTACTCAACTGGAAGAGTATTTGGACAATTCCTATCTTCCAGGATTACATAAGACCCCTGTTGCTTCAGAAGTTTTAAAGGAAGAAAAGATAGAACCTCTCTATATATACGATAAAGTACCTGCCCAAAAAGAAAGAAAAGATACGGAAGGCAGCGAACTCAAAGATAAGGAAATCGAATGGATCATTAAGCAGTTTTATGGAGAAGAAAAAAAGAGTATAAATTTATAAATCAATGATAATAATAGAAAAAGAATGCAGTAAATATTATTAACCAATGACTAGTTGAAATACGTCGAATCTCAAGGAGGAAGTTTATGGAGACTGCGAAGGTGAAATTACCCATAACGAACGAATACGGCTTTTATGAAATAAGATTAGAAAGTATTGGAGGGTTAGGGGCGAATCTTAGCGGAAAGATTTTAGGAGAGTTGGGCGCTATTTATTTAGGGCTTAACAGTTCCAGCTTTGCCAGTTACGGTTCGGAAAAAAGAGGAACTCCGGTCAAAGCATTTATTCGTTGGGCAGATCCCAGCCAGGAGATAAGAATCAATAGTCCCGTTGAAACTCCTCATTTACTTGGAATTTTCCATGAAAGATTGGCAGGAAAGATTCCAGTGATGCAGGGCGTAGGTCCTGATACAGTCGTTGTGGTAAATACCGATGAAGAGCCTGATGTCATTCGCGACAGATTTAAAATGTACGCAGGGACTCTTGTATGTGTAGATGCTCTAAGACTTGCCATTGAAGCAAAAACAAGGGTGAATATGATTATGCTTGGCGCCATGGCTAAAGCCTCAGGATTCATCCCATTAGAAGACTTAAAAGAGCTTGTAAAAGACACCTTGGGTAAAAAGTATCCTGCAGCCCTGCAATCCAACTTAGAGGGTCTTGAAAAGGGATATAACAATATTGTAGTGAAGAAGTATGAAGTCGATGGAAAATATCCTTATCAGGAATACAGCGAAGTAAAAAGAGAATGGGGTTACGATAACGCACCTATTGGCGGTATTAACCCTCACTACGGCAGCACCATAAGCAATGATTTATCAGGAAGCCGTGAAGGATATATTCCTGTATTTAAGAAAGAATCATGCATTAACTGCGGCATGTGCGATTCCACCTGCCCGGATATGGTTTACCAATTTGTTCCCGGAGAGTATAAAGGGAAACCTTCCATGATTAATTTAGGTCCGGACTACCACCACTGTAAAGGATGCCTACGCTGTGTGGAAGTATGTCCTACAGACGCCTTAACAGCAGGAATAGAAAGAGAAGTAGACATTTGGAAAATCCATGTTCGCAATCAAGAACTGTTAGTCGATAAAATGGAATTTGAAGATGTAGGACCGAACTCCTGGATGCGTTCCGAATCTTATACGACCAATGAACTGAAATAAGGAGGCGACACTATGGTAGATCAAAAAGTTGTATTTGAAAGTGGTAACGAATTAGCAGCCTATGCCGCAAAACAAATAAATTATCATGTTATGGGGTATTATCCAATTACTCCTTCAACTCAGATACCAGAGCATCTGGATCTCTTAAAAGCAGAAGGGGAACATGATATCGTTATGATTCCAGCAGACGGGGAACATGGAGCTGCAGGTATTTGTTATGGTGCATCAACCGGTGGAGGAAGAGTGTTTAATGCCACTTCTGCCAATGGATTATTATATGCATTAGAGCAGCTTCCGGTACAATCGGGAACCCGTTTCCCAATGGTTTTAAATGTAGCATGTAGAACGGTATCCGGTCCTCTTTCCATTAAGGGAGACCACAGTGATATTATGTATGCTTTAAATACAGGATGGATTATTCTTTTTGCAAAAGACCCTCAAAGAGTATACGATTTTAATATCTGTGCCCTTAAAATTGCAGAAAAAGTTAAACTGCCTATTATCGTTGCTTTTGATGGATTTTTCACCAGCCACCAAAAACGAAAAGTAGAAGTTATAGCAAACGACCAGGATGTCCAGAATTTTATCGGAAAACTGGAACTCCAATACCATGCCTTAGATAAAGAAAAGCCTGTCATCATTGGCTGTTACATGAATGAACCCGATTTATTAAACAATAAATATCAGCTGCATCTGGCTATGGAAGAAGCAAGAAACGTCATTCCCCAAGTGTTTAAAGAATACGGAGAACTCACCGGCCGTACATACAGTATGGTAGAGGGATATATGATGGAAGATGCAGAAGCGGCACTTTTTGCCCTTGGCTCAAGCTATGATACGGCAAGACTTGCAGTGGATAAGCTAAGAGAACAGGGCAAAAAAGTAGGGGTATTTACAAGCAGTGTGCTTCGACCATTCCCCAAACAAGATCTCTATAATATATGTAAAAATGTAAAAGCGATTGTTGTAGCTGACAGGCAAGACAGTTACGGAGCAGACGGGGGTAATATGACCCTTGAATTAAAAGCTGCTCTGCAAGATTTTAAAGCCAACATAGAAGTAACCAGTTTGGTTTATGGCTTAAGTGGTAGAGACTTCTATATAGAAGACGGTATAGAAATGCTCAACCGTGCATATGATATCGCTCAAAAAGGAAAAGTAGAAAAGCGTTTTGACTACTTTGGACACTATCAAGGCAAACCGGGATACGAGCCACCAAAATATTTTGAACCCCTTGTAGGAGAAAAAGTCCGTCCCGGTGTAACCAGCGTTACTGTGGATGAACAAAGCGGTAAAATGATTGCTAAAGGGGGAATCGTAAAAGATTCCACCAGAATGCCAAAAAGGTGGATCGCAGGTCACGGTGCTTGTCCAGGCTGTGGAATCCCTGTTAATGTCAATATGCTCCTTAGAGGAATCGAAGGAGAAGTTGTACTATTATTCCAAACAGGCTGCGGATATGTTGTTTCCTCTCCATATCCTAAGAGTTCCTTTAGAGTAACCTTTATTCATAACTTGTTCCAAAATGGTGCCGCTACCCTTTCCGGTTTGGTAGAAATGTTCCATGAAAGACAAAGAAGAGGAGAACTGCCTCAGGGAGACAACTTTACATTTATTATGATCAGTGGAGACGGTGGTCTGGATATTGGTATCGGTCCGGCTATCGGTGCAGCTCTAAGAAACCACAGGATGATTATTATGGAATATGACAATGGTGGCTATATGAATACAGGATATCAATTATCTTATACCACTCCACGGGGCGCAAGAAGCTCTACTTCCCATGTAGGAAAAGCTCAGGCTGGAAAAGCGACTTTCCATAAAGATACGCCGCAGATTTTTGCAGCGACCAATATTCCATATGTGGCAACCGTTGCAGAAAGCAATCCAACTGACTTTATCAAAAAGGCGGCAAAAGCTCAAAAATATGCCAATGAATATGGCTTAGCCTTTATTAAAGCCCTTTCTGCTTGTCCTCTGAACTGGAACGACAATCCAAGATACGAAAGAAGCGTCATTGATGCCGCAGTAAACTGCTGCTACCATCCGCTGTATGAAATAGAAGAAGGTATTACAACCATCACCTATAATCCAGAAGAACGCAACAAGAAAATTCCGGTTATTGACTGGTTAAAAATGATGGGAAGAACCAAACATCTGGCAAAACCTGAATATGCGGATATCGTAGAAAGCATACAAAAAGAAGTGGATAGAAGATGGGAGAGACTTAAGGCTCGACATGAGAGTCCTGTATTATAAACCAACTCGAAAGAGTTGGTTTTTTCAATAATTTTCAACAAATAATGTACCGGATTCATCACTTATGCTATTATATAAAGGTAGTTTTATTGTCATCCACGGACTTAAAGATAAAATCGAGAGGAAGATACTATGACCAAAAGAACAATTGTAACATGTATTCTTGTTAGTGCGCTTTTAGTAGGATGCGCCTCAGATTCTGCTTCTATTTCAAAAACTGATGAAGCACCTGTTACGGAAATACCCATAGAACAGCGTATAGAAGAACCTGCTATTAATGGCGAAGATACATTGGTGGAAGATGAAGAAAGTGCCAAGAAACAAGAAAAAGAAGAATTGGAAGAAAAACCTGAACCGGAAACAGTAGAGAAGCCAAAAGAAGAAACGAAAGAAGCACCAAAAGAAACATCTAAAGAAGAACAAAAACCAGTGGAAAAACCAGCCCAAGAGACATCGTCTCTTCCCAATGATAAAAAGTCCTGGTGGTTTAAAAGAAATTCAGACCACCTGCCTCCGGGCGCTCAAAGCGAAATTGATATTGCAAAATATGATGCTTATTATTTAGGCAATACCAAAGAAAAAAAGATTTATCTTACTTTTGATGAAGGCTATGAAAACGGATATACTCCTAAAATATTAGACGTCCTAAAAGAACATAATGTAAAAGCAGCCTTCTTTGTGACTAAGCCGTATATTCAAAGTCAGCCGGATCTGGTGAAAAGAATGGTTGAAGAAGGTCATATCGTAGGCAATCATTCCGTCACCCATCCCAGCCTTCCTGATAAAACAGATGAAGAAGTAAAACATGAAATTCTTGAAACAGCGAGGTATTTTGAAGAAGTAACCAGCACTTCCATGCCCTTATTCTTTAGGCCTCCCGCAGGAGAATACAGTGAGAGAACTCTTCAGATTACAAAGGATTTAGGCTATAAGACGATATTCTGGAGTATGGCATACAAAGATTGGGATGTAAATAATCAGCCGGGAAAACAAGCAGCTTATGAGCATATCGTACAAAACCATCATCCGGGGGCTATTATTCTTCTCCATGCCGTATCCTCATCCAATACGGAAGCTTTAGGAGATATGCTTAAATATTTAAGAGATCAGGGTTATACCTTTGCGTCTTTAAATGAATTATAATGATTATAGTATGGTTCGATTTTACATCTCATGGTATAATTTCATTTGGTTTAGAGGATAAAAAGTATTTAATTTTATTTTAAGGAGGATAAAAATGAAAAATATAGTTTTTGATTATTCCAATTCCGGTATTTCTAATGAAGAAATACAGCATTCAAAATGGCAATTAGAAGCTGCCCATAAAATCCTTCATGAAAAAACTGGCTCAGGGAATGACTTTTTAGGATGGATTGATCTTCCTAATGACTATGATAAAGAAGAATTCGAAAGAGTTAAAAAGGCTGCCCAAAAAGTTAGAGAAAATTCCGATGTATTTATCGTCATTGGTATCGGTGGTTCTTATTTAGGCGCAAGAGCGGTTATTGAAAGCTTAAGCCATTCTTTCTACAACATGCTTCCAAAAGAAAAAAGACAAGCACCGGAAATCTACTTTGTTGGAAACAATATAAGCGGTACATATGTAACCCATCTTTTAGACCTCATTGAAGGCAAAGACGTAAGCATTAACGTTATTTCCAAATCTGGTACCACAACAGAGCCGGGTATCGCATTTAGAATCTTTAAAAAGTACCTGCAAGAAAAGTATGGGAAAGAAGGGGCAAGAGAAAGAATCTTTGCAACCACTGACAGACAAAGAGGTGCTCTTCGTAAATTAGCTGACGAAGAAGGTTATGAAACTTTTATCATTCCTGATGATGTGGGAGGACGTTTTACAGTATTAACTCCGGTTGGATTACTGCCTATTGCTGTTAGCGGAATCAATATTGATCAATTAATGGAAGGCGCTAAAGATGCAAGGGAAGAATACAAAGTTGAAGACTTTGAAAAGAATCCTGCTTATCAATACGCCCTTATCCGCAATATTTTATATAAAAGAGGAAAACAAACTGAAATCTTAGTAAACTATGAACCTGCTCTTCACTATATTTCTGAGTGGTGGAAACAACTTTATGGAGAAAGTGAAGGCAAGGATAATAAAGGTATTTTCCCTGCTTCTGTAGACTTTTCAACAGATCTTCACTCCTTAGGACAATACATCCAGGACGGAAGAAGAAATCTTTTTGAAACCGTAATTAATATAGAGACACCCAGATGCGATATCACCCTGGAAGCAGAAGCAGAAGATTTAGACGGATTAAACTATCTTGCCGGTAAAAGCATGGATTTTGTCAATAAAAAAGCTTTTGAAGGAACACTCCTTGCCCATGTAGACGGTGGCGTACCAAACTTAGTTATCAATCTTCCAGAATTAAACGAATACTATGTTGGAAAACTTCTCTACTTCTTTGAAAAAGCCTGTGGAATAAGTGGATATATCCTGGGCGTAAATCCCTTTGACCAACCAGGAGTTGAAGCTTATAAAAAGAATATGTTTGCACTCCTTGGAAAACCGGGCTACGAAGAATTAAGAAACGAATTAATGAAGAGAATTAAATAAAAAAGTAGGGTGAATTTACCCTACTTTTTTACAAAAGAAGGTGTCATATGAGTAAAGAACAAAGGAAACAGGAAATTATAAAAATTTTAAAAGCTTCTAATAAGCCTGTAAGCGGAGGCTATCTTGCAGAAAAACTTAATGTCACAAGGCAAGTGATTGTTCAGGACATTGCCCTTTTACGGGCTGAAAATGTCAATATTATGGCCACTGCCAGAGGGTATATCTTCTACGGGGAAGAAAATCTGTCCCATAAAAGGGCTGTTACCGTATGCCATGGCAAAGAAGAAATCGAAGACGAATTAACTGCCATTGTAGATCTTGGGGGAAGAGTTCTGGATGTAATTATTGAACATCCGATTTATGGACAAATCACAGGGAATCTTATGATCGAATCCCGAAGGGATATAAAAGAATTCATGGAAATTATGAAGAAAAATAATACAGTTCCTTTACTTAGACTTACCAATAAAATGCATATGCATACCATAGAAGCCAAAAGTGAAAAAATATTAGATGAAATTGAAGAAAAATTAAAGGAAAAAGGCTATTTAGTTTTTGAATAAAGATAAATAAAGCAAGTTTTAGATGAGAACGGTTGAACCGTTCTTTTTTGTTTTACATTTTTATACAGACATTTTGAAATTTATATTGAGTTGTTAGTTGTAAAATGATATAATTAATGCACAAAACTTTATCAGAAGGGGGAATGACTTTGGAGCAAAAAGACAAAAGACAGATTTCTTTGGAAAGAGCACAGATATTAAAAGAGAGAATAGAGGACTATTTGATAAAGCAGGAATCTATTCCAACGGGTTTAAAAAATGAAGAGTACATACAAGAAAACAAACAGCGTATTATGAAAATATTTGGAGCAACCAACGAGCAGTGGGACGATTGGACCTGGCAGATTTCTAACAGGATTACAGATGTTAAGACGCTTTCAAAGATTTTAAACCTTTCAGAGGAAGAAAAAAGCCAGATTGAACTTGTCGGGGAAAAATACCGTTGGGCAGTTTCTCCTTATTATGCCAGTTTAATGAATCCTGATGATCCTTCATGTCCCATTAGAAGACAAGCCATTCCTTCCATAGAAGAGATGGTAGAAGGGGGAGAAGCGGACCCTATGGGAGAGGAATTCACTTCTCCAGTGGAGGGGATAACCAGAAGATATCCTGACAGGCTCATTATAAAAGTGACCAATCAATGTGCTATGTACTGTAGACATTGCCAAAGGCGAAGATGTATAGGTCAACAAGATTTAGCCCTTCCAAAAGAAGATTTGATACGATGCATACAATACGTAAGAGAGCAAAAAGAAATAAGAGATGTTCTAATCACCGGGGGAGATGCACTACTTCTTTCTAATGAAAGGCTTCATTGGATATTATCGGAGCTTTCAGAAATCCCTCATGTCGAAATCGTTCGTTTAGGAAGCAGAACTCCCGTAACCATGCCTCAAAGAATAACCGATGATCTTTGTGAAATTCTCAGTAAATTCCCACCGATTTATCTTAACACCCATTTTAATCATCCATTAGAAGTGACTGCGGAAGCTAGAAAAGCTACTGATAAACTCTGTCGTGCAGGCGTTGTACTGGGCAATCAGGCAGTGCTTCTAAGAGGAATCAACGATGATGTCCATGTGATGAAAAAACTTAATCATGAATTGCTTAAAATAAGAGTAAGACCTTATTATATTTTCCATCCCAAAGAAGTGATAGGAACCGGACATTTTAGTGTAAAAATCAAAAAAGGAATGGAAATCATGGAGCATCTCAGGGGCTATACTTCAGGGTTAGCCGTACCTACCTATATTGTTAACGCCCCAAAAGGAAAAGGAAAAACCCCCATATTACCGAATTATATCCTTTCATGGGGAGAAAATTCTGTAAAACTTCGTACTTGGGAAGGAGAAATAGTAGATTATCCTAATTAATCTAGGACAGTTGCTTTTCCAGCTGAAAGTATTTCCATAAGCTGTATTTGATTCCTGAAGAAATGATATCTGCCATTTGCATTACTAAAGACAAGCGGGTATTTTGAAGGATGAGCATATCCATAAATCCGCTGAAATTCACAATTCCCGTAATAAATAAATCGCCAACCGGAGGAAGATTCTTTTGCACCCCCGCTCCTGGTTTAATAGAACCTTCACCCAGTGTGATATATCCGATATGATCCATTTTTCCAAGACAGGCATCTATTGCAATGATAAGAGTATTAGGATGTTTTTTATCAATCATTTCAAGGGTTTCAGATAAATTCTTAGCATGCACCGGATGGTCCAATGTACCGTATACAAATATATTAGGATAGGATAGATGTCTTAA
This sequence comes from Candidatus Epulonipiscium sp., assembly GCA_012521175.1. GTDB lineage: Bacteria > Bacillota > Clostridia > Lachnospirales > Defluviitaleaceae > Defluviitalea. Next base: position 12,642 of record JAAYMW010000009.1, read on the forward strand.
TTTATACCCTATCAGGGGACCTAAACTGTCCCCGGTAGCTCTATCCGTTCCTATACATAATAGGATAGCCCCGTTATAGCGGGGTATTTTTTTTGAAAAATATTGATAAAAGGCATCACTGAACTCTTTAAAAGGATAAGGAGCATTGATATTTATGTAAGTTTGTGAGTCCTTATGTTTTTGTTGGAACAACACATAATTACCACCTTTATGGGAAATAGTCATTCTTTAGTTTTCCATTTTTGAGAATAATTATTTCAATTTATCGGTGGTAAATATTACAAATAGATAATTGTGTTTTTTTGATGAAAAACCAAGATAAAAAAATTAAGACCCTCGACATGAATTACTAAAAAATGTAAATTGGCTATGATAATATATCTTCAAATAGGAATTATATGTACGAGGGGGATGAAATATGAGTGAGTTTTTTTATGGGCCGACGGATTCTTTCGATGAAATCGAAGAATTAGAGGAAATAGAGGAAAATAAACACTCTTTTTTGGATAATGCAAAACTTATAGGCGATACACCGACAGGAATTAAAATTTATTTGGAGGATTATGTATACACCTACCTGTACCAATACGCTAAACTGAACCGGGGGGAAGAAAAAGGGGCAGTTTTAGTTGGGTATTATACAGAAGAATTTGGAGACAAGATGGCAATGATTAGTGGAGCCATTCAATTTAAAAGCTCTCTGGCTGAAGAAAGGACTCATATTACAGAGGAAGTGATGAATGAAGTAAGAGCAAAGTTAAATAAATATTTCCCTGATTGCGAACTTATGGGATGGATGCATACTCAGCCGGGGTATGGAATCTTTCTTACTACCCAGGACATTCGCCTTCAAAAGGAGTTTTTTGGAAAACCCTACCAGACGCTGATGATTATTGACCCTATCGAAAATATGGAAGCATTTTTCCTATGGGATAAAGAAGAAGTTCGATCTGTAGAAGGATATTATATTTACTATGATAAAAATGAGCAGATGCAAAACTACATGGTCAATCATAAGGTAGGTGTTTCTAACGAGGAGTTACAGGAAAAAGAAGACGTTGTTATCCATTTTAGAAAAAAGGATAGGGCAAAAAGGCAGGAAATCCAAAACAAAAAGATCACACGGCTGGTTGCCTCCTTAAGTATTGTGTTGTTTTTAATGTGTGTTTCCATGGCGGTGGGCCTCATTCAGCACAGAGAAAGACTGGCAAGACTTGAGACCGAGCTTGGTTACATGGATGAAAATTATAATAATCTATTAAGCCAATTACAAGAGAAGGATGTGCAAGTGGTTTTTGCAGAAACGGAAAATGCTATAAAAAAGGAAGCAAAAGATGAAACAAAAGAAACTCCAGACATTGTAGTAGAAGAAACAGAAGATGCCATTATCGTAGAAGAACAAGCTAAAGAAGAAGTAAAACAAGAAGCCGAAAAAGAAGTTGAACAGCAAATAGAGCAAGTTTCCGGATCTCAGGAACCAAGCTATGATACCTATACGGTAAAGAAGGGCGATAACCTCAATAGAATATGCTACCAACATTACAAGACAACGGCTTTTGTAGATGAAATCGTAAAAGCCAATAAGCTTGAAAGCCCGGATAAAATTTATGAGGGGCAGGTTTTAAAACTCCCTCGTTTATAATACAGCAGGGCGGCCATAGGGCCGCCCATATTTATTGCAATTTTTCCATTTCGGTTAGCAGATCTTCAAATACTTTTAAGGCTTTTTTAATCGGCTCAGAAGTATTCATATCCACCCCTGCTCTTTTTAAAATATGGATGGGGTAATCTGAACTTCCACTCTTTAAGAAGGTCATATAATCTTCAAGAGCACCTTTCTCGTTATTCAGGATTCTTTCTGACAGGGCAATGGCGGCAGAATATCCTGTGGCATATTTATATACGTAAAAGGCATTATAAAAATGAGGAATTCTTGCCCATTCAAAATCAATTTCAGAATCTACGACGATATGAGGCCCATAATATTTAATGTTTAAATCTCTGTAAAGGGCGGCAAGGGAATCTGCCGTTATGGCTTCACCCTTTTCCAACATTTCATGAGTTAATTTTTCAAATTCTGCAAACATCGTTTGACGGAAAAGAGTGCCTCTAAACTGTTCCATAAAATGATTCATAAGATATGCCCTTTTCTTTTCGTCTTCCGTTGTCTTTAGAAGGTGCTGCATAAGGAGGGCTTCATTCACCGTAGAAGCAACCTCTGCCAGGAAAATTGGATACTGTGCGTATACATAGGGCTGGGTTAAATCTGAATAATAGGAATGGAGCGCATGTCCCATTTCATGGGCAAGGGTAAATACATTATTGATATTATCCTGATAATTTAAAAGCACATAAGGATGGGTTCCATAAGCCCCCCAGGAATATGCTCCACTTCTTTTCCCTTTATTTTCGTAGACATCAATCCAGCCTTCTTTAAAGCCTTGATCAAGAACCTTGATGTACTCTTCTCCTAAAGGCGCCAGGCCCTCTTTCACGATTTCCATAGCTTTTTCATAGGGGATTTTCATATCCACATCGGCAACGATGGGGGTATATAAATCATACATATGAAGTTCGTCTAGTTTTAACAACCGCTTTCTAAGGGCTACATATCTGTGCATCAATGGGAGCGCCTCATGGACCGTATCAATTAAATTATTATACACTTCCACAGGGATATTATCATCAAAAAGGGCATATTCAAGGGCTGAAGCATATTTTCTGATTCTTGCAAAGAACACATCTTTTTTGATGCTTCCGTGATAAGTAGCAGCAATGGTGTTTTTTTGTTTTATATAACTGGAATATAAAGACTTAAAAGCTGCTTTTCGAATTTCCCTGTTGGGGTTTTCCATAAGCTGTATAAAACGTCCTTTAGTTACTTCGATTTTTTCTCCATTTTCCCCTTCAATAGGAGGAAAAGTTATATCTGCGTCATTAATCATGGAGAAAATATTTTGCGGTGCCTGGCCCAGTTCCGAAGCTTCAGCTAAAAGCTGTTCGCTTTCCTTAGAAAGAATATGTTCTTTTTGTCTAAGCAAATTATCTATTAAATGTGCGTATAAACCAAGCTCTTTATTTTCCTGTAAATAATTTTTTAATGTTACTTCTGATAAAGATAAAATTTCAGGCAAAATAAAGGAAGAAGCTGAAGCAAGTTTAATCGATAAGGACTTTGCTCGGTCGGCTAACCCTTGATAAAAACTGTTGGAAGTATCCTCATGGAGTTTCATATGGGAATACACATATACCTTCTCCACCATTTGAGAGAGTTTATCATTAAGCACCAAACAATCCAGAAGTACCTTGGATGAATTGGAAAGCTGATTTTGAAATTTAGACAATTCCGGAAGGGAATCTTCTAATTTCTTCATGTCTTCTTTACATGCGTCATCGGAAGGGTATAAATCTTCCAGATGCCATTTATATTTTGGATCTATTTCTTCCCTTAGTGGGAGCGCATTGGATGGATTTGACATATTAAAACTCCTTTCCTGTATTGAATATTTTATACACTTCATATTATATACTAAAAATTAGAAAACTAATAATCAGAAAGCCAAAAACCAGTTGACGAAGCAATAAAGAAATGCTATCATAAATTTGTGGATAAGTATGTGGATAATCTGTGAATAACATGTGCATAACATGTGAATAAACTAAATTATCTATATATTATTTCACCTTATTTAAAATAAGAAATCCCCGTTTCTTATTGATATTCACCGGAATTATGATCCGGTGCTTTTTTGTGGATAACTAATTGCATGTATAATTCGCCATCTACGGTAAAGAATAAAAAGTAGAAAGAATTAGGATGGTGAAATATACATGACTGTTTTGCAAACAATAGAAGACTACATCGCTTACGTCAATACTTCTTTTATTCAAAAACCCCAGGATATTAAATGTATTTCATTACTCTATGAATACTTTAGGCAAAAGGATTCGTCCTTAGAGCTTGAAGACCTGGATCAAAGACTTTTAGATGAGTTTTTTTTATATTGGCTTCCAAGAAAGAATAAGACCTTGTCCGATGATAAAATATATTATCTTTTCCCTGCCATTCAAAGATATTTTACATATTTAAAAACCAAATATAAAAAAGAAGTTACCCTTTTTAAACCCCTTGATAAGTTTGTAGAGGACTTTATAAGAATCATTCATTTATCCAGGGCATTTTCCAGATTTGTAGGCAATCCAGTCATCAGTGCGGACCCCTTAGTCATTGACTTACGATGTTATAAGGAAACGAAAATCAAGAAAAATACAAAGGATAAAAGCGGTGTATTTGAGCAGGGATATTTTGAAGTATTAGATATTGCTCCTGATTGCTCTATTACGATCAAGAAAAAACCATCAGGAAGATATGCCAAAGTCCTTTTAGATGACAATCTCATTCCTTATCTTAGAAAAGGAGACATTCTCCATTTAAGAATGACGAGGAAACTGTTTTTTTCTTACTGGGAAATAGAAGATATCAAAACCTGTTATTTAAAGGAAGCATTAGAATATCTTAGTTAAATATGGCTTTAATTTGTATCCTTACTTTACATTTCCCCGAAAATATAAGATAATAGGCTTAGAGCAAACGAAGCCGTTTTGAGGGGAGAAAATAATTTATGTCGGGCAAAAACAAAATAAAACTCATAGCGATTATTGCCTTCTGTGCGTTTCTTACAACTGGCTGCTTCCAAAATTTAAGTTCAAAATCCCGTAAAGACGAAGAGCCAGTTATCGTTATTTTAGATGAAGACGCATACAGCGAAAACAGCTCCAAAATATCCACTCAGTTAAAGTCCAATAAGAATCCAACGGTTTATACTCAATACAATATAGATCTTAAAGTCAATCCCAAAGAAAAAACCTTTACAGGCATTGAGAAGATACAATATACCAATCAGACAGGAAAACCTTTAGATTTGATCTATCTGAATTTATATTTAAATGCCTTTAAAGACAACACTTTCATAAAGCAGTATCTTTCTGGGTTAGAAAACAAAATTCTACCTAAAGATTTTATAGAAGGATTTATAGATATTCATTCGGTATTGGTGAATAACGAAGAAGCCACTTTTAATCAAAGCGACACCCTTTTAGAGGTTTCATTAAAAAACACGGTGGAAGTTAAGGAATGCATCGAAATTACCATTCAGTTCGAGGGAAAAGTACCTGCCATTGCCCATCGCATTGGCTCTAATGACCATGCCCTTTGGATGGGAAATTTCCTTCCTGTTGTGGCAGTGCATGATAAAGACGGTTGGAACAAATATCCCTATTATCCAGTGGGAGATCCTTTCTTTACAGACATTGCCAATTATACCGTAAAAGTAACGACTCCTAAAGATTATGTTGTCATTGCAACTGGCAATGAGGAAGAAATAGAAAAAGACGTAGAAAAAATTACTAAGATCAACGCTCAAATGGTACGGGATTTTGCTTTGGTTATAAGCAATCAGTTTGAAAGCTTATCTTTAGAAACGAAAGATGGAGTAAGTATTAACCTTTATCATACCAAGAAATTGTTTGATGGTGAAAAGATATTAAGAGCGGCGGAAAGAGCTTTAGAGTATTATAGTAAAAGACTTGGCTCGTATCCTTATGCAGAATTGGATATCGTAGAAGGAGAACTTTATGTGCCCAGCAGCATGGGATATTCTACTTTAATCTTAGTGGATTCTAAGAAACTGCAGGATGCTTCGGTAGTATTAGATGTTGCCCATGAAATAGGGCATCAATGGTTTTATAACATTATAGGAAGTAATCAGGTAAAAGAACCATGGTTGGATGAAGCAATGGTTACGTACCTTCAGAAAAATCTATTCTTGTTGGAAGAAGATATAGAGGGTATCATGGATCGACAAAGAGATAGGTTAATTAAAGCTATGGCGCCTATGCGGGAAGTCAGTTTGTTCAGCGATTTAAGTACTTTTTCCAGTTGGGAAGCTTATTATAATATCCATTATTTAAGAGGGCAGCTCATGATTCATGCTTTAAAACAGAAAATGGGTAGTGAAGCTTTTGATAAGTTTTTAAAGGCCTATTATGAAAAATATGCTTTTAGAATTGCGGATACTCAGGGATTTATTGAGATTGCTGAAGAGATATATGGTTCTTCCTTAAGCGTTTTCTTTGAACAGTGGATGAATGCCGAAGAATTGCCTGAGTTTTAATCGTTTAAGAGGGGTGAAATAATGAAAGTTCTTATTATTTACGAAAGAAAAAAGCAAAATACATTGCATCATATTATAAAAATTGTATCCAACACTTTAAAAGAACTTCAAGTAGAAGTTGAAGAGATTTTGCTGGATGAATATAATATACCCTATTATAACGGAGATATTCATAAAGATGCACAGCAGATTGCAAGTAAAATAAAGGAAGCGGATGCAGTCGTTTTCGGCTTAAAAGTTGTTTTGATGGCACCTTCGGGAGTATTTAAAGTATTTTTCGAGCATTTAGCCCATTCCGCTTATAAGAATCTTTTAAAAGACAAATATGGTTTTTGCATCGGTTTAACCAATACAACGGGAGAAAGAGAAACGGTAGAATATGTTTTAAGAATATGGGAGATGCTTGGTGGAATAGAAGGAGGGCGAATGGCGCTCTTTGCTTCAAGTCCTAAAGAAATTGAAGCTATCAAAGAACCTATAGAGAAGAGGATAGAAGACTTTTATCGCATTGTCAGACAAGCAAGGCAAAAGCTGCCGACCAGTGACAGAAGCTTAGAGGTAAAGGATGGACCATTCCAGGAAACAATGAAAGGAGAAATCCAAAAGGCTCCTGAGAAAAAAATAGCGCCACGTTTTGAAGCTTTTTCACAACAGCAGGAAAAAGACATACAGGAGCTTACAGAATATTTTAAGCAACAGCTTTCAGGCAAACAGCCAGAAACCAATATCAATCCGTATGGTATCTATGAGAAGCCATCCATGCAACCTGTTGCTCAAAGTGGCAAAACCTGCAGACAAATGACCAGGAACCTGCCCCACTATTTTCAGCCCCATTTGGCGGCCAACTTCAAAGGCACTTTTCAATTTCACATAAATGGAAAAGAATCCTTTGAAGCATATATCACCATTGACAATGGAGAATGTAGTTATTTTGAGGGCGTGAGTGATCAGGCCGATATTGTCATGATTATGAATGAAGAGGTATGGATGGATATCTTAAAAGGTAAACTTTCTGCACAAAAAGGCTTTATGACAGGACAGCTTAAAGTAAGAGGCAATTTTATGATACTCAATAAACTGGATCAATTCTTTAAAAAGATGTAAATAGTGAGGTACCTGGTACCTCACTATTTTTTAAATATCTGAACGTAGATATAGCCATATTTTTCACTCGGAACAATTCCTATCCCTATTTTATCATAATTTTTGCTTAAAATATTTGCTTTATGCCCGGGACTTTTCATAAAAGCATCGTGGGCATTTTTAACAGAGTTGTTACCGGCAATATTCTCTCCGGCAATGCGGTAAGATATGCCAAAATTCTTTAACATATCAAAAGGACTTCCGTAAGTTGGAGAAACATGTCCAAAATAATTGTTTTCTGCCATATCTTTAGCTTTTAAATAAGCAATATGTTGAAGCTCTTCATCCATGACATAGGGTGTAAGCCCAGCTGTTTTTCTTTCATGATTAATATATTCTAGCATAATCACTTCTTTTTCTTTTGTATTATTTGCCCAGGTGGGAACCGCACTGGATTCTGTTACTTCCTGATTAAAGGCAGTATGATAGGTATAGGGCTTTGTAAATTTACTGGTAATAACCCCTATGGAATCATTAGGCAGCTGAACAATATACCATTCCTCTAATGCGCCTAAGACATTTACAATCTGCCCTTTCTTTAAATGATTGATAACAGGGTATGAGGTGTCAGGCCCTGTCCGTACATTGAGTAAATAGGCAGTTACTTCTGCCTGTTTAACAGAAGTCCATTTAAAAGTGCTTGTTTTTTTAGCACTGACTGTCGTAGAAGAAATAGAAACAATACAACATAGAATTAAAAAAAGAAGAGGGGAAAAAAGACAAAGGTGTTTTTTCATTCTGTCACATCCTTTTTGCTTCATATATTAGCATTATTCTCATTATTTGTATTTTGAAATCGTTTTATGCTAAAAAATGATACCAATAAGTCATCACAAAATTTAGTAATGAAATTTAAAATTGAGAATACATATATAAAAAGAAGCAACTATGAAGATAAAAGATAGGGGGAGAATATATGTATTTTCAGCAGCCATTTAGTTATCATGAGCAGCCGATGATGGGAGAAGCTCCTTTTCAAACACCCTACCCGATTAGTTTTATGCCAATTCCTCCACCGTTTATGCCTATGTCCATGCCTAATATGCATATAAAGGAAGATAAAGGTGCGGAGCTTATAGAAGAAGCAGCAAGGCGAGAAAGAAAGAAGGCTTGTTTTGACGATAAGATTATGCAAAGCTGTACCGATGAGTTGGACAGGAAAAGGATCCAACAAATTTTACTGAATCAAAGAAAGCATGAAAAAATGTTTGGAGAGATTTATCAAGGGATGACCGGAAGAAAATTATCCTGCGATATCAAGGAGCCTAAACTTTCAGATGATCTAAAAACAAATTTGGAACAAAGAATTTTTGATGGCTTTGAGTGTATTGAGATTTATAGAAAGATTTATTTCTCTGTGATGCCGCCAGAATGGAAAATGATGATGTACGAAATCATAAGCGATGAACAAAATGATTTGTTAAAATACATATATTACTGCAATAAAATCAATGCTTTTTAGGGCGAATACTTCGTCCTTTTTTTGTGTCATTAATTCTTAATTGAAATTATTTCTCAATAGTGTTATAATCTCAACGGTACATAAATATCAAGGAGGATCTTTATGGATAGAAGTTATTTAACACCGGAGGAAATAGCAGATTATACTATTGGAACAGGAGTAAAAAAGGCTAACAGAACAGAAATTCAACAGTTTATGTTGGCAATTTTGGCTGGGGCGTTTATTGCTATGGGTGCTATAGCCAGCAATACTGCCATTCATGATATATCGAATCCAGGAATTTCAAAGTTAGTAGCAGGAGCAGTATTCTCCGTAGGCCTACTTATGGTAGTTATAGCAGGGGCAGAGCTATTTACAGGAAATTGTTTGCTCTCTCTGGCCCTGCTTGAAAAAAAGATATCCTTATACCAAATGATTAAAAATCTTTTTTTAGTATACCTGGGAAATTTCATAGGAGCTCATTACCAATCTGCTTCCTGTTACCTTAGGCAATATCATAGGAGGCTCTTTAATCGTAGGAGGCATCTATTGGTTTACTTTTAAGAAAAAAATAAATCATCAATCATCTGTCCCAAATATGGATAATATGCTATAATACAAAATATGCTGCTATATAGGATAAAAAGGAGGAATCGTATTGGACTGCTTATTCTGTAAAATTGCTAACGGAGAAATTCCTTCAGCAACAATTTTTGAAAACAGTGAATTCAGAGTAATTTTGGACAGGTTCCCTGGAAGTAAAGGCCATCTTCTCATCATTCCTAAAGAACATGTAGAGAATATCTTTGAAATCGATCCGGAAAAAGGAGGCAGACTGTTTTACTTAGGTGTTCAGTTAGCTAAAATACTTAAAAAAGAGCTTCATTTAGAAGGTCTTAATGTTGTGCAAAATAATGGTAAAATAGCGGGACAGACCATCTTCCATTTCCATCTTCACCTTATACCAAGATATCCGGAAGATGGGGTTAATATTACATGGAAATCCACGGAACCCACAGAAGAAGAATTGGATTCTCTTGCTAAAAAGTTATTTAAAGCCTTACAATAAAAGGTATAATAATAAAAGAAGAAAAATCTTCTTTTATTATTATAAGAACTTTTTAAATCCGTTTAAAGAAGTTCATTGAAATGGAATGAATATTGTGATACTATTAGAAAAGACCAATCAGACTGTGTAGAGGTGCGTAATAACAGGATGGTGATAGCATGTTAAGACTTAATTCAGTGGATCAGGAAACCATAAAAGATTCTAACCGTAAAAGCATACTACAGTTATTAAGTAAAAAAAGAGAAGCTACAAAACAAGAGATTGCAAAAGAATTAGAAATTAGTATCCCCACGGTGACAACCAATGTGAATGCTTTAATTGAGGAGGGCATTCTGTAAGAAGCCGGAGTAGCAGAATCGACAGGAGGCAGAAAGCCTGTCATTGTAAGATTCCTTCCTAATTCCAGATATTCCTTTGGCGTTGATTTTTCTTTAACTTCTGTTCGGATAGCATTGACCAACCTGGACTCGGACATTATCTGTGAAACCACCTTCAAAATGGAAGGTTTTTCTAATATGAATGAAGTGATTAGAAAAATTGAAAGACTCATTAAAGATATTCTTAAGGAAAAGAATATACCAATAGAAAAGGTGTTGGGCATTGGGTTTTCCCTTCCTGGCACGGTTAATGAAGAAGCAATGCTTCTTGAAATGGCACCGAATTTAAAGATAAAAAACATATCCTTTAAAGCATTTGATGAGATATTAGAGTTTCCCGTGTATATTGAAAACGAAGCCAATGCCGCTGCCCTTGCAGAACTCAGCTTAGGCATTGCAAAGCAAATGAGAAATTTAGTTTATGTATCCATTACAAAGGGTATTGGAACAGGTATCGTCATTCAAGATTATCTCTATAAGGGCAAAAATAAGAGAGCCGGGGAATTTGGGCATATGACAGTGGTTGCCGACGGGAAACAGTGCAATTGCGGGAAAAAGGGTTGTTGGGAATTATATGCTTCCGACAGAGCTTTAATAGAGGAATATAATAAAAGAACCAACAAAAGCACTACTTCTTTACAGGACATTTTTGAGGCCCTGAGAAACGATGATGCTAACGCAAAAGCAGTATGGGAAGAATATTTAAATTATTTAGCAGTAGGCATTCAAAATATTATCCTTATTTTGGATCCCCATTATATTGTTATTGGGGGAGAAATTAGCCAGTATGAAGAAATCCTTGAACACTTAAAAGAAAAAGTATTTAATAAAAATAACTTTTATAACGAAAATGATATAAAAATAATGACCTCGACCCTTAAGGGCAATGCCTCCATCCTCGGAGCGTCTTTACTTCCTTTGCAAGATTTGTTTTTTATTAGAGGCAAAATTATATAAAAAGCATCTGCTAACTTAGTTGTATAAGTCAGCAGATGCTTTTTTGCATAGGAAGTTCCTGCGGATTTTATATGCAATTAAAAATTACACTTCGAAATATTGCTTGTACCAAATTAAAAACATATAGACAGTCCATATTTTTCGGCTGTTGTCTTTTCTGCCTTTATAATGCTCCTCAAGAATGGATAGAAGCTTATCGGTATTAAAATAAGTATTTGCAGCATCAGAAGAAAAGGCTTCTTTTACGATCTTATAATACTTTTCTTCCCTAAGCCAGATACGAATTGGTACAGGGAAGCCCAGTTTCTTTTTATTGGCTACATTCTCAGGCATATTTTTCTTAGCCGCAAGTCTTAGGGCATATTTGGTATTGTGTTTATTTACCCTGTATTTCATAGGAATTCTGGAGGCAAGATTAAATACTTCTTTATCAAGGAAAGGCACCCTAAGCTCGAGAGAATGGGCCATACTCATTTTATCCGCTTTAAGCAGGATATCTCCCCAAAGCCACATATGGATATCCACATACTGCATCTTGGTGACATCATCTTTTAGCTTCACCTTATCATAATAAGGTTTAACCAACTTAAAAGGAGAAGGCGCATTGGTTTTATGCTTTAAGAGTTCCTTTCTTTCTTTTTCAGTAAACATAAAGGCATTGCCTATAAACCTTTCTTCAACCGATTTACTGCCGCGGATAAAGAAGTTTTTACCCTTAATATCAAAAGGTATGAGGGAAGCCAATTTCCCTAAAAGTTTTCTTATAGGTTTTGGCAGCATGGTTAAAACCCTTAAATCAAGGGGTTCTTTATAGATATTGTATCCTCCAAACAGCTCGTCCGCTCCTTCACCGGAGAGCACAACCTTAACATGTTCACTGGCCAGTTGACTTACAAAATAAAGAGCAACGGCAGCCGGATCTGCCAAAGGCTCGTCCATATAATATTGAACCTTAGGCAGCACATCCCAGTATTCCTTAGTTGTAATCAGTTTATGGTAATTGGCGATGCCCACCTTTTCAGAAAGGGCCTTGGCATAATCAATTTCATTGTATTTTTCATAGTCAAATCCAACAGTAAAGGTCTTATCTCCCTTAAAACACGCTGCTACATAGCTGGAATCCACTCCGCTGGATAGAAATGAGCCTACTTCAACATCGCTTATTTTATGGGTTTTGATAGACTCTTTCATTCTTTGATCGATTTCTTCCACGTATTCTTCCAGGGATTTGTCTTCTGCATCAAAGACCGGCTCCCAATATCTTTTAATACTCATTTTCCCCTTTTCATAAATAAAGAAATGAGCAGGAGGAAGCCTGAAGATATTCTTAAAGAAAGTTTCTTCCATAGCAGAATATTGGAAGGTAAGATATGTTTCAAGAGCATTCAGATTCAGTTCTTTCTTAACTAAATCATGTTTTAGAATGCTTTTTATTTCTGAGCCGAATACAAAAGCACCGTTCTCATTATAATAATAAAAAGGCTTAATGCCAAAAAAGTCCCTGGCTCCAAATAAGACTTCTTTTTCCCTATCCCATATAACAAAGGCAAACATTCCCCGAAGATGATTTAACATTTCGGTTTGGTATTCTTCGTAGGCATGGACTAAAACCTCAGAATCTGTATGGGTTTTAAAAATATGCCCTTTTTCTTCAAGAGTTTTTCTTATGGACTGATAGTTATAGATTTCGCCGTTAAACACCAAAACCAGATTGCCCTCTTCGTTATAAAGAGGTTGGGAGCCCTCTTCCAGGTCAATAATGCTAAGACGCCTGAAGCCAAGAGCAGCTTTATCATCTATGTATTGTCCGTCACTGTCAGGACCTCTGTGAATAATCGAATTCATCATTTCCTTTAAAATAGGCTCTCTATCCTTGGTTTCGCCTATAAAACCACAAAAACCGCACATCCTGTTGTCCCCTTTCACGACATTAACATCGCATTATATATTAAAACATCTGATTTTCTTCAAATGTAAACAGCACCAGCCGTTTTTATCATATGAAAACTTTAGCATAAGTTATTTTATAAATCAACAAT
>JAAYMW010000110.1 GCA_012521175.1 Candidatus Epulonipiscium sp.
GACTTATCATTCCAGTTGCATCCTTAGTTTCTTGAGCCAATTTCCGAATTTCATCTGCTACAACTGCAAAACCTTTCCCCGCCTCTCCTGCTCTCGCAGCTTCGATCGCTGCATTTAATGCAAGAAGATTGGTTTGTTCACTAATTGCAGTAATTGCTTTAACCACTTGAATGATTTCTTTTGCCTCTTCATTTAATTCTTGTATCTCTTGATTAATTTTGTGAGAAGATTCTATAGCATGTTTTGTCTTTTCGTTTAACTGATCCATGGTTTTAGCCGCATAATCCCTGGAAGATTCAGTGAGTTCAATTGTATTCATAATGTCTTCGATTCTTTTTACAACATGATTGATATTGTTCGCTAACTGCTCCATCAATAAATTAGTATTTTCTGCTTGTTTTGCCTGTTCTGCCGTCCCATTCGCTAATTCATTAATCGCATTGGCAACTTGTCCCGCTGCTAAAGCAGATTGCTCTGAAGAAGTTTTGATAATATTTGTATCTTGTTCTACTTTCTTTGTTATATTATCCGTTGCTAAAAGTAAGTTTCTGATATTTTCTATCATATTATTAAAACTGCCAGATAATTTCCCAATCTCATTTTTTCCCGTAATATCCAATGATACGGTTAAATCTCCTTGCTCTACCTTTCCCATAAGAGTCATAATCTTTTTAAGGGGACTGGAAATGCTTAAAGATATAAGCGTTCCGATTGCTATAGCAGCTAAAATACACATAGCTCCCATCCCTATAATTCCATTTTTAACAACCTCCATTTCTGACATTAGGGATGCTATAGGCTCTTTCGTTATTACTTTCCAGCCATTTTTAGTGGTAGCGTAACTTATTACACTGTCAGTATCTCTAAAATTCCCTGACACATTTTCTCCATGTATTTTATCCAAATATCCACCGGTTGCCTGGCTTCCTATATTTTCAGGATTTAAATCTCCAATGATATTGTTTTTTTGGTCTAATAAAAACATATTTGCAGTATTACTCTCTGCATCCATATCTTTAAATAAAGAAGTAATCTCATCAGCTTTAATAAAGACTGCTAAAACAGCAATCGGCTTAGTGTTAATAAAATTTTTTATGGATTTTAATAAAATGATATATTCGTAGGAATCATTTAATCCAGTTACCCACACAAAATCATCTCTCGAATTAACAAGTTCTTGAAATACTGTTCCAAGATCTTCATTCATTACTGCTTCTTCACTATTTTCGAATATAAAATTCGTTCCAAATACTTCTCCATTCTCTTTATAAATATTAACACTTTTTATACTATTATTAGAATTTTCGATAGTAAGTAAAATATTGTCTATTTCACTCTCATTGTTTATCTTTTCTAATAAATTCGTGAAAGTGTCCTTTCTAATGTATTCAATTAATTTACTATTATATTGAATCATTCTTGGCACATTTTCTATTTCTTTAATTTTTAAATCAATATTTTTAGCAATTTGTTGAACCATCTTTTCAGAATAAAAACCGACTTTGTCCTCAACTGTTTTTTCAGCCTTTGTATATGAAAACCCTGCAATCAAAGATAACGGTACAATACTTAATAAGATAAAAGAGATAATAAGCTTCTGTGCAATCCCTATATTATTTTGAAATTTTAGCTTTAAATTAAACTTTTTCTGTTTCGCGCTTTTTCTATTCTTAATAATTTTTGATTCCCTTTTGACATTGGACATTTTTCTTTTCTTCAGCATAACCTTTCCCCCAATTGTAGTATTTTTTTATAAAATATAAAGGAAATATAAACTGATTATTATATATAATATACCATGTTTCTGCAAAAAGACAAATTATATAATCATCATATAGCATAAAATAATTATATTACAAAAACGAACCAATGTCTATTTTTTTAAATTATTTCTAGAATATAGAAATCATAACTACTTTTATAATAAAGCTTTTTAATATTACATATGATTTAACAAATACTTTTTGGAGGCTCTATTGATGAAAAAGAAAACGATGATGCTTTATAATATAATTTTTTTATGTTGTTTATATATTGTTATAGCTTTAGTTTTTTCTCTGATCTACATTTTGTTGGATGATTTGAATCTAGGGTTCATCAAAGATCATTATTCCTCATTTCTTCATCAACAGCAATCTTTAGATAAATGGACTCGATCCTTCTATTTTAGTGTTACTACCTTATTTTCAGTAGGATACGGTGATTTGACGCCCTTTGGTCTCTCAAAAGGAATTGCTATTATTGAATCTCTAATCGGTTATGTGCTTCCATATGTAATCGTATTAAACTATATTTTGTATAATCCTAAGTTTTTTAGAAAAAATTTACATAAATGATAATAAAAATTTTAAATTTATTGCTTAAAAACTATTTACAAAATCACTTTCATGTGTTTTAATGTATTCAGCAAAAAAAATCTTTAAACTCGGTACAGAGATACCAGTAAGATTTATCATATTTCTTGGCGTACAATTTGGGGTCCGTTTATGCCGAAATGTATAATCTTGCTGTGTGCAGGATTTTTTTTTGCGATTTTTTAAAACTATAAAAAATCACAAAAATTCAGGAGGTAGCATTATGACAACTAATAAGGTAATTGGTTATTTACCTGATGAAAGACCACCTTTTTTTGAACTCATTTTATTTGCTCTTCAACAAATCGTAGTAATGTTTCCGGCAACAGTTCTTGTTGCATTGATCACCGGATTCCATGTATCCACGACCATATTTGCAAGTGGACTTGCTACGCTGGGCTTTATCTTGGTAACGGGAAAGAAAATCCCTTTGTACTATGGCTCCAGTTTTTCATATATTGCTGCAATCGCTTCTATCATGAGTGCAGAAGCATACGCTAACTATACTCTTAATGAAAAAATTTCAATTGCACAATTCGGTATTATCATGTCAGGACTTGTTTCAATTGTTGCAGGTATTATTATTAACAAAAGTGGGAAAAAAGTCATTGATAAAGTTCTTCCTCCTACAGTAACAGGGAGTATTGCAATCATTATTGGGTTATCTTTATCTGCCAATGCTTTAGGCAATGCATCTGCAATTCCTCAAAATATTTCCGAAGTAAGCCAGGAAGTCGCAACAAACTGTGCATGGATTATTGCTATCATTACATTACTTGCAACCATATTATATTCAGTATATCTGAAAGGTAAGCTCAGTCAACTTCCAATATTATTCGGACTATTTACAGGATATATAGCCGCTCTTATTATAGGCGCTATAACAGGAATTCCTTTCGTAAACTTTAACACAATAGAGTCAAGCAGTATTATCAGTCTTCCAATATTCACTTTCCCAAAACCATCCTGGGCAGCAGTCGTTGCAATCATGCCTATTGCCATAGCAACGGTTCCTGAATCAACCGCCCATATTTATCAGCTTGACATCTATGTAAATGATTTAGCGAAAAAGAAAGGCTCAAAAAAGAAATATGATTTAGAAAACAAATTGGGATTAAATCTCATAGGGGACGGAATCGGAGATATTATATCCGCTCTTATTGGAGGTCCTGCTGGAACAAACTATGGTGAAAATATCAGTGCCATGGCAATTTCAAAGAACTTCTCCGTACCTGTATTAATAGCAGCATCTATCATCACAATGATTATTTCATGTTTTACACCACTAATTAACATTGTATATTCTATCCCAACTGCAGTAATTGGAGGCCTTTCAATCTACCTTTTCGGTGTTATTGCTGCACAAGGGATCACCATCATGATGGACAAGCAAGTAGATATGTTTAGTTCCAAAAACCTTGCAGTAATTGCAGTGATCTTAATCATCGGCCTTGGAGGCAGCTTCAATTTTGAAGGCGGTATGATTCCAATGTTCGGAACACAGTTCCCAGCTTTAGCAACAGCAGCTGTTGTGGGTATACTTTTAAATCTCTTACTTTCCATAGGAGAAAAAGAATCCTCTGTGATCGAATAAAAAAATTACCTCCTAATGTTTTATAAACAACATTAGGAGGTAATTTTTTTGCAATCATAATTACTCAATCATTCTACTTTGAAGACGATAATCCAATCATGCTCCCTATAATCCCTAAAAATAAACTTATGTATAAAATAATTGAGATTAAACTCTTTACCATTATTGGAAAAGAGGGTAATGGAATAAAAGGAAGAGGACCCGCTATGTAAGCATAAAGTTGTGCCAATATCGTATATAACAAAACTGCAGCAATTATTCCTCCTCCAACGGTTAATACCAACCCTACCATTAAAAATGGCAAGGCAATGAATACCTCTGAAGCTCCTAATAATCTTAGAGTATTAATTTCATCTTTGTTGTTGTATATCCCTTGTCTTATAATGTGTGAAATGATAACGATTGTAGAAATCCCAACAGCTGCAATAAAGAATGTTCCTAAAATCTTAAATCCTCGTGTAATACTTCTTAATCGAATTAGTATCTCCCTATTATCTCTTACATACTGAACATTAGGAATCAATTTGATCTCTTTATTAATCGATTCTATTTTTTCAATATCGATTCTGGCTTCGATAAAGAAATGAAAAGGATTGTCATCAAAGTATTCTAAAACCTTTGCATCCTCTCCCAACACTTTTTCCATTCTGTCATAGGCTTCCTCTTTTTGAACGATTCTGCTTTCTAAAATACCGTCTATAGAATTGATTCTCTCAATAACTGTTTTTAAACTTTTTTCATCAATAGTTTCGTCAGTATAGATATTAATCTCTGCCTCGTTCTGGATTAAACTAAGTACTTCCGTGCTGATACGCCATCCGGAAATAACTAAAGAAAGCACAAATAAAATCAATCCTATGCTAAAAAGAGAAAGGATGTTGGACCAAAAATTCAATTTAAAAATTATCCTTCCTTCTTTAATAAAATAGCCTATGTTATAAATGATGTTTTTCATTGCAGTCCCTCCCCATTGACTCCTGCTGTATACTTCCTTTATTGACTTTTAATAATATGCCTTCATTGAGATTTTCAATTAAATGAGTCGCATGGGTTGTGATAATAACTGTAGTGTTCTCATCTTTAAAGGAGCGTAAAAGCTCCATGATGCGTAATGCGTTTTTAACGTCCAGGTTACCAGTTGGTTCATCAGCCAGTATCAGTGACGGTTTCCTTGCTACTGCCCTGGCAATGGCGACTCGCTGCCTTTCTCCCCAGGATAAATTATCTACTTTTGTAAAGGCCTTATGGGTTAGTCCAACCTTTTCTAAAGCCTCTAAGGCATTTTTATTGAGTAATACCCGTGGCATTCCCAGTACTCTCATCCCTAAAATCACATTATCTATTGCTGTTCTTCCGGGGATTAATTTAAACTCTTGAAAAACAGGTCCTATCTGCCTTCTTATTTGTCGAATATTTTTTTTATGTTCTTTATTCATTTCTTTCCCAAGAACCGTTAATTCCCCGGAAGTAGGCTGCTCTATCCCCATTAAAAGCTTAAGAAAACTGGTTTTCCCCGACCCGCTGGGGCCAATAATATAAACAATTTCTCCTTGCTTAATTTGTAAATCTACATTATTTAACGCTTTTGTGCCATCACGATATTCTAAATAAACTCCTTTTGCTTTAATCATATTGATCCACCTACTTCATTCATTGAATTTAGAAAAAAGATATTTTACTGCTTACTTCAAAATGGCCCTCTTTAATCTTTACACTTTCCAATGTATTACCATATAATACCGGTTCAAGATTAAGCTGTATCTGTCCATTTTTAAATATTTCTTCTAAAGATTCTTCGGTAAGCATCATACCGTAAAAGTTTCCTTCTTCTGCTACAAACTGCAGGGTATGACCGTCTACAATAATAAATGAACCGGATATGGAAAACTGACTATCAGGAATGATGGCCTGGATTTTATTTTCATAAAAATGAAATTCTATAGCTTTATCACCAATATATTCTTTGGCCACTTGATTAAAAGTCTCTTCATCAATGGAACCCTTAACTCTTCCCAGGCTAATTGTAACTTTTATTTTTTCATAAGGTAATTTCCCTTGTTTTAATACATCAGAAAAATTAGCAATGGAATCTGAAAGGGTTTTTTTGGCTTCTGCCCAAACCTTTTCAATCTGATTTAATTGGTTCTCATAATATGAACGTTCAATATCTAAAGAGGCCAGATATTCTTCCATATCATTTTTTAATTTCTCTTTACTCAATAAAGCTCTCTTAAGCTCTCCCTGCTTTTCTTCCAATAAAGATAATGCACCATCCAATTTGCTCTTTTCTTCTTGTAAAATCTGTTTTCTCTCATCCAATTCTTCAAGAAGTGCTCCTGTATTGCGGCTTAAATCTCTTATAATATTAATCCTTCTAATTAAAGCCGAGAAACTGTCCGAGGAAAGAATAATTTCTAAATAAGATGCCGGACCTCTTCTTTGATAAATTTGAAGGACTTCCCTTAATGTATCTATTTTCTGTTCATAAGTACTTTCTTCTTTTTCTATGCGACTTGATACATTTTCAATGTCATCTTTTAATTTTTTAATCTCTTCTTCTGTCTCAACTTGCTGACGCTCCATCTCCTCTATATCCTGTAAAATAAAAAACAACTCCTGAAGAACCTTTTGCTCTTTTTCAGAAATCGAGTCAAGTTTTTCTTCTGTCTCAGAAAAAACAGTTGTCGTCTCCTGTGCTAACCCTAAGGACGTAGAGTAAAAAATATAAAAACCCAAGAGCAAAATACAACTTAAGATAGGTATTCTTTTTACACACAAAATGGATTCACCTCTTTTGTTGTTTCTCAACCTTAATATCCTCTTAACATCAATTCATTTCATGCATTGAATATAGAATTAGTATACTATATTTTTTTATAAACTTCCTTAAAATTTATGTTTTAATTATAATTTCCAAATTCTTCAATTCCTCATATAATAAAGTAACGATAGTTTAAAATAAAGGAGGACTAAATGTTATATTCTTTCCCTTACGGATATAGAAATGCAATACCTTACAGTCTTCAGGCACGAACAAATGGTACGTTAAGTTCAAATCCCAATCATGGAAAACTAAAAGTGATTGGAGAAAGCAGCATACAAGCAGAACCGGATATTGCCGTTGTTTCACTAGGAGTTCAGACCCGAGGAATGGAACTAAGGCAAGTACAGCAAGAAAATACAGAAATCTCTTCAAAAATTATATCCACCTTAAACAATCTTGGAGTATCTTCCGATGATATCCAAACACAATCTTACAATATCTTTCCACAATATGAATATATCAATGGGCAGCAAAAATTTAACGGTTATGTTGTTGAACACATCTTTAGACTGACCATAAGAGACATTCATTTAATCGGAGAAATAGTCGATCAGGCAGTGGACAGTGGAGCCAATGTCATTAATAATGTAACCTTTTCAATCGCAAATCCATCTATGTATTACCATCAAGCCTTATTAAAGGCGATTGATGATGCCATAGCAAAAGCCATGTTCATTGGAAGAAATATGAATATAAGTATTTCTACCCTTCCCATTGAGATTATTGAGCAAAGCAATCTTCCCATTGCCCCGTACAACATCACTTTGGCCAAAACCGATATCGCTACCCCTATACATCCAGGTCAAATGGATATTTCTGCACGAGTTGAAGTGACTTTTATTTATTGATTTTATGGGTTAAATTTAAAACAAATATAGTATTCCACTAGAAAACACAAAAAACGTGCGAAAACCGCACGTTTTTTGTGTTTTCTATGCTCTCCAAATATGCCAGAAATGATTATTGCGTCCCCTTGCAAAAACATCCAGCCTATTGCCTCCCCATGATACTGCTGCTGGTTCTGATGTAATGTCTCCACCTAGGGAGCGCCATCCACTCCAACTTGTTCCGTTCCAGGTTCTAAATAATAACTGATTGTTTGTTCCACGGGCAAAAACTTCTAATCGATTGGGTGCCGTAGATGCAGCAGCTGGTCCTGAGGTTATTGTACTTCCACCCAGGTCTTCCCATTCACTCCATCTGAATCCATCCCACCACTTATGCCATAATGCATTATTCTGACCTCGTGCAAATACATCTAAACGATTGGAACTCCAGGACGCTACGGCTGGAGCGGAGGTCAATACACCACCTAAGTCTTCCCAATTACTCCACCTGAATCCATCCCACCACTTATGCCACAATGCATTGTTTTGACCTCGACCAAAGACATCTATCCGATTTCTACCCCAGGACACTGCTGCCGGAGCGGAGGTCAATACGCCGCCCAGGTCTTCCCATTCACTCCATCGGGAACCGTCCCACCATTTATGCCATAGGGCATTGTTTTGACCACGACCAAAGACATCTAACCGATTAGGCTGCCAGGATGCTACAGCCGGGGCTGAGGTCAATACACCACCCAAGTCTTCCCACTCACTCCAACCAGTAGTGGTCTGTTCTTCTATGTTTTCCAACACAAAACGAATAATCGCTCTGATCATTTGATGGATACGATTATTGGGTACCCCATAACCTCGCAAAATAATAGGAACAAATGCATTGTCTCTTAAATAAGCATTAAATAGGGCATTGGTTCTTTGTTGAAGATTTCCAGTGTATCTATTTTCATTTTCCAGAACATAGGCTACTATACTTCTAAAAATATTAGTGGTTACGACTCTTGGAACACCAAAATTCTGGAGCTCTGCATAGAAATTAGCAAATTGTCGATCAATCAGTGCCATAATTCTATTGATCTCCTGTGGTCTTTGACGCATCATAGCATCTTCTATATCGTCATTATTTTGTCCGTAAAAGTTATTAAAATGGCCTGTTGGCATATTATGATAAAATGGATAGGGGGCATACACTCTATAGTTTGGTATTTGTAAATGCGACCTATTCCAATAATATGAATTCATTCTCAACACTCCTTCTGTTAAAACTACTACATCATATGAAATAAATGTAATAGTTGTTAATAGAATGAATTCATTTTATTGAACTAACTCATCCACATATTTTCTTTTTCAATCATCCATTTTCCACTATCATAATGTGCGGTTCCAGTATACCCAATTGCTCCCGTTCCACTTCTCCATTTCATGATTTCATATGTCAATTCTTCCTTATTTTCACTAAAGCTTGGATTGGTAATGCTTATCAAAATACCTTCCGGAAAATACCGATTTTTTTTTTGATCAATGAATCCTTTCTCCACCAATTCATCATAAGTTCCCTCGACAACTTCTTTACCATATTTCTTTTCTATTTGAATAAGAAGTATTTGCTTTTCCCAATCGGATAAATTCTTTAAGTCAGTAGTATCTATGGCAATTATAGAAATATCCTCATTCAATCCCGAATCTTCTTGATATATATCATCAATAATCTTTAGGTAAGCCTCTACTTCTCGGTTAATCTCACAAAGTTGAATTTTTTCAGCAAAAATCTGAGCAGGGTAGGATTCCATGATTTCTCCATTATAAGTGATTTCCACAATATATCCTGTTGGAATATCTTCTACTTGAATTTCTTGGCCATTTACATTCATAATGGACGCATTATTTGCGCGGACTACAATTTTATCCGATGACTTAGCTTCATTACTGCTTTTATCAGGAGCAACTATAAGGTTTTCCCCATTCTCAATCACCACTGCCTCAAAACTTATTTTAAGTGATGAGGAATGATCTTTTGATGTTTCTCCACAACCAATCAGTCCTATACTCATTAAAAGAAAAGCAATTAAATAAAAGAATTTTTTAGTAATAGCCCTCATTCCCTTCTTCATAATCATTGATACATACTATTTGACGAAGCGTCTTTACCACTAGTTGCTTATTTATAAAAATTTTTATAGATTATTAGGCAATAAGATATGTATTTCTAAAAAACTCTTAGGAAATTTTCCTAAGAGTTTTTTAGAAATGTAAATTATTCAATAAATAACTAGACTAATGCAGGTTCTTTGATATCTATCTTATCAATGATTTTGTCTATTTTATCTTTAGCTTTTTCGATAGCAACTCTTCTCTCTTCCTCGGTATTACCTGTTTCATCCACTAATAGTTTTTCGAATTTTTCTATACCCATTAAATTCATTATGGTCTCAACATACTCCACGCCTTTATTAAACATTGTTCCCATAATCCACGGAATATTTCCGCCAGAAGATTGAATATAGACTACTGCCCTGGGTCTGTCATTTAGAAGTCCTTCGGGTTTTTCACCTTTTTTTGGAAAAGAAATGGTTTTGCCTGTCTGTACAATACAATCTATATATTCTTTTAATGGAGCTGGAAAGGATAAACTCCACATCGGAGATGCAATAACATAAACATCTGCTTCGATAAATTGATTGCATAATTCCGTGATTCTCTGAACTTCTTTTTGTTCTTTAGGAGACAATTTTTTTGTAGCTTCTTCACTCACAATACAATTTCTGCTTTCGTAATACTGATACTCTAATCTTGGAATATGTTCTTTATACAAATCCAGTTCTTCGATCATAAATTCCGGGTATCTTTCAATAAATCTATTTACAAAAGCTCTGCCAACGGTTCTGCTTGTAGACAAATTTTCTGGCTTTGAATTCACTGTAATATATAATAATTTTTTCAAAACATCAGCCCCTTTAAAA
>JAAYMW010000111.1 GCA_012521175.1 Candidatus Epulonipiscium sp.
CAAGAGAGCTTCATATAGAAAAGGCCTTAGACGTAACCAATTTATCTGACTGCATGGGGCAGGAAAAAGTAAAAGGTATAACCAATAAAGAAGGCGAAAACACAAGACATCACCTTGTATCCTGTAAATACTTTATAACAGAAATTCTTGAAATACAAAAAGAAAGTAAAGAAAATTTAAATGGAGAAAAATTTGATTTATTAGTGGCAATGGAAGGAAATGGAGCAATTCAATACAGTGAAGGGACAGTTCCGTTTAAGGCTGGAGATTCTTTCTTCATTCCTGCCAGTATAGGAGATTATAGCATTTTAGGACAGTGCAAAATGATTAAAGCTTATGTGCCTACAAAATAAATGCATTTAAATGAGCTATTCATGTAAAGCCCTCCAAAGTTACAGTTTTTAATTTCTATAAAAACCTATAACTTTGGAGGTTTATTATATTTACCGAAATCTTCGATTTTAATATCGTATTTTACGGTTATTTTTGCGTTTTTATATTTTTCAGGCCAGTTGTATTTTTTAAAATCCTCATATAGCCAAAATTTTCTTCTTGCTATTTGTGACCATAAAAATGGCTCCCCTCCGAATTCTTCCTGGGTTTTTTTAATTAAATTCATGGTTAGCTCTTCCATCCTTTTTTGAATAGAAGTTTTAAGTAGCTCTTGTTTGTTTTCATCCGTTACGTAATCGATTTGACTTGGAATTGAAGAGATACTGAGGATTAAAGGCACTGTAACATCAATAATAGGATAATCATCAGTTATGGTAATTTTGATTTTATTTTTTCCTCTTACTATTTTTGCTGAGATTTTTTCTCCTTCTTTGAGTGGATCAGGAAAAGTTGCAAGAATATTATTAGTGATTACCTTTGGCCTTAATATCAATGACAATCTGGTTTCATCCCCGGTTAGTTTTCCAATCATTTTACCTTCTTTAAACACTGCGGAACCCATCATTTGTAATGGATTTTCATCTAATTTGTCAATTTGTCCTGCAATAAACTCTCCTTCACTTTCAAAATTTGTTTTTGTATCTTTAGGCTTTGTTGTAGCATAGGTTACAAGGAATAATCCAAGATTATCTAAAGTCCTCAGAGAAAGTCTATGGAGATTGGATAGGGGAACAAAGCCAACATCTTGCCATCTGGATGCAATGAATTCATAGTATTTTGAGGCTCTTATATCAAAGGGGGGATGGTTGTTTCTTATAAATTCAGCAGCATTTTCTTTACATACAATTAGATTAATATCTCTTCTAATATCTCTTTCCCTTTGAGTTGCTTCCATCATTGGGAAGAATTTATCTGATTGTGCCAAAGCTTCACTGACTATAATCGCTTTAGCATGGGAAAAGGTTAAACGCCTTGCCACTGAGGTACTTGCCAGATCCCGTGATGAAATAAGATCTTCTGATAGGAATGTGATAATATCGCTGGAAGGTTCATCTGCTTGAATGTTGGTGGAAGTACCAATTTGAGGATTCGCAATTTGAAAGGTAACTCTCAGTTTGCCATATTCTCCTTCGTCAAGTCCAATGACCGAAACAAATGCAAACTCCTCTATTTCTATTTTGTCCCAGCAGCCGGTAAGAAAGAGTATCATCAATAGTAAACAAGTCATTCTTAATCGTTTCAAGTCTTATATTCCCCTTTCAATTTTGCAACCGTCCACAAAAATGGAGAGAGAGAAAGCAAATAACCCCATAATATTGTAACCCAGACTTTTCTGACAGAAAAAACATATTCGGTAAAGTTTTCAGGAAGCCTTGCAAGTATATAAACGACTATTGCGAGATAAGGTAAAAGAGTCTTTGGGTTTTTTATTTTTAAGAGAGATCCCCCTAATGTGGCAGCGGCATAAAAATAAGCGCCAAAACGTACTGAAACGCCAATAGTCCAAAAGCCTAAGAAGAAAGCTTCCATATTTTTTGCAAATCGACCCAGACTAACCAAACGTGTAATCTGCTGATAAGGATAAGTGATGGAAGACAATGCCAAATATCCATAGGTACAAATGAAGCAAATCATGAATATAGATATAAAAATAACTGAAATACCAAGTCCTGCAAGATTTGCATTTCTATACTCTTTATAGGATCTTACTTTTGGGAAAAAGATGGATAAGAGAATGATTTCGCTGACTATGGATGAATGGACGACACCTTCTTTTAATATCGTTCTCATTCCTGACCCGCCTAAAGGGAATAAATAATTAAAATCCAATTGTTCCCATGAAAGAAGTATTAAAAACACAAAAACCAATTGTATGAGAGGATATGTAAACCAACATAAACTTCCGATAATGTTAAGGCCTTTGTAGGCTATATAGATTGCCGCAACAATAAGCATAATCAATAGATATTTTAATGGTGTTCTTAAGTAAAACAGAGTATTTAGTATATCGGCATAATCCCTTGTAGAGACAACCAAGTATTCTAAAACCATAAGGAATAAAAGGAGTATCATAAAAAAACCAAAGAATTTCCCGGTAAGATGGTAGATGATATCTATTAAGCTCTTGTTTTTATATCGTTTTAATAAGGATAAAAGGAATAAAAAAGAAACAAGAATGATCATCCCTGATATAATAGGAATCATCCAGGAAGCGTTTAGGCCTAATTTTACCAGCAAAATGGGAGTTGTATCGGTTAGCTTCATGCCAATCGCAAAAAATACGATAGCAAAAAACTCTCTGAATCCGATTTTATTATCATATTTTTTAATCACTTTTTCACTACTTTCTTTTAGATTTTTTTCTTATAGGATTGAGTTGAGATATATTTGCTGGTCGAAGCCATTGTTTAAATGTTGGAGCTCTTAAATAGTTATCGTTACTGGAAGGATAATGAGGAGCTACTGGAGACATAAAAGGAACACCAAAAGAAGTAATACTAAGTATATAAGCCAGTCCCATAACCAGAACAAGGGAAATTCCTAAAAAACCCATACTGGCTCCTGCTATCAGTAATATAAATCTTGAGATGCGAATGGTATAACTTAGGGCAGTTTCCGGAACTGCAAAAGAAGACAACCCTGTAATTGCTACGATAATTACTAAAACGGGACTTACGATATTGGCTTCTACGGCAGCTTGACCCAGTATCAGAGCACCGACGATTCCTATGGTTGGTCCTATGGTTATAGGTACCCTTACTCCGGCTTCTCTGATGAGTTCGAAAGATATTTCCATTAAGAGTATTTCTGTGATTACGGGAAAAGGAAGTACTTCTCTGGCTGCTGCAATCGATACGGCTAAGTCACTGGGGATCATTTCTCCATGGAAATTCACTATGGCAATATATAAACCAGGAGTCAGAAGAGAAATCACTACTGCCAATAGCCTGATGATTCTTATAAAATTGCCATAGAACCATCTTTGATATTGATCTTCTGCCGCGTGGAAAAAAGCCCAAAAAGTTACAGGAACAATTAGACAGCCGGGAGAGCCATCAGTAATTAGCACTATATGACCTTCTGACAAAAAGGCAGCCGCCCTGTCAGGACGTTCTGTATATAGTATAGTAGAAAGAAGAGAATAACTTCTTTCTTCGATAAACTGTTCAAGAATGGAAACATTGGGCAGAAAATCGGTTTTGATACTTTTTATTTTTTTCCTGACGGCATTGACTAAATTGGGATCAGCTATTCCTTTTATATACATCATATAGATATCATTTTTAGATTGTTCACCCACTTCAATGCTCTCAGAAACCAGACTTTCACATTTAAGATATTTTCTTATAAGAGAGCGATTGGTATCCGC
>JAAYMW010000219.1 GCA_012521175.1 Candidatus Epulonipiscium sp.
AAGAGAAAGAACTGCAATATATAGAAATGCTTAAGATGAATCAGGTGGCAGGGATCATCGTCATTTCTTATCATGATTTTTACAATAAAATTAAGATAGATTTTCCTGTTATAACTATAGATCGCTATATCTCCTCTGAAATTCCACATGTCACTGCAGACAACTACATGGGTGGAACACTTGCAACAGAAGCTCTTATTAAAGGTGGCTGCAAAAAACTCGGATATTTAGGTGGAGGTTCATTGATTCAGACTTCTGTAACCAAAAGGAAAGAAGCATTCATTGATATTGCAAAAAAACATAATATTCCATATGTAACCATGGAAGACATTGTCCCTTTACATCAAGAATATAAGCTGGCAAGAAAATTTCTTGATCATTATCCTGAAGTAGATGGTGTTTTTACGAGTACGGATATGTTCGCTGCAGCGCTTATAAAGGAATTAATATTGAGAGGACGCAGGGTACCAGAAGATGTTCAAGTCATTGGCTTTGACGGAATTCAGGATAACGATTTATTTCATCCTTATCTTTCAACGATCGAACAGCCAGTAGAGCAAATTGCCCAAACAAGTGTACAGTTACTCCTTGAAAGTATTATGCACAAAAATGTTCCCAAAGAAAACATTCTTAATGTGCGATATAGAAAAGGAGAAACCAGTTTGTTTTAGAAATTATAAGAAATATAAAAAAATCTAAAAAAATTATAAAACAATATTGACATATTACATAAATGTTGATATATTTAAGACGTAAAATTGAAACGTTTCCAAGAGAAATATATAAACGTTTTTTATTTTTAAGTACTTTGGAAACGTTTCAACAAAAAGGAGGAGATGTAAGTGAAGAAAATTTTATCACTACTGCTTGCATGTGCATTAACGGTGTCCATAGTTGGTTGTGGAAAATCAACAACAGGCACCTCAGAATCTGGTGATTCTGGCACAAAAACAGAAACAACTGGAGGAGCGAATGGCAATGGACCTGTTGAACTAAAAATGTGGGTTCATGTCACAGACGACACAGACGAAGGCAAATCTTATGCTGAACGGGCAGCGGCCTTTAATGAAGCCCATGATGACATCAAAGTTACAGTAGAATTTATACCTCGTGATGGAGGCGGATCTGGTTACGAAGATAAAATCAATACGGCACTTACAACAAATCAATTACCTGATGTAATCACTTTAGACGGACCTAATACTGCGGCTTATGTAGATGCAGGTATTGTTGCACCAATTGATGAGTACATATCTAAAGAATCTCTTGATGATTATTTACCCTCTATTCTCCAACAAGGAACAGTTAATGGTAAATTATACGCCTTAGGAGCAATGGAATCTTCAGTAGCTCTTTTCTACAATAAAGATATCCTTGCAAAGTACAATATCCAACCAGGTACATTAGACAATCCATGGACATGGGATGATTTGTTTGAAGCAGCCAAAACCATTACGGAAGGGGAAGGATATCCAGCATTGGATATGAGATTCAATGATATTGGTGAATGGTATATTTACGCATTTGCACCATTTATTTGGTCCAATGGGGGCAAGATTATT
>JAAYMW010000112.1 GCA_012521175.1 Candidatus Epulonipiscium sp.
AAAGAAAACCAAATTATAAATATATCATAGCTAAAGGCCTTAAGCCTGTTAATGGAGAAAACGCTCAATTAAATTTTCATTTTAAGACAAACAAAGAAATTAAACCTAAAATTTTAGAAGATGGAAGCGTAGATTTCTATAATTTAGATATAATTGAAAATGTTTCAAAGGGGCAAGTTCTTGTTACATTGATTCCTCCCACAGAGGGGACTCCAGGAAAGAATGTATTAGGAATAGAAATACCGCCAATTAAAGGTAAAAGTATTAAATTACCAAAAGGGAAAAATACGGAAATTTCCCAGGATGGGACTCAATTAATAGCGTCTATTGATGGGCAAGTTGTATATAGTAATAACATAGTAAATATTTATGAAACTTTCATCGTTTCTAATAATGTGGATAACGAAGTAGGGAATATTGATTTTGTAGGTAATGTCATTGTAAAAGGAAATGTTGTAACTGGATTTTCTATTGTTGCCGGAGGAAATGTAGAAGTATACGGAGTTGTTGAGGGTGCTCATATAGAAGCTCAAGGTGATATTATTCTCCATAGGGGTATTCAGGGAATGAGTAAAGGCTATCTGAGTTCCATGGGGAATATAGTTGCTAAATATATTGAAAACAGTACGGTTGAAGCCGCAGGAGATATTACGAGTGAGGCTATTATGCACAGCCAAATTAAATCCGGCGGTATAGTGAAAGTAGAGGGGAAAAAAGGTTTAATTGTTGGAGGGGTAGTTCGTGCAAGAAAGCAAGTAGATGCTAAGGTAATTGGTTCACATATGGCAACCGTGACAGAAATTGAAGTTGGAATAGATCCTGCACTGGTAGAAAGGTATCGTTATTTAAAAGAGGAATTGGGAAAAACAAAAAAAGAAATAATGAAAGCAGATCAAGTCATCGAGTTATTAAACAAGATGAAAGAAGCAAACAAACTTACGGAACCTAAAAGAGAAATGTTGCAAAAGTCCATTCGAACAAAAGTATTTTTAAACAGTCGCTTAAACAGTATCAAAGGAGAAATTGCAGAAATAGAACCCCAATTGGACGAAAAAGAAGATGGAAAGGTTCGAGCATATGGAATTATACATCCTGGAGTAAAAATTACAATTGGAACGGCTTGCATGTATGTCAGAGAAGAATTAAAATATTGTACTTTATATAAAGATCGGGCAGAAATTAGAATAAGTAGTTATGATTAGGGGTGAGAACTATGTCTATTCGCCCTTTAGATATGCAGGTTATTATTCCTAAGACTCCAGAAGTTTCACAACAATATCAAGATCAATCTCATCGAGGAATAATGGAGCAACAACAATTTGCACAACACATGGAAAAGCAAATTTCTCAAAACAAGGAAAAAGTTCAAAGCTCCAATAAACCGGAGTATGCAGTAAATAAAGATTCTCAGAGTAAAAACCAATACAAAAAAAACAATTCTAAAAAGAAAAAGAAAGAGAAGAATCAAAATAATAAAGAAGAGATATCTGATCGCAGCAGTATTATTGATATCAGAATATAAATTGAGGTGTGTTCAAGATGCCCCAGATGGAAATTGTAACTGTAATGATTTTATTTGTGATTTCAGTTGTAGCAATTGTATTAGTTATTGGATTATTTTTTATGAAAGATAGATCGGAATCTAATTATAATCAAATGATGATAGAGCAGCAAATCAAGGTGGAAAAAGAGTTAAAAGAAAGAATTGATGAGGCCGATCAAATGTTAAAAGAGCTCAATCAATTTTCTTCTTATATTCAATCAGAACTAGAAAAAAAGCATAAAGAATTGTTGTTTTTATATCAATTGGTTGAAGAAAAGGAGAAAAAACTAGCAGTTTTTAAAGGTGAAGAGAACTATGCTCCTTCAAATAATACAAAAGAAAAGAAAGAAAAGTTAGAAGTTCATAGGGTATTAAATAATAAATATTACAACTCAGTGATTGATTTATATAAGTCTGGGAAGGATACTTCTTCCATCGCAAAAGAATTAAATATTGGAAAAGGTGAAGTAGAATTAATTTTAGGGCTTTCTAGAACGAGGTGAATCCATTTGGAGCTTCTAGAAGAAGAGTTAATAAAATAAAAACACGACTACATAGATAAATGGTCGTGTTTTTTTATGTCAGGAATATAAATTATAGTTTTGTCAATAATATGCAATAAATGACTAATCCCATCTCAATTTATAATAATAAAAGAAATAAAAATATTGATTAACTTAAAAGAATATGCTATACTTCCAGATGGAAATAAAACACACACGATTCGGATTTTCCGTTATGGTGCCCAATGGGTCTTGCGGAAAGATGACGAATTCGGAGGTAAAACCAAAAAATTAGGAGGAAAATGTAATGAGTGTAATTTCTATGAAACAATTATTAGAAGCAGGGGTTCATTTTGGACATCAAACAAGACGTTGGAACCCTAAAATGGCAGAGTATATCTTTACAGAAAGAAATGGAATTTATATTATTGATCTTCAGAAAACAGTAAAGAAAATTGAAGAAGCTTATCAAGTAGTTCGTAATGTTGTTGAGGAAGGCGGAAATGTACTTTTTGTAGGAACAAAAAAACAAGCTCAGGATTCTATTAAAGAAGAAGCTGAACGTTGTGGAATGTTCTATGTTAATCAAAGATGGTTAGGTGGAATGCTCACTAACTTTAAAACCATTCGTTCTAGAATTGAAAGATTAAAAGAATTAGAGGAAATGGAACAAAACGGAACATTCGATTTGTTACCTAAAAAAGAAGTTATTAAACTTCGCCATGAGAAAGAAAAACTTGAAAATAATGTAGGCGGAATCAAAGAAATGACTCAGCTTCCAGATTTGATTTTTATAGTTGATCCAAGAAAAGAAAGAATTGCTATCCAAGAAGCTCATATTTTGGGTATTCCAATTATTGCAATCGTTGATACAAACTGTGACCCAGAAGAAGTAGACTATGTTATTCCAGGTAACGACGATGCAATTAGAGCAGTTAAATTAATTGTTGGAAAAATGGCTGATGCAGTTATTGAAGTGAAACAAGGGGTACAAGATACCGTTACTGCCGAAGAGGAATAAAGTC
>JAAYMW010000113.1 GCA_012521175.1 Candidatus Epulonipiscium sp.
CAGTCCTATTTCTACGGTTCCTCGGAAGCCCACAGCCTCCCGCTTCAGTTTTGGCTTGAAACAGGACTCATTGGCATAATCGTTTTTGTATTTTTTATTGTTGCACTGTTTGTCTTATATTTTAAAAACAGAAAAAGCGAGAATGGGGTAGAGTTAACGGTTCTTTTGATACCTGTTTTAATGCTTTTAAGTCATAGTATTGTAGATTTTAATTTTTCGTATGTTTCCCTTCCTCTTATGAGCTTTGCTCTTATCGGGTGTATGGGTGGTCTAAAGAAAAAAGAGGACTTAAGTTTTTCTGTTACGGCCTGGATGCCGTTAGTACTTGGAGTTGTGTTTATTATCTTCCCGATTTCCTGGCAGATCGGCAGAAATTATGCCGTAAAAGCTACTGCGATCATGAAGCAGGAAAATTTAAAAGCAAATGATGTCTTAGATGCCGTAGAATATATGGAAAAAGCCGTGGATTTTAATGGCTGGAATGCAGATTACATGGTCAGGGAAGGCTATCCTCAGGATGGGGATTTATTATATGACTTAAATACCTTGTATCAGCAGCTTTACAGTTTAGTAGAACAAAACGATCCTGAACAAATAGGCATTGTTGTGCAAAAACAGGCAGCCATCTATCAAAAAGCATATAAGCTGGAACCTTATAATCCTTATATAGCCATGCAATTTGCCCAAATTGTCCTTCAAAACGGAAACATCGAAGAAGGTTTGGCCGTCGTAGAAAAGGCATGGACCCTTAATCCCATGTTTGAAGGACGATATCAGGAACTGGCCCAAGCTTATCTCGCAGTAGGGGAATTCTATATCAATCAGGGCAATAAAGAGGCGGCAAAGCCTTATCTTGAAAGGGTGCTACAAGTAGAAAAAGATTTGGAAGAAACCAATAAAATCGCTCTTGAGAAAGTAGAAATGACTGAAAAAACCAAGGAATATATCGAAAAAGCAAAAGGAATGCTATAAAAAATGGTACCTGTTTCAGGTACCATTTTTTACTACATGGGAAATTCCTTCGAATTTCTTATACAATAAAAAGTCCTTTGGTTATTCCAAGAAATCCATCTGTTCTCTTCTATGTTCTTGTTTTTCTTTTGTTTTCTTTAAGGTTTCCGGGTCCATATGGTCCGCATTATGACGAAGATATCCTTCGGTATATTCATAATTTTTCTTTAGATTTTCCAATTCATCATTGTATGCATTCTCACCATAGGCAATAATATTTTCTAATTTTTCTATTTCTTTTTCTCTGACTTCCTGCAATTCCTTTGCTCGTTGAATTTGTTCTTCGGATGCAATATCTGAGTGTTGCTCTAAGTGACGCTCAGTCCTTGTATGGGCTTCAACAAGATTTTCCAATTGTTCAACCCTTCTTTTATTTTCATTACAAGTTTGATCCATACCGCTTCTATTTTTTAATGCTTCATTTTCTTGTGGATTACTATGAAACATATATTTAGCCTCCTTTAAAAATAAAGTTCCTTTCTTTAATTAGCATTTCACAACTTAAGAGTTATCATACAATCAAAGATTGGAATGTGTATCAGGAGCTAAATGGAAATTTTTTTATTGACAAAAATAATTTTTTTATATATACTTTGATTATCAAAATATTTGAGTATCAAAAAATACTTGAGGTGATACAGTTTGGAAAGACTTAAAGAAGTGTTAAATCAACTGATGGTAGAAATCTTTAACGATATACTAACCATTGAACAAACCGCTTTAAAGAAAGGTGCTTTTAGTGATTTATCCGTAACCGAAATGCATACCATCGAAGCCATAGGAATGTATCATCCAAGGACCATGTCAGAAGTTGCCCAGAATTTAAGAATTACCGTAGGTACTTTGACCACGGCCATCAATAGGCTGGTAAAAAAGGGATATGTAGAAAGAAAACGCGTTGAAGATGATAGAAGAATTGTTCAAATAAGCCTTACTAAAAAAGGGAAATTAGCTTACAGAGTTCATGAAAAATTTCATATGGATATGATTCATGCCATGGTAGAAGGATTGAATGTGGAAAATGAAGAGATATTGGTACACTCTCTTGGGCAATTAAGCGAATTTTTAAAACGTCACTATCATCTGAACGAAACAAAGGAGTCCTAAGATGAATGAAGTCCAAATTATTGGAACAGGGCGCTCTGTTCCGGATCAGATTATTACAAATGATTATTTATCCAATATCGTAGAAACCAATGATGAGTGGATTTCCAGCCGAACCGGCATAAAAGAAAGAAGAATCTCGAAAGGAGAAACGACAGCCACCTTAGCTTCCGAGGCTGCTAAAAAAGCATTAGAAGATGCGGGAATATCTCCTGAAACAATAGACTTAATCATAGTGGCAACCATGACGCCTGACTATTTTATGCCCTCTACAGCTTGTCTTGTTCAAAAAGAAATAAAAGCATATCATGCCACCTGTTTTGATGTATCGGCGGCATGTACAGGATTTATATATGCTCTTAATACAGGGTTTCAGTTTATCAGAACAGGACAGAGCAACACCGCTTTAATCATTGGGGCGGATACTTATTCAAAAATACTGGATTGGTCTGATAGAAGTACCTGTGTTTTATTTGGAGATGGAGCAGGAGCTGTGGTACTGCAAAAAAGCGAAGACAAAGGGATTATTTCCACCTATACAGGTTCTGACGGCAGAGGAGATACCCTTCTAACCTGTCCTGCTGTGGCAAATAATAATCCATTTAGCCCGGCAACAGATACTCCAAAATCTGTAGTATCCATGAATGGAAAGGAAGTTTTTCGCTTTGCTACAACCATTGTTCCAAGATGTATAGAAGAAGTCCTGAAGATTTCTTCTTACACCACAGAAGATATTCAATATTATGTACTCCATCAGGCCAATGCAAGAATGATGGACTTAATCTCTAAAAAAATGAATATCGACATTGAAAAGTTTTATAAAAACATAGGGAGCTATGGCAACACTTCTGCTGGAAGCATTCCCATAGCTCTGGATGAAATGAATCAAAACGGAATGCTTAAAAAAGGAGATTTACTCATTTTAGTAGGATTTGGAGGGGGCCTGACCTGGGGTTCGGCTCTGCTTCAATGGCATAAATAATAAAAATTTAGGAGGAATTATCATGATATTTGAAAAAATACAAGAAATCATCGTAGAACAATTAGGCGTAGATAAAAACGAAATCAAACCAGAATCTAACTTCCAAGAGGATTTAGACGCAGATTCCTTGGATTTATTCCAAATTGTAATGGCTTTAGAAGAAGCATTTGAATTAGAAATTCCAAGTGAAGATATGGAAAATATTAAAACAGTGCAGGATGCGGTAAATTATATTGAATCTAAACAAGAATAAAAGGTCAGATGAATCCATCTGACTTTTCTTCTAGGAGGTTTAACTATGCATAATTTTTGGAAAGAGATAGGTGTGAAATACCCCATTATTCAAGGGGGAATGGCTTGGATTGCAGACCATAGTTTAGCTGCTGCGGTTTCCAATGCAGGAGGACTTGGGATTATTGCTGCAGCCAATGCACCGGTTTCTTACGTAAGAGATGAAATTAGAAAAACAAAAGAATTAACGGATAAACCTTTTGGTGTCAATATCATGCTTCTTAGTGACAATGCAGAAGAAGTAGCGCATCTGGTTTGTGAAGAAGGCGTAAAAGTGGTTACAACAGGGGCAGGAAATCCCGGAAAATACATGGATATGTGGAAAGCCAACGGTATAAAAGTGATTCCTGTGATCCCTTCCGTGGCTCTTGCAAAAAGAATGGAGCGCTGTGGTGCAGATGCGGTGATTGCTGAAGGGTGTGAGTCAGGAGGCCATGTGGGAGAACTCACTACCATGGCATTGCTTCCCCAGGTTGTGGATGCAGTCAGTATCCCTGTTATTGGCGCAGGGGGAATAGGAGACGGCAGAGGAATTGCCGCAGCCCTGATGCTTGGTGCAGTAGGTGTACAGGTAGGAACAAGATTCTTAGTAACAAAGGAATGTACTGTGCATCCAGCCTATAAAGAAAGGGTGCTAAAAGCAAGTGATATCGATACAGTGGTAACTGGAAGACCAACTGGGCATCCTGTAAGAATCCTAAGAAACCAATTATCCAGAGAACTTTTAAAGCTGGAAAAAATCGCTGCTCCTTTGGAACAATACGAAGAATTAGGAAAAGGAGCGCTTCCAAGGGCAGCAAAAGAAGGAGATATTGACAGAGGCTCTGTAATGGCAGGACAAATCGCAGGAATGATTACAAAAGAACAGACCTGTGCAGAAATGATAGAAGAAATGTTTAAAGAAGCAAAAGAAATCATAAGGAATCGTCAAGATATCCTTTAATGAAAAATAACCCCTTATTTAGGAGGAATACGATGAAAGCTGCATTTTTATTTGCCGGTCAAGGTTCCCAATATATTGGCATGGGAAAGGATCTGGCAGAAAACATAAAAGAATGTCGTGAAGTCTTTGAAGCGGCCAATGAAGTTCTGGACTTTGAGATCAAAGAGTTATGCTTTAACGATCCGGAAGGCAAAATCAATCAAACCCAATATACCCAACCGGCAATTTTAACAGTGAATATAGCGGCCCTAAGGGCAATAGAGAAAGAAATAAAACCTGCGGTTGTGGCAGGGCTTAGCTTAGGAGAATATTCAGCCTTGGTGGCAGGAGGTATGCTGGATTTTAAGGATGCCGCAAGACTCGTTAGAAAAAGAGGACAGTATATGGAAGAAGCCGTACCTAACGGGGTTGGCGGCATGAGTGCTGTTTTAGGGCTTAGTAAAGAAGAGGTGGAAGAAGTCCTTCAAACCATTACAGAAGGTATTGTTGAAGCTGCTAATTTTAACTGCCCTGGGCAAGTCGTTATAGGAGGAGAGGTAGAGACCCTAAAGATTGCAGAAGAAAAGCTAAAAGCTGCAGGAGCAAAGAGAGTTCTGCCCCTTACCGTTAGTGGACCTTTCCACACTTCGATGCTTTTACCAGCAGCCCAGAAATTAGAAAAAGAACTTGCAACTATAGAATTTAAAGCCCCCCAGATTCCCGTTATCAGCAATGTCCATGGGGAGTATGCAACACAAGAAGATGTAAAAGAGCTTTTAAGAAAACAAGTGATGAGCTCCGTTTTATGGGAACAAAGCATTAACAAAATGATAGAAGACGGAGTGGATACCTTTATAGAACTTGGACCGGGAAAAGTGTTAAGCGGATTTGTAAAGAAAATCAACCGCTCCGTTACTGTATGCAATGTTGAGGATATGAAATCCTTAGAGAAAACATTAGAAACCATCAGGAGGTAGCTATGGAAAAGAGAAAAACCGCCCTCATCACCGGTGGCAGCAGAGGGATCGGAAAAGAAATCGCCTTACACCTGGCACAAAAGGGTATGAACATCGTATTTAGTTATATCAGCAACGATGAAGCAGCCCAAAAAACCGTACAGGAAATAGAAGAAAAAGGGGTAAAAGCTCTGGCTGTTAAAGCCGATGTGGGCTCCTTTGAAGAATCTGAAAAACTTATCAATAAAACGGTAGAAGAAATGGGTTCCATAGACGTACTTGTAAACAATGCAGGAATCATTAAAGACAATTTAATTCTTCGCATGAAAGAAGAAGAATTTGACGATGTTATAAGAATCAATTTAAAAGGGGTGTTTAACTGTATTAAACACGCTTCTAAGATTATGATGAAGCAAAAAAGCGGCAAAATCATCAATATATCCTCCATCATAGGCCTTATGGGGAATATAGGGCAAATCAATTATGCCGCTGCAAAAGCCGGGATTTTCGGAATCACAAAATCCGCAGCCAAGGAACTGGCTCTAAGAGGCATTACGGTAAACGCCGTTGCGCCAGGATTTATTGAAACCGAAATGACC
Source organism: Candidatus Epulonipiscium sp. (assembly GCA_012521175.1). Taxonomy (GTDB): domain Bacteria; phylum Bacillota; class Clostridia; order Lachnospirales; family Defluviitaleaceae; genus Defluviitalea. The sequence continues at coordinate 5,866 of JAAYMW010000113.1, forward strand.
AATACCCTTTCGGATAAACACAAAGAAGCAATCCTTAAAGCCATCCCCTTAGGAAGAATAGGAAACAGCAAGGATGTAGCCAACATTGTAGGATTCTTATCCTCTGAAGAAGCAAGTTATATTACAGGACAGATTATTTGTGTAGACGGTGGCATGGCTATGGGCAGCCTTTAGAATGGAGGTAAGTTATGGGAAAAAGAGTAGTCATAACAGGAATGGGATGTGTGACACCCGTAGGAAATGATTTAAATACCTTTTGGGAAAACATAAAGAATGGTCAAAGCGGTATAGATATAATCACCCGCTTTGACACGGAGAATTTTGAAGTAAAACTGGCGGCAGAAGTAAAGGATTTTGATCCTTCATTATATATGGATAAAAAAGAAGCAAGAAGAATGGATTTATACAGCCAATATGCCGTTGCCGCTTCTAAGATGGCAGTGGACGATGCAAAGCTTGACATAGAATCCATTGACAAAGAAAGATTTGGCGTGATCGTAGGTTCCGGTATCGGCGGTATTGGCACCATTGAAAAAGAACATGAAAAAATGCTTGCCAAGGGGCCAAAAAGAGTATCCCCACTTTTAATTCCTATGATTATAGGGAATATGGCAGCTGGGAATATTGCCATTCAATTTGGTGCAAAAGGCATCTGCTCCACGGTAGTGACGGCCTGTGCCACAGGAAGCCATGCCATTGGAGAAGCCTTTAATACCATACAAAGGGGTAGAGCCGACGTTATTATTGCCGGAGGAGCAGAAGCCAGTATAACCCCCCTGTCCGTAGCTGGATTTATGACTCTTCAGGCACTAAGTACAGCAAGAGACAAAAAACGTGCATCTATCCCCTTTGATGCAGAAAGAAACGGTTTTGTTATGGGAGAAGGGGCAGGAATTTTAATTTTAGAATCCTTAGACCATGCGATAAAAAGAGGTGCTAAGATTTATGCTGAAATTGTAGGGTATGGAGCGACCTGCGATGCATACCATATTACTTCTCCGGACCCAGAAGGCCATGGAGCAGCAAGAGCCATGATAGAAGCCATGAATGAAGCGGGGGTAAAACCGGAGGAAGTAGCTTATATTAATGCCCACGGAACCAGTACTCCGCTTAACGATAAATTTGAGACCGCAGCGATTAAACTTGCCTTTGGAGAAGCTGCTAAAAATGTAGCCATCAGCTCAACCAAGTCCATGACTGGTCATCTGCTTGGAGCAGCAGGTGCCATCGAAGGGATTGTTTGTATCAAAGCTATAGAAGAAGGATTTATCCCTCCAACCATTGGATACGAAAAGCTTGATCCTGAATGTGATTTAGACTATGTACCCAATGCAGGTAGAAAACAAGAGCTAAATTATGCTCTGTCAAATTCCCTTGGATTTGGAGGACATAATGCCTCCTTACTGTTTAAAAAATATGTGGATTAAGGGAGGTTCCTATGGATTACAAAGCAATAGAACAATTAATGAAAGCAATGAATGAAACGAATTTAACCCATCTTGAAATAGAAGAAGAAGGCATAAAAATTAAGATGAAAAAAGAAAAAGAAATTGTGACCGTCTCAACAACACAGCCGGTTGTTCAGCCAGTCGTTCAGCCGGTTGCTCCGGCAGCTCCTGTAACGGCAGAAAAGATAGAAGCCCCTGCTTGTAAAGAAGAAAAAGAAGGTACCTTAGTATGTTCTCCTATTGTTGGGACCTTCTATAGTGCACCGGCTCCCGGAGCTAAGCCTTTTGTAAGCCTTGGAGACAAGGTGAAAAAAGGAGATGTTCTTTGTATTATTGAAGCCATGAAGTTGATGAATGAAATAGAAGCAGATGTAGACGGAGAAATCGTAGAAATCTTAGTACAAAACGAAGAAATGGTAGAGTACAATCAGCCCCTATTTAGAATTAAAGGGTAGGTGTTAACATGTTAAACATAAAACAAATACAAGAGATTATTCCCCACAGATATCCTTTTTTGCTCATTGATAAAATTGAAGACTTAGAACCGGGAATTAAAGCTGTGGGCTATAAAAATGTAACGATGAATGAATACTTTTTTCAAGGCCATTTCCCTTCCGAGCCTGTTATGCCCGGGGTACTCATTATTGAAGCTCTTGCGCAGGTTGGAGCGGTATGTCTTCTTTCCCTTGACGAGTTAAAAGGAAAGATTGCCTACTTTGGAGGAATTGAAAAAGCCCGTTTTAGAGAAAAAGTAGTACCGGGAGATACCTTAAGACTAGAAGTAGAAATTATAAAAAGAAGAGGACCCATTGGAATCGGTAGTGCGAAGGCTTTCGTAGGAGATAAAAAGGTCTGCGAAGCCGAGCTTACCTTTGCCATTGGATAAACCCGAAAGGGGGATCGTATGTTTAACAGAATATTAATTGCCAACAGAGGTGAAATCGCCGTAAGAATTATCAGAGCCTGTAGGGAAATGGGGATAGAAACGGTGGCAATCTATTCAACCATGGATAAAGATGCCCTGCATGTTCAGATGGCAGATGAAGCCGTATGTGTTGGGCCACCTAAAGGAAAAGACAGTTATCTTAATATGGAAAATATCATAAGTGCCACCATCCTTACAGGGGCTCAGGCCATTCACCCGGGCTTTGGCTTTTTATCGGAAAACAGTAAGTTTGCAGAAATGTGCGAG
>JAAYMW010000114.1 GCA_012521175.1 Candidatus Epulonipiscium sp.
TATAGTGAAATATCTTTTATTTTTTCATAAAAAAGCTGATGGATTTTATAAAAAAATAAAAGATATTTCACTATAATACTTCTATATTTTAACAATCATATTCGACAAAAAACTGCACATAATACTAGTGTACCTAATAAAAAAATGGTACAAAATCATCTTTAAATTTAAAAGGAGGGTTTTATTATGGCAAGCAGAAATAGAAAAGCAGTACCTCAAGCAAGGGCAGCTTTAGAACAATTTAAATATGAAGTTGCAAATGAAATTGGAGTACCTTTAAAACAAGGATATAATGGAGACTTAACATCTGCTCAAGCTGGTTCTATCGGCGGATATATGGTTAAAAAAATGATCGAACAACAAGAACAGCAAATGGCAGGTAACACAACTCTTTAAACAATAAAATAAATATAAAATATTGAAAAAGGAATGACTTTTGTCATTCCTTTTTCAATATACAATAAAAATACACCGATTAGTAAATAATCAGTGCATTTTAAGGGAGAGGAGAAATAAAAGAAGAATATTAAGGGGATTCAATAATATTATGTACATAATAATTGACATTTATTCAGTTTATTATAAAATTAAAGTAATAAGTAAAAATGAGTTTTTTGTTGATATTTGTAAATTATATGAGTAAGTACTTATTTATAATGGAGGGACTATATTGAGAGTAATTGCAGGCAGTGCAAAGGGACATAAGTTAAAAGCACCAAAAGGATTAGATACCCGTCCTACAACAGACAAAATTAAAGAATCCCTATTTAATATCATAGCTGGTGATTTATATGATTGTGCCTTTCTTGATTTGTTTAGTGGAACAGGAGCCATAGGTATCGAAGCATTAAGTAGAGGCGCAAAAAAAGCTGTATTTATTGATAAATCTTCCATATGTAAAAAAATTATCGAAGAAAATTTAATACATACAAAATTAAATCATTTAGGAGTCGTATATCAGTGTAGCGTCAATGCAGGATTAGATTTTTTAAAACAAAAAAATGAACGATTTGATATTATTTTTATGGATCCTCCTTACGCGCAGGATATTATTGATGAGACAATCATAAAAATTGCTGATTATGGACTATTAAATGATTCTGGCTATATTATTATTGAACATTCTTCTGAAAAACCTATTTCAAATTTGTACAAGTTTCAATTATGGAAAGAAAAAAACTATAAGACTACTACGATGACATTTTTAAAATTATTGGAGGATCAAATATGAAAATCGGAATTTATCCCGGTACATTCGACCCTGTTACTTACGGACATCTTGATGTTATTAAAAGATCATCTAAACTTGTCGATTATTTAATTGTAGGGGTATTGTGTAATGTTAGAAAACAGCCTCTTTTAACTCTTAAAGAACGTATTCAGCTTTTAGAGAGTGTAACAGACGATTTGCCCAATGTTAGTGTTGAATCTTTTTCAGGTCTTTTGGTCGAATTTGCGAAACAAAAAAATGCCAATGTTATTATCAGAGGATTAAGAGCTGTAACTGATTTTGAATACGAACTTCAATTGGCACAGACCAATCAATATCTAAATAGTGATATTGAAACCATTTTTCTTGCAACCAATGTACAATATTCATTTTTAAGTTCCAGTATGGTTAAAGAAATTGCACAATTTGGCGGAGATATCAATGCTTTAGTTCCGTCGAAGGTTGCAGACTATTTACGTACAAAATTTATGTGAGGTGGGATAATATGGATAGCATATTGCAGTTATTAGATGTAATAGAGGATATTTTAGACGGTAGCAGTACTGTACCTTTTACTGGGAAAGTAATGGTGGATAAAGACGAACTTTTAGAAATTATTACAGATATTCGTTTAAAATTGCCTAATGAAATTAAACAATCAAAATGGGTAATCGAAGAAAGAAACAAAATTTTGATTGATGCACAAAAAGAAGCAGAAGGCATCATGAAAGAAGCCGATGAAAGAATAGCAAAACTGGTCGATGAAAATGAAATTACAAAGAGAGCTTATGAACAGGCAGAAGAAATCATTGAAAATGCAAAAGAAAATTCTAGACAAATGCGTCTAGGCGCTATAGATTACGCAGATGAAATTTTATCTTTGGTTGAAAATAATATTAAACAAGCTTTAGAAAAAATACATAAGGAAACATCGGACTTAGAAAATTATTTGGGACAAACGATCAACACCATTTATGAAAATCGCCAGGAACTAAAAGGGAATTCACAAAAATAATTAGTAATACGTGCGCTTTTTGCACGTTTTTTTTCTTGAAATAAGATTTAATATAACGAATAAAATGCATAAGCAACTACAAATGTAACTCCATGTTTGTAACAATTGATTTTGCGAATGAAAATACTTAAAGGTATTAACAACTGAATGGGTTTGAAAGTTTTTTATATAAGGATAAAGAAGAATCGAATAAATAATAGCAAAAATGGATTGAATAAACTTAGCCAGGACATAAATAGAAACTTTAATGTCTGAATGACTGATAACACTAACAGTTTGCATCAGGATGGATATGCCTCCCCATGCTATAACTGAATTGATAAGAACCAATTGCTGATAAAAGGGAGCAGAAGATGAGCCAATCATATTTATTCCATTTGTGATTTCTATTATTGCAAGAACCCATCCATTGATTAGACTTCTATCAAATCCTATAAAAGAAAAAACAGGGTATAAAATTTGGTTAAATAGATCCATTATCGAAAATACTTTTAACAATTCGGCTATTACGGAAAATAATATAATAAATCCTCCGATTTGAACAATTAAATCCATAGAATGCATAATACTTTCTTTTAGAACAGTCCCCATTTTTTTTGATTGATTTTTTTGTTCTAATGTAAACTGTTTAAACGCTTCTTTAAAAAGCTGTTTATTTCTTTTACTTGTGCGTATATTTTCTCTGTTATAGAATCTAAACAAAAGGCCTACTGAAAAAGACGATAAATAATGTATGCCTAAAAGAAAGATTCCTACTCCAGGATTTGAAAGCATTCCTACGGATACGGCGCCCAAGATAAAAAGAGGACCACTGTTATTTGAAAAGGCAACTAAGCGCTGGGCTTCTGCTTGAGTAATTTGCCCTTTTGTGCGTAAATCAGCCGTAATTTTAGCACCTACTGGATAGCCCGAAATTAGTCCCATTATCCATGCAAATGCTCCAACTCCCGGAACATTAAAAATGGGACGCATAATGGGTTCAAACAGTATTCCTATAAAACGAACTACCCCTAGTTCAATCAAAAGATAGGTGCCTACCATAAAGGGAAATAAAGAAGGAAATACTGTATTAAACCATAATAAAAGTCCTTTTTTTGAAGCATTAAATACCTCTTGAGGAAAAATGATTATGCCGCCCACTGTGAAAATAACAATGCCAATAAAAAAAAGTTTAGATCCTTTTAAAGGGTTTTTTTGTGTCCCCATGGAATTTCCCCCCATATGTTTTCAATTCATTCTTTTTAGATATGTTTTTGAAAACTTGTTTATATATATATATTTCATTTATTTAAAATAATTAATGGAGAAGTAAATTCTGTTCCAATTAATCTTTGAGATGGATTAGGAGCATGAAGCCTATAAATATCTGTAGAAATTGCTTCTATTTCAAGCATTTTTTTAGGCAGTCCTTTGAATTTATTGTAGGCTTTTCTAAAATTTGAGACAATTGGAAGCATGGAGTTTTGTTTCAATTCTTTTAACAAAGGACGGGCGCTTTCTCTAAAACCTAGGATTCGTATATATTGGGGACCTCCATTGTTTTGAATCTCCAAAAAATCTTTGGAAGAGATTTGAAGAATAATATTCATTAATGCACGTTGAATTCTGGTGAAAGTATACCTCTTTGTTTTGATTGCTTTAGTAAGTTCACTGATCAAAAAATTCTTTGAAGCATGTTCTAAAATTCTATTTTCTAATCCCTCGGAAATTTCTCTAATATGACGTAAATTTTCTTGAGATGTTGTCCTAAGCAAATACTGAAGATCTGGTGAAAAATCATCAAAATAAATGGGGGCAACACCTTCCTTGACGGCTTCCATAAACAACTCAAAACATTCCTCAGGCATTGCTTTGCTTAACTCGTGTACAGATTTATTTTTAAAAGTATTCCTTATAGCTGTGGCTGAGGCAATGGAAGATTCAATATCTGCTGAGTGATAGGAAGCTACTATTCTTTGAATGGTATAAGGTTTAATATAACTTTTTAAATTTTTTAGTGCTTTAATATACTCAATGCCTAAAATATTATTCGGGGAAGATAACAATGTCTTTAATTCATTCTCATTATTTCTAAAAGAATATTTTTGGTTTAAAAGATTAAATAAAGCTTCAGTCCTAGCTGAAGGAAAAGGAAGCCCCTCGGATAAATGTTTTTTAAGATTCTCTTGAAAATCCTTCGATTCACCGCATAAAAAATCCGCTATTTGTGATAATAACATTAAATTACCATGTTCACTTCCAAAACAAATGGAATCTACCATTCCAGTTTTATGAAGCAGAGATACTGCCCCAAAGGCAAAAAATTCTGCACTGGCCGTGGCATAGACAACGGGTAATTCAATGACTAAATCAGCACCACAATGTAAGGCCATTTTTGTCCTTACCCATTTATCTGCGATAGCTGGTTCGCCTCTTTGTACAAAATTACCGCTCATAACAACAATGGAATATTGAGCTCCGGTGACTTCTTTAGATTTTTGAACATGATATAAATGTCCATTATGAAAAGGATTATATTCTGTTATTAAACCTACAATTTTCATTGAAATACTCCTTATTGAATGATTTTAAACTATTTTACTATATTTTTATTATCTCTGCATAATATTTCATGTCAATAGAAGTATAAAAACTAAAAAAGTGCTAAACTTTGCATAAGACTATTGTATACAATGAGCAACTTGTTTATAATAAATAAAAGAGTAATATTGAAAGGAGTAATATTGTGGACTTTTTACAATCTATTAAGCAAAAGGCAAAAGCTGATAAAAAAACTATAGTTTTACCAGAATCATTAGAAAGAAGAACTCTGGAAGCAACGCAAATTATATTACAAGAAGAATTAGCCAATATCATTTTAGTTGGAAACAAAGAAGCTATATTAGAAAAAGCAGAGGGGTTAGACATTTCTGGTGCAGAAATTATTGATCCTGCTAATTACGCGCAAATGGAAGATTTTATTGAAACATTAGTTGAATTAAGAAAAAGTAAAGGTATGACCAGGGAACAGGCAGCCAAATTACTTCAAGATCCTCTTTATTTTGGAGTAATGATGGTTAAAAAAGGCATTGCTGATGGAATGGTAGCAGGAGCAGTGAACTCAACTGCTAATGTCCTTAGACCATCTCTTCAAATTTTAAAAACAGCACCTAATACAAAATTAGTATCTGCATTTTTCGTAATGGTTGTTCCTGATTGTGAATATGGTTCAAATGGAATATTTATCTTTGGCGATTCAGGACTTGTTCCTAATCCAAATGCAGAAGAATTAGCTGCTATAGCCATAAGTTCAGCAAAATCATTTAAAGCTTTAGTGGGAGAAGAACCTGTTGTTGGTATGCTTTCATTCTCCACTAAAGGCAGCGCAAGTCATCCAGATGTAGACAAGGTCATTGAAGCTACAAAGATTGCAAAAGAATTGGCACCAGATTTAAAATTAGATGGAGAATTGCAGCTGGATGCAGCGATTGTCCCAAGCGTTGGTGCAAGTAAAGCGCCAGGAAGTGACGTAGCAGGAAGAGCAAATGTTCTTATATTCCCTGATTTGGATGCGGGAAATATCGGTTATAAATTAACTCAAAGATTGGCTAAAGCTGAAGCTTACGGTCCAATTACCCAAGGAATTGCAAAACCAGTTAATGATTTATCAAGAGGTTGCTCTGCTGAAGACATTGTAGGGGTTGTTGCTATTACTTGCGTTCAAGCTCAATTATCCGAATAAAAAAGTAATGTTAGATAACTTTAATATTATGTGAGATTTAAGGAGACGATTATCGATGAACATTCTTGTAATCAATTGTGGAAGTTCTTCTCTTAAGTATCAATTAATTAATATGGAAGAAGAAAAAGTATATGCAAAAGGCCTATGCGAAAGAATTGGCATTGAGGGCTCTAGACTTAAACATACTCCTTTGGGAAAGGATACTGTTATTATTGAATCACCAATGCCCAATCATAAAGAAGCAGTAAAAATGGTTATAGATGCTTTAACAGATGAAAATTACGGAGTTGTTAAAAGCATGGATGACATTTCTGCTGTTGGGCACAGAGTTGTCCATGGTGGAGAAAGCTTTAGTGGATCCGTTATTATAGATGAAGAAGTTATAAAAGCTCTTGAAGTCTGCAGCGAATTAGCGCCATTACATAACCCACCAAACTTAATAGGTATTCAGGCTTGTCAACAGTTAATGCCAAATACACCTATGGTGGGCGTATTCGACACTGCTTTCCATCAAAGTATGCCTGATTATGCATATTTATATGCAATACCATATGAATTGTATGAAAAGCATAAAATCAGACGTTATGGATTCCATGGAACTTCTCATAAATATGTTGCTTACAGGGCAGCAGAATTGCTTGGGAAGCCTATTGAAGAATTAAAAATTGTTACTTGCCATTTAGGAAATGGAGCTAGTGTCTGTGCGGTAAAAAACGGAAAATCAGTTGATACCAGTATGGGCTTTACTCCTTTAGCTGGTTTAGTTATGGGAACACGTTGTGGAGATATCGATCCTGCTATTGTAACTTATTTGCAGGAAAAAGAAAATCTTTCAGCACAAGAAGTTGATAATTTGCTAAACAAAAAATCTGGAGTTTTTGGATTATCAGGAATATCCAGCGATTTCAGAGACATTGAAGATGCAATGCATGAAGGAAACGAAAGAGCAGCACTGACTATGGACGTATTCAATTACACGGTTGCAAAATATGTAGGTGCTTATGCTGCAGCTATGAATGGTCTTGATGCAATAGTTTTCACTGCAGGTTTGGGTGAAAACAACCATGAAGTTCGCAGGGATGTATGCAAATACTTAGAATTCCTTGGAGTTAAAGTTGATGAAGAAAAAAATCAATGCAGAGGCATAGAAAGAGATTTCTCTGCAGAAGGAGCAAAGGTTCGAACATTAGTTATTCCTACTAACGAAGAATTAATGATTGCTCGTGAAACCAAGAATTTGCTCAGAAAATAATTTATTGACAAATAATATCCCTGTATGTATAATATCAAGAGTGAACCTGCAGGGGTGATATAATGATAGTAAATGTGTCAAAAATCATTAAAGTGCCTGATTCAATTATGGAATTATCTTTTGAAGAAAAGATAGATTTCATAGAATCGAGTTTTGGAAAAATAAAGCTTCTTAAACCTATTCATTTTACCGGAAAAATGGTAAATGATGGTAAAGCGCTTTGTTTGAATGGTTTTCTTTCGACTGTTTTAGAATTGTACTGTGATCGTTGTACAAAACCAGTGGAAACCTCTTTATCGATAAATATTAAAGAGAAGTTCAGTAGTGAATCAATCGATGAAGAAGAAATTCATAAAGTTAATAGTGGAAGTGAAATAGATTTAACCCCAATGTTCATTGATGCTATTTTGTTGAACATACCTATGAAAACAGTATGTGATACACAATGTAAAGGACTTTGTCCTCAGTGTGGACAAAATCTTAATGAAGGTACGTGTGACTGTAAGGATAGCAATATAGATCCACGGTTTACAGTTTTAAGGACCTTCTTTAAAGATTCTGAATAGATCTTCCACTTCAAGTGTTTTCTATTATAGAGTTTTGAGAATGATAAGGAGGTGTAGAAATGGCTGTACCAAAAAGAAAAACATCCAAGGCTAGAAGAGATAAAAGAAAAGCAAATTGGAAATTAACTGCACCAAATTTGGTTCAATGTCCAAAATGCGGAGAAGCAATGATGCCTCACAGAGCATGTAAAGCTTGTGGAACATATAATAAAAGAGTAGTATTAGATGTAGAATAATTAAGACTAAAAAGACAGCTTTGGCTGTCTTTTTTATACATAAAATCTTCTTTTCACTTCCTAATAAATGTCCAAAAGACAGAATGGAGGATAGTATGTCAAATAGAACAATTATTGCTGTGGATGCCATGGGAGGCGATCATGCCCCTCATGAAATAGTTAAAGGTTGTGTTGAAACGGCTAATCTGCATGACATTAAAATTATTCTAGTTGGAAACGAAAATCAGATAGCAAATGAGCTAAGCCAGTATTCTTACGAGCAATCCAAAATATCTATTATTCATGCTTCTGAAGTTATCACGATGGAAGATTCTCCAGTGACTGCAATAAGAAAGAAAAAAGATTCCTCAATGGTTGTGGGATTAAATCTATTAAAGCAAAAAGAAGCAGATGCTTTTATCTCTGCTGGAAGTACGGGAGCTCTTCTTGCAGGAGGTACTTTTCTTGTGGGACGTATTAAAGGTGTAGAACGACCTGCTCTTGCTCCTCTTATTCCGAATAAAAGAGGTTTTTCTTTACTCATAGATTGTGGAGCCAATATGGATTCGAAACCCTCATACTTAGCCCAGTTTGCTCAAATGGGTTCGATTTATATGGAGAACATTATAGGTATTTCTTCGCCTAAAGTAGGATTGGTTAATGTAGGTGCAGAAAAAGAAAAAGGAAATCAGTTAACCAAAGAAGCCTATTCATTACTTGAGGCATTAGATCTTAACTTTATAGGAAACATAGAAGCAAGAGATATTCCTTATGGAAAAGCAGATGTTATTGTATGTGATGCATTTGTAGGAAATATCATTTTAAAATATACAGAAGGATTTGGACTATCTTTATTTGACATCATAAAAGAAGAGCTTATGAGAAGTACATTTTCAAAAATAGGAGCATTAATGTCGAAGTCTGCTTTTAAGCGAGTAAAACATCGATTTGATTATAATGAATATGGCGGGGCACCCATGTTGGGACTCCAAGGCTTAGTGGTAAAAGCCCATGGAAGTTCAAATGCCAAGGCAATTGGCAGTGCTATTCGACAGGCAATCAAATTCAAACAACAAAAGATCGTAGAGCAAATTGAACAAAAAATAAATCAATAATACATTTTCATATTGACGGCTTAATGAGTATATACTATTATCAAAGTATAAAATCTGGAAGAGGTGATTACATGATACTTAAAAAGGTGAAAGAAATTATTGCTGAACAGCTTAATATTCAAGAATCAGAAATTACCGAAGAAACATCTTTTCAAGATGATCTAGGTGCAGATTCTTTGGATATTTTTCAAATTATTATGGCATTAGAAGAAGAATTTGATATGGAAATATCAAATGAAGATGCTGAAAAAATCACAACTGTAGGTGATGCAGTAGAATATATTAAAAATGCAGTTGCTTCTGAATAAAAAGTCCTCTAAAAGGGACTTTTATTATTGTATAAATTATTTATGGAGGCAAGAAATAATGAAAAAATCGAATCCCAGAAAAATTGAGGATTTAGAAAAGATTATTGGCTATTCATTTAAAAATCGCAACTGGATCATGGAGGCTTTAACCCATAGTTCATATTCCAATGAAAATAAAAAACATTATCTACCTAATAATGAACGATTAGAATTTCTTGGGGATGCCATTTTAGATCTGATTATCAGCGATTATATTTTTCACAAATATCCTGATATGCCGGAAGGGGAATTAACGAAACTCAGAGCAAGTATAGTATGTGAACCCTCTTTGGCAGATGTTGCCCTGAAAATACATTTAGGGGAGTTTATTTACCTTGGAAAAGGGGAAGAGTTATCCGGTGGACGAGAACGGATTTCTATTTTAGCTGATACCTTCGAAGCATTATTAGGCGCAATTTATCTGGATGGTAAAATGGAAAGTGCCATAAAGTTTGTACAAAAAGTGTTAATTCCATCCATTGAATACATTAAAAATAACAATATGTATATGGATTATAAAACACTTTTACAAGAAAAAATTCAAAAAACAAGTTCTTCTCCAATTGATTATCATACTATCAATGAAATTGGTCCCGATCATAACAAAGAGTTTTTTGTTGAAGTAAGACATAATGGTACTGTACTTGGACAAGGGAAAGGTAGAAGTAAGAAGGAAGCGGAACAAAATGCAGCCTTTAACGCACTCCATTCATTTTTGAGGTGAAATTTATGTATTTAAAAAGATTAGAAATACAAGGCTTTAAGTCCTTTGCTGATACCTTAAAGCTAGATTTTAATAAAGGTATTAGTGCCGTAGTTGGGCCCAACGGAAGTGGAAAAAGTAATATTGCAGACTCTATTAGATGGGTATTAGGTGAACAAAGTGCCAAAACGCTAAGAGGTGCAAAAATGGAAGATGTTATTTTTGCCGGAACTCAAAACAGAAAACCTCTTGGATTTGCGGAAGTGACGATTACTTTAGACAACTCGGATGGGAAAATACCTATTTCTTTTGGTGAAGTAAGTGTTACAAGAAGGGTATATAGATCTGGGGAAAGTGAATATTCTATCAATGGGACCTCCTGCCGTTTAAGAGATATATATGAATTATTTATGGATACAGGTGTGGGAAAAGAGGGCTATTCCATTATTGGACAAGGTCAAATTGATAGAATACTCAGTAGTAAGCCAGAAGATAGAAGATTTTTATTTGAAGAGGCCGTAGGAATTGTAAAATATAAAAATCGTAAATTGGAAGCAGAAAAAAAACTGGAAATAGAAAAACAGAATTTGATACGAGTAGAAGACATTATTTCCGAATTAGAAAAGCAAATACAACCTTTATCTATTCAAGCAGAAAAAGCAAAAGAATATTTAAGTATTAAAGAAAAATTAAAAGTTGTTGATTTAAATATTTTTATTGAAGAAGCGGATATTTTAAGAAAGGAACTGTCATCCCTAGAAGAATCACTTTCTATTAATGAAGAAGAATTAATGCGCCAAAAAGATCTGTACACTAAGCAGAAAGAAGATTATACCAGGCTTCGAAAAGAAATAGATAAGACTGAAGAAGAAATATTTCAAATTCAAAATAATATTTCAGACATAAAAATGCTCATCGAAAAAATAGAAGGGGATAATAAGGCAATCCTTCAAGATATACATCATTTGAATCAAGATATCCGCAGACTTCAAAATGAATGCGACCAAATTCAAGATAAAGTTATTCAAAAGGATGAGGAAAAAGTTCAGCTTTCTTTTAAAGCGAAGGGACTTACTTTGGAATTAAATAGTAAGAAACAGATTTTAGCAGAAAAGGAAGTACAATTTAACGAACTTACAAAATTACTGTCAACCAGTGAAACTGAAATTGAAAAATTTAAATCTGATATAATCGAAAAAATGAATCAATCTTCAGAACTAAAAAGCAGTATACAGAAAATGAAAGGCTTTTTAGAGCAGATAGAAAATCGCAGGAGCCAAATAGAAATTGAAAAAAGCCGTATTAAGACTCAACATAAAGAGCAAACTGTCCATTTAAAAGCTCTCAATAAGATGCATGAGGACAAGAGAGGGAAAATACAAGCTATACAAAATGATATAGACGCATTAATAATGCATAATGAACATATATTTGAAGTAATCCATCAGCAATCCAATAGTATTGGCAACTTAACAGAGAAAATGCATCAAATGAAATCCAGACAACAGATTTTAGATCAAATGGAAAAAGAATACGAAGGTTTTAACAAAAGTGTTAAAAATATTTTACGCTTAAAGCAAGAAAATCCACAGCATTGGCAAGGTATCTGTGGTGTGGTTGCTGAACTCGTTAAAGTTCCTGATGGATATGAAACGTCTATTGAGGTTGCCCTTGGAAGTAGTATGCAAAATATTGTTACCACTAATGAAGAAGTTTCAAAAAAAGTGATTGAATATTTAAGAAAAAATCAATTAGGACGGGCTACTTTCTTACCTCTTTCTGCAATAAAGGGAAAAGAATTAGGAAAAGAAAAGCATCAGCTGTTAAAAGAAGATGGTGTTCTTGGGATTGCCTCTTCTATTATTAGCTATGAACCAATCTATCATAACGTTATTTCTTATTTATTAGGCAGAGTTATCGTTGTTAAAGACCTCGATTGTGGAATAACTCTTGCAAAAAAATATGATCATAAATATAAAATAGTTACCCTGGAGGGAGATGTTTTAAATGTCGGTGGTTCCATGACTGGAGGAAGCATCTACCAAAAATCAAGCAATATCTTTTCCAGATCCAGAGAGCTTAGAGAATTAACCACTGAATTGAATGCTGTGATACATCAATTAGAAGAAGCCAAAAATGAATTGATACAGTATGAAAAGATTAAGAATCAAAATTTAAGGGAAATTGAAAATAAAAAATCAATACTTCAGAAACTTAATATTGAGATCATATCGAGAAATCACGAAATACAGCAATGTAAAGAAGCAATTTCACGAATAGAAGAAAAGAAAAAGCAATTTACACTAGAAGAAGAACAATTAGAGATTCAATACAAAGATATATCGGCTAAGCTATCAGAAAGAAATATGCTCCTCGACACTATTGAGAAAGACATTGTAGAGATTCACAGTAAAGTAGATACCCATCAATCTCATATACAAAGTGAACGTGCTTTAAAAGAAGATTTAACACAGAGCATTACGGAGTTAAAAATTCAGATTTCATCTTTAGAACAAAATAATAATCATATGAATGAAAATATGAAACGAATAGAAGATGAGATTCAAAATTTAATTTTAGAAAAGCAGAAAAAAGAAGAAGAAATAAAAAATTGCTTTATAGAAACAGAACTAAAACAAAAAGAAATTCAAGAGAATAAGAATAGAATAGAAAATTTATATTTATCTTTAAAAGAAAAAACTGAAAGTCAAAATGGTTTGCAAGAATCTAAAAAACAAAGTTTAATAAACCTTCAAGAACATGAAGAAAAAATAGAACATACCACAAAAAAAATTGAACTTATTCAGCAAGAAATACATCGAATAGAAAACAAGAAAACAAAATTTAAATTCGAACAGGAAAATTTGTTTAATCATATTTGGGAAGAATACGAAGAAACCTACAACTCTGCCTTAAACTTTAAACAAGATATGGGTTCTATAACACAAATGAAAAAATTGTCTGCAGAATATAATGCTCAAATCAGAAATTTAGGCCATATTAATTTAAATGCAATCAATGAGTATGAAAAAGTAAAGGAAAGATATGAGTTTCTATCCACCCAAAAAGAAGATATTCTTAATGCCGAACATAAACTTCGCAATATTATTCAAGATTTAACAACCTCTATGGAAAAACAGTTCAAAGAAAATTTTGCTGTTATTTCATCTAATTTTAATGAAGTATTTAGAGAATTGTTTGGCGGAGGACAAGCCCATCTTCAATTGACGGAAGAGGAAAATGTTCTGGAATCGGGAATTGAGATTATCGCTCAACCTCCAGGTAAAAAACTTCAGAATATGATGCTTTTATCAGGAGGAGAAAGAGCCTTAACTGCTATCGCACTCTTATTCTCAATTTTAAAAATGAAACCATCTCCATTTTGTATACTAGATGAAATAGAAGCAGCTTTAGATGATGCCAATGTTAATCGTTTCGCACACTATTTAA
This sequence comes from Candidatus Epulonipiscium sp., assembly GCA_012521175.1. Classification (GTDB taxonomy): domain Bacteria; phylum Bacillota; class Clostridia; order Lachnospirales; family Defluviitaleaceae; genus Defluviitalea. Next base: position 13,595 of record JAAYMW010000114.1, read on the forward strand.
AAAGGTTTGGTGATCAGACGCAGTTCATTGTCATTACCCATAGAAAAGGAACTATGGAAGTAGCTGATACCTTGTATGGAGTAACCATGCAAGAACAAGGCATTTCAAAATTACTCTCGGTTAAACTTTCTGATGTACAGGAGAATGAAGAAGCAAGTTAATATAAGGAGTGAAAACATGGGACTATTTAAAAAATGGTTTGGAAAAGATAAAAACCAGAATGAACAAAGTACTGAACTTCAACATCAAGAAGAACAAGAAGAAGTTTTAGAAACAGATAATCAAGATGAAGAAATCCTTCATCATTCTGAAGAAGTTCAAAATACAGATGATGAGGAAGAAGAAATAAGTAATCCTCCAGAAAGTGAAGAAAAAAATTTAATCTTCGAAGAGAATGCCATGGACAATGACATTGAAAATGACGCTATAACAGAATCAGCTTTAGAAAATGTGAACAGTGAAGAAGCAACTGAAGAGATATCCAAACCCCAAATGGGCTTTTTTGCTAAGCTTGTTAAAGGTCTGACCAAGACTAGAAGCAATATAATGGATGGTATTGATCAAGTTCTAAAGTCCTTTAAAAAGATCGATGAGGACTTATTTGAAGAATTAGAAGAAGCACTCATTATGGCAGACATAGGTGTAGAAACTACGCTAAAGATTATTAATGATCTCCGAGTAAAAGTAAAAGAACAAAAAATTACTGATGCAGCAGAACTAAAAAAACTTCTTGTTGAAGAGATTTCTAAGCTTCTAGAACGAGGCGATCATGAAATTCATGTAGACGAAGGGCCTACTGTTATTTTAGTTATTGGCGTTAATGGAGTTGGTAAAACAACGACTATAGGTAAATTAGCCCATAATATGAAGCAGCAAAATAAAAAAGTACTGTTGGCAGCAGCGGATACTTTTCGTGCAGCAGCCATAGATCAACTTGAAGTATGGGGAAAAAGAGCAGGGGTTGATGTTATTCGTCATCAGGAAAATTCTGACCCAGCTGCAGTTATATTTGATGCTGTACAAGCAGCAAAATCTCGAAAGATAGATGTTTTAATCTGTGATACTGCAGGGAGATTGCATAATAAAAAGAATTTGATGGAAGAATTGAGAAAAATATTTAGAGTTATTAGCAGGGAATATCCTGAAGCTAGAAAAGAGGTTTTATTGGTTCTTGATGCAACAACTGGTCAAAACGCATTACAACAAGTTAAATTATTTAAAGAAGTAGCAGATATCACAGGTATTGTTTTAACAAAATTGGATGGAACAGCAAAGGGCGGTATTATTATTGCCATAAATTCTGAAATGAATATTCCTGTAAAATACATAGGTGTAGGTGAAGGCATTGATGATTTGCAACCCTTTAAACCTGAAGAATTTGCTAAAGCCCTATTTGTAGAAGAAAATAATGATTCCTTGTAAAAATTGTACTTGACAAAAAGCTACTTTTTCTTTAGAATAATCACGTAAAGGATATTCCCTTTACACTTATACAAAAAGTTTTGGTGATCTTATGGATGATATTTTAAGAATCACTCTCCTCTACGATTTTTATGGAGAATTATTAACTGACAAACAGAAAAATGTTTTTGAATTATATTATCAAAATGATTTATCTTTAGCTGAAATTGCTGAACAATTTCAAATCAGCAGACAGGGAGTTTACGATATTTTAAAGCGTTCAGAAAACATTTTAACTCAGTACGAAGAAACCTTACATTTGGTTGAACGTTTTCTTGAAAATAAACATTCCATTAAAGAAATGATTCAAATCATGGATGAAATGGAAAAGAACTTTAATGACCCGCAGAAAATCAAATCTCAAATTATAGATATGAAAAATATTGCGTATAAAATATTAGATGAATGATTGGGAGGCTTGATCCATGGCTTTTGAAAGTTTGTCCGACAAGCTTCAAGATGTATTTAAAAAACTAAAGAGTAAAGGGAAATTAACGGAAAAAGATGTTAATGCTGCACTGCGAGAAGTAAAATTGGCTTTATTAGAAGCGGATGTTAACTTTAAAGTAGTTAAATCATTTATTGATAAAATAAAACAAAGAGCTGTTGGGCATGATGTATTGGAAAGCTTAACACCAGGACAACAAGTTATTAAAATTGTGCATGAAGAGTTAATTGATTTGATGGGAAGTACCCAAAGTAAATTGACTTTTTCTAATAATCCTCCTACTGTATATATGATGGTAGGTTTGCAAGGAGCTGGGAAAACAACTACTTCTGCTAAACTTGGTGGACAAATAAAGAAGATGGGTAAAAAACCGTTATTGGTTGCCTGTGATGTTTATCGCCCAGCAGCTATTAAACAACTTCAGGTAGTAGGTTCACAAGTAGGTATTCCCGTATTCTCTGTAGAAGATTCCAAGCAGCCGGTAGATATTGCAAAAGCTGCGCTTCAATATGCAGATATGAATCATAACGATGTTGTGATCATCGATACCGCTGGTCGTCTTCATATTGATGAAAAATTGATGGATGAGTTAGAACAAATCAAATCTGTTGTAAAGCCTCAGGAAATTCTTCTTGTCGTGGATGCAATGACTGGTCAAGACGCAGTCAATGTTGCTGAGAGTTTTAATGAGAAATTAGGAATTGATGGCGTAATACTGACCAAATTGGATGGAGACACCCGGGGCGGAGCAGCATTATCTGTTCGTTCAGTGACTCAAAAGCCAATAAAATATGTGGGGTTAGGAGAAAAATTAGAAGATCTTCAACCATTTTATCCTGATAGAATGGCTTCAAGAATATTGGGAATGGGTGATGTTTTAACTCTTATTGAGAAGGCCCAACAGAGTTTTGATGCCAAAAAGGTTTCGGCTTTGGAAGAAAAATTCCGAAAAATGGAATTTGATTTTGATGATTTCTTAGAACAAATGCAACAGGTAAAAAAAATGGGCCCATTAAATCAAATTTTGGGTATGATTCCTGGAATGAATATGCAAAAATTAGGTGATATCGAAATTGATGAAAAAGAAATTGCCCATGTTGAAGCCATTATAAGATCTATGACTAAAGAAGAAAGAAAAGATCCTTCTATTTTAAATGGTTCAAGAAAAAAAAGAATTGCTGCTGGAAGTGGAAGAGATCTTCAAGAAGTCAATCGATTGGTTAAACAGTTTGAACAAATGAGAAAAATGATGAAACAATTTTCTGATATGACTAAAGGCAAAAAAGGAAAATTTAAACTTCCTTTTATGTAATATATTTTGCTGTATATTTTATTAAGGAGGTGAAAATGTAATGGCAGTTAGAATGAGATTAAGAAGAATGGGTGCTAAAAAAGCTCCTTTCTATAGAATTGTTGTAGCAGATTCAAGATCTCCTAGAGATGGAAGATTCATTGAAGAAGTTGGATATTACGATCCAACAAAAGATCCAATTGAATTAAAAGTGAATGAAGAGCTTGTTCAAAAATGGCTCAAAAATGGTGCTCAACCTTCCGACACAGTGAGAGCTTTACTTAAGAAAGCTAATGTACTCCAATAGTTAAAAGAGTTGCGGAGGTGTTAAGAATGAAAGATCTCGTTGAAATGATTGCAAAAGCTTTAGTGGATCATCCCGAAGCTGTAGAAGTAAATGAGATAGAAGGAGAACGTTCAGTTATCCTAGAATTAAAAGTTGCACCTGAAGATATGGGAAAAGTTATTGGAAAACAAGGAAGAATTGCTAAAGCAATTCGTACAGTAGTAAAAGCGGCTGCAACTCGTGAAAACAAGAGAGTGGTCGTTGAAATCTTACAATAAACATAAGGTTAGGGGGTAATGCTCCTAACCTTTTTAAAATTTGCTTTTGTGAACCAGCTCTAAGGAGGGTTTTTATTGTCTGCCTATATAGAAATCGGCAAAATTGTAAATACTCAAGGGATTCGTGGTGATGTGAGAGTAATTCCCACAACAGATGATCCTAAACGCTTTGAGTTATTAAAAGAGATATATATTGAAAACAGAAATGAAGTTAAGAAATATACCATTGAAAGAGTTTGGTATCATAAACAGTTTGTAATATTAAAGTTAAAAGAAATATCTTCCATGACTGAAGGAGAAACTTTAAAGAATGGTATTATAAAAATCCCAAGGAAACTTGCTCTTCCTTTAGAGGAAAATGAATATTATATTGGAGATTTATATGATTTGGATGTATACACAGATAATAACGAATATTTAGGAAAAATAACAGATATTATTTTTACAGGCAGTAATGATGTATACGTTGTAAAAAAAGAAGGGGAACTTAAAGAATTACTAATACCAGCTATCCGTGAATGTATATTGAATATAGATCTAGATCATAGGAAAATGCTCGTATCATTATTGGAAGGATTGAGAGATTAATGAATTTTTATATTCTTACGTTATTTCCTGAAATGATTCAATCTACCATGTCTCATAGTATCATTGGGAAAGCTCAATCTGAAAACAAAATTAATATTGAATGCATTAATATTAGAGATTTTGCAGGCAATAAACATGGACAAGTAGACGACTATCCTTATGGAGGCGGGGCAGGTATGGTTATGCAGCCTCAGCCCATATACGATGCGTATAAAAGTATTATTTCAAAACATTCCATTTCTCCAAAAGTGATTTATATGTCTCCTCAGGGAAGAATTTTTTCTCAATCCATTGCAAAAGAATTGTCCCAAGAACAAAATCTAATTATATTATGCGGCCATTATGAAGGTATTGACCAAAGAGTGATTGATGAAATTGTTACAGATGAAATTTCTATTGGAGATTATATCCTGACTGGCGGTGAGTTGGCAGCAATGGTGGTAATAGATGCTGTATCCAGATTAGTTCCTGGGGTTCTGGGAAAACCAGAGTCTTTCGAAGAAGAATCCTTTTCAAATCATCTGTTAGAATATCCTCAATACACCAGACCTCCTGTTTTTAGAGATAGAAAAGTTCCGGAAGTATTACTATCAGGTCACCATGCAAAAATAGAAAAATGGAGGAAAGAGCAATCTCTTTTACGTACATGGCAAAGAAGGCCGGATTTATTAGAAAAAGCTCATTTAACCCCTGAAGAAATTAAATATATAAATCAATTAAAAATGGATAATTTGCATAAATAAATAAAAATACCGTTGCAATTAAGCTTATGTTATGCTATACTTCTTAATTGTGAGTACGGGCGGTCCTCTGTCTAAATATGTAGGCATGAACGTCTAAGATGGAAGGAGGGTACTTATGAACGAAATTATCAGAGCAATCGAAAATGAACAGTTAAAAAGCGATATTACTCCTTTTAATGTTGGGGATACGATTCGTGTGTATGCAAAAGTAAAAGAAGGAAATCGTGAAAGAATCCAGATGTTTGAAGGTATTGTTATGAAAAGACAACATGGAGGAATCCGTGAAACCTTTACTGTAAGAAGAATTTCTTATGGTGTAGGTGTTGAAAGAACATGGCCTCTCCATTCACCTAACATTGAGAAAATTGAAGTTGTAAGAAGAGGTAAAGTTAGAAGAGCTAGATTAAATTATCTCCGCTCTAGAATAGGTAAAGCTGCAAAAGTAAAAGAACTTATCTAATACCAAAGGGGACTTATGAGTCCCTTTTTGTGTATGAAAAAGGTGGCGAACTATGGAAGAAAAACAAAACAATTCTAAAAAACCTTCTTTAATGTCCGAGATTATTGAACTCATCAAAGAAATTATTATTGTCATAGCCATTGTATTATTCATTAGAACATTTATTTTCGAAAATACAAAAGTAATAGGCCCGTCCATGGAACCAACTTTACATGACGGTAATGCATTGATTGTCAATAAATTCGAATATCGCTTTACAAATCCTGAGAGAGGAGAAATCATTGTTTTTCCTTATAAAGGAGATCCTTCAAAGCATTATATAAAACGGATTATAGGTTTACCTGGAGAAACAATTGATATCAAAGATAATACTGTATATATTGATGATAAACCTTTAAAAGAAGATTATATTTTAGAAACTATGGAGCCAAGGGGAGACATTGCTTTTCCTTTTGTAATTCCTGAGAATACATATTTTGTTATGGGCGATAATAGAAATAATAGTTCCGATAGTAGATATCAAGATGTCGGAACCATTGAAAAATCAAAAATCATTGGTCACGCGGTTATAAGAATATGGCCTTTGAATGAAATAGGATTTGTAAAATAAATTATTTATGAATAAGTGGATGGGGAATATGGGGATATGAATGTAATGAATA
>JAAYMW010000115.1 GCA_012521175.1 Candidatus Epulonipiscium sp.
AACTCCTGTGATTCAATATCCAGTGGCGTAAGCATCATATGTTCCCCCTATACATACCGATGTATTACGATACTTATACGATCTTTTTTAGTTTTCCCTCGAATTTCAACTAATTTTATTTTCCCAAAACCTCTAAGTGTTAAAAAGTCTCCCTCTTTAACTTGGGAGGCAGGGTTTGCAAATACTCCATTGATAAGTGCCTTTTCAGACTTAATTAAATCCACAATTTTACTTCTTGATAGCTGAAATCCAGCACTTAATATCGAATCGGCCCTCAAGGATGAAACTGTAGAAGCAATTTCTTTAACTTTAGGTTGAGGAAGAATGATTTCTTCTAATAACATTTCTTTTGCTTCCGCTTTTATATTTCTAATTTTAGACAAATTATTTGCTATATAGGGTGCTATATCTTTATGAACAAAAAATATGGCTTTTTGCTCATATACTAAGATATCTCCAATTTTACTTCTTTCTATCCCAAGACCTAAGATGGAGCCTAAATAATCTCTATGAGATATAGTTTCTTCATTAAAACTCTTAAGAAGCACTTCAATTGCTGTAATCGGAAAATCTTCATCCTGTAATTCTCTATAATCCGGACAAAACCCTATTATTTTTCTTTCGCTTTCAGCATATCCTCCAAACGCCTTGATTGTAAGGTCAGAAATAGCATAGGTCATAGAAATATATTTACCTAACTTATACATATCAATAAAATCGGTAAATGTATTGGTGTGATCTCTTAATGCAATATTGGCGCGATCCAGTATTTTACTAGCAAGCAATCTTTCATCAGCATCTTTAAAATTCTTTAAATGAATTTCCTTGTTAATCATTTTGGTCCTTTCATTAAGTTAGATAAGTGTTGTTAAATACATTAAAATGTTTTTTATAAATTCCAAAAGAAGCAGTGCGATAATAGGAGAGAAATCAAGCATCATGCCTCTTCCACCAAGAACAGATCTTTGTATAAGGGCTCGAACAGGTCCAAGAATAGGTTCAGTTAATTGATAAATCAATGCAACTAAGGGATTACTTCTAGAAACAGGAAACCAAGATAACAGTACCCTAACAAAAATCAACATATCAAGTAAATTGAAAAAAACTGTCAAAGCCGAACTTAAAATTGAACTTAAATACATAAATTGGCCTCCATTACTTTGCAGTGCTCATCCAGGGAAGAATTATACCTTTTGTTTTTAACTCTTCTTTGAAACTATTAGCTATATCAACATTTTCCGGAGCAATGATAAATATATTATTGGCAACCCGTTGTACATCTCCATTTAAAGCGTAACATGCACCACTTAGAAAATCCATTACTCTTTGAGCAATAAGATGATCTAAATTTTCTAAATTAATGACTACGGGCTTCTTGGCTTTAATATGATCACAAACTTCTTGAGCTTCTTCATATTTTTCAGGATTTGTAATCACTACTTCCATTTGAACATTTGTATGTATGTTTACAATTTTAGAATTATTCCTGGTGTGATAATTACGTATTTGGGGAATTTCCGTTTTCTCTTCTATTTCTTCTACTTCTTCTTCGTACTCGTCTTCTCCATTACCAAATCCCATTACATCCATCATCTTGTCAAAAATTTTAGGCATTTGACACCCTCCTTATACATTATAATTTCTTTGCCCAAATATGCCTGTCCCAATTCTTACCATATTTGAACCTTCTTCTATTGCAATTTCATAATCATTTGTCATTCCCATAGAAAGAACTTCCATGCTTATATTATCAATATTTCTCTTAGCAATGTCAACAGATAATTGCTTCATATTTCTAAAATAAATCCTATTATTCTCTGGATTTGTTTCATATGGGACTATTGTCATAAGACCTTTGACCCGTATATTCTTCAAACTTTTTATTTTATCTATTAAAGGTTCGACTTCTTCAACCATTAATCCAAATTTCGTTTCTTCTTTTGCAATATTTACTTGTAATAGTATATCCATGATCTTATTATGTTTATCTGCCATTTCATTGATTTTATACGCTAAACGCTCACTATCCACAGAATGTATCAAATCAACCTTATCAATAATATATTTTACTTTATTTGTCTGAAGGTGTCCTATTAAATGCCAGTGAATATCTGAATCAAAAGCATCGTACTTCTTCAGTAATTCTTGTACCTTATTCTCTCCTATATGGGATATATTGCAGGATAAAGCTTCTTTAATTTTTGATATATCAATTGTTTTTGTCACTGCAATTAAGGTAATCTCTTTTTCTGTACGACCACTTTTTTCAGCAGCAATTCTAATTCTATTTCTAATTTCTTCAATATTTTCTTTGATAGAATTCATATGTTTGCCTCCCTTTTAGTCGTTTTCGATGATTTGAAACTGATTTAAAAGTTGATTTTCCTTAGCATTTTTTGCATTCGAAACAATCTGATCGTATAATCTTATTCCAGAAGGAGTATCCTGTTTAACGATAGCATAATCATTATTTTGTACTAATACTTCTATCTTTTTAAATCGTATGATACCACCATTTACTGCAAATACTCCTATACTGGATTGGCTTTCTTTAATAATATACTCTGACTGGGCGTTTTGCGGTAGAACTAATGTGTCATACATATTAATAGAAGAAGCATCTTGAAGAATATAGATATTTTCTGCATCTTCAAAAGCAGCATCAATAGGTATGAGCTCATCATTTTCAGTTCCCTTTTTAATGACTACCGTTTGTTTCCCGGATTGCTGTATATAATCTTTAGGAATTTTCAAAAAGCTCTTTTCAACAATTGAATTAATTGGGATTTTAATCCCTTCATAGTTTTCTCTAACAATTTCAAACTCGATATTTCTTTTAGAAATTAAAGGCATCATTTGTTCTGTCGTTCGAAGTACAAAAATGACGTTACTATCTTGAATTTTTAATTTATAAACTTTAGCTTTAATAGCAGTAGATTGTATTTCATTAAATTTAATTAAGACTTCATCATTGACATTCCAGTCTTCGGCTAACTCTTTAGAAAGGCTGCCAACTATATACCATTCATAGTTATTGATGACTTTAAATAGTGGAGCATCTTTTTCTACATTTTGTACCCGACTGATATCTTTTGGTTCAGATTGTTGTTCTATATCCTTAATCGTTAAGTTTTCCAAGGCGTCAGGGTTAAATTTTCCCTCTAATCCATCAATATAATAAGATATGATTCCACCTTTTGGCGCTGTAACCAAATCAGAGTTCGTAGCCAATTGGTTTTCGTAAGTATTTTTTTGCAGAATCAAGTTTTTAAGAGACGAAGAATTCTCCTGAGATAAAAGCATTTTCTTTTTTTCTATTTCTAATTGAATAGAATTTTTTAACGAATAAATTTGAACAAAATTTTTTTTTGAATATGTATTTCTTAAATTATCAATCAAATCGTCTATTTGATAATTGACAACTTGAATATCTTTTTGGACTGTAGAAAAATCTTTTCTCTGATCTTGTACTTTTATTATATTTTCATTAATTTTTTCAAGTTCTTCGCTAATTTGTGACAGTACTGAATGATTTGCGACCATACAAACTGGAGTACCGGATTTAACCTTTTCCCCTTCATATATAAAATATTGAATATTCCCTGCTTTAGTACTTTTGACAATGGTTTCATCACGAACAACAATTCCTTTTACATGGATATTATTATCGATGCTTCCCAATTGCACAACTTCAATAGATAAAGGAGCTTTCTTTGTTAGTTTTAATCCAGAACCAACTAAATATATAATGAGAAGGACTGATAGAAAACCACCTATGACTATTCTACGCTCTCTTGAGTTTTTTCTATGGTTTTTCTTTTTTTTTCTAGTTTTTATATTCGCCATATAATCCCCACGCTTAATCATAATGAAATATTTTTATATGATCTCGTTTTATTTAACATATTTTTAATTAAACACTTTGTTTTAATATAACGGATATAATCAGAAAAAACAAGTAAAAAAACACTCTTTTAAGAGTGTTAGAAGCAACCAGTTTCATTGTCATTTACAACATAATAACATTTTTCTTCATTTACATTATAATATAATTTTAATGACTTTACATCTTTTATTTTCATTGACTTGTTTTTCCAGATTTCTTTAAATTGCTTTACTAAGTCCGATGCTATTACTTCTTTTCCATTAAATTGTATAAATAATTCTTCTTTCATGATTCTCTCCCCTTATTCTTAAATCAAACGATAATCAGTGTACTGTTTTGGATTTTAATGTATAAATTTTCCTTTATTGTATTACATAGCTTTTTTCTTGTCAAGATTTAAAAAAAGCAAAGGCATTCCCTGAAAATTCAGAGAAATACCTTTGCTTTTAATCGGTTGCATCTATAAAATAATACAGATTAAACCGCCGCTTCCTTCATTTATAATTTTTTGCAATGTTTCTTGAAGTTTCATTTGGGCATCTTCAGGCATACGATAAAGTTTATTTTGTAGTCCTTCATTCACTAATTCATGAAGAGATTTTCCAAAGATATTAGATTCCCATATTTTCTTGGGATCCGTTTCAAATTCGCTCATTAAATAATTCACCAGTTCTTCACTTTGTTTTTCTGTACCTACAATTGGAGATACCTCTGTTTCTATATCTGCACGAATTAAATGAATAGAAGGTGCGCTGGGACGAAGTTTTAGGCCAAAACGATTTCCCTGTTTAACAATTTCCGGTTCTTCCAGTTTTAATTCATCCAACATTGGAGTAACTACGCCATAACCTTTTTCTTTTACTTCATGCAAAGCATAGGCTACTTTGTCATATTCTCTCTTTGTATCAGCCAGTTTACGAATGAGAGAAATCAGTTGATGTTCTCCTTCTATTTCCATTCCGGTGGTTTCAGATAATACTTTGTAGAATAAATGATCTGCAGTGGATAATTCAATTCGAACAATACCTTTTCCTAAATTAATTTTTTCTTGATTGGCTTTCTTTATAAAATCATAGCTTTTAAAATCTTCCATAGAATTTTTCAATTCTCTAAGTCTATAAACAGGATACATGATGTCTTTTACTGCAGCTATTAGTTGTTTTTTCATCCAGTGATCTGTATCCAATGCTTCAACCCATTTAGGAAAGACAAATTGAATTTCTTGAATTGGAAATTCATATAATACAGTTTCCATGATTCTATTGACATCTTCCATTTTTAATTGAGCACAATTACAGGTAATGACAGGTACATTGTACCTTTCGGACAATTCTTGATTTAATTCCTGAGTTTGAGGATCATATGGCCTAGCAGAGTTTAGTAATACTACAAAAGGTTTATTAATGGCTTTTAATTCATTGATTACTCTTTGTTCTGCTTCTTCATAGTCATTCCTTGGAATATCTGTTATCGTTCCATCAGTAGTGACAACGATTCCAATGGTGGAATGATCATTAATTACTTTTTTTGTACCTATTTCTGCTGCTTCGATAAATGGTATTTCATACTCGTACCAAGGTGTATGAACCATTCTGGGATTTTCCCCTTCCAAATGACCTGTTGCACCTGGAACCATGTAGCCAACACAATCAATCATGCGAACATTAAACTCCAACTCATCATTCAGAGAAATCGTTACAGATTCATTGGGAATAAATTTAGGCTCTGTAGTCATAATGGTTTTCCCTGCTGCGCTTTGAGGAAGCTCATCTTTAGCTCTTTCTTTGTTGTAGTTATCAGTAATATTAGGTATTACCAGCAGATCCATGAATCTTTTAATAAATGTCGACTTCCCTGTTCTAACGGGTCCAACTACCCCTATGTAAATATCTCCGTTTGTTCTTTGTGCAATATCTTGATAAATATTATAGTTTTCCATATGACATCCTCCTACATAGAATTGAATATTGTATGGGTACATTTTAAATATATGTCTCAAAAAATGTATTATTACAATTAATCAATTCTATTAGAAAGAGTTTCGCAAGCGAAACTCTCGCGCCGAGCATGGTCGGCAAAGCCGACAAATACAATACGTGCGAGTGTGCATTTTGCCCAAAGGGCTTTTTAGTATATAGGAAATTCAGAGGAATTTCCTATATACTAAAAAAAGATGAGTACTAATTACTCATCTTTCCATGATACGGAATGAGACCAGTGGACTTCTTCCATCAGATGTTCAGATCTTTTATCTCTCAACATTAAATCAACAACAGCTTCCTTCGGAGATTTTCCCTCAAAAAGTACTTCGATTGTTTGTTTGATGATTGGCATTTCTACATTATATTTCTGGGATAAAGCGTAGGCTGCTTTTGCACTATGTACTCCTTCTACTACCATTTGAACTTCATTTAATGCTTCTTCCAAAGATTTGCCTTTTCCAATCAAAATTCCAGCACGTCGGTTACGACTGTGCATACTTGTGCAAGTAACAATTAGATCTCCAATACCTGTTAAACCGTTAAAAGTTTGTATATCTCCACCCATTGCTACCCCCAGTCTTGTAATTTCAACCATTCCTCTGGTCATCAGTGCTGCTTTTGTATTGTCCCCAAATTCTAATCCGTCAACAATTCCTGCTGCCAAAGCAATAACGTTCTTTAAAGCGCCTCCCAGTTCCACTCCAACTAAATCTGGATTGGTATAAACTCTAAATTTAGGTGTCATAAATACATCCTGCACAAATTCAGCAACTTTTTTTGATTTGGAAGAAACAACACAAGCTGTAGGAATATCTTTTGCAACTTCTTCTGCATGACTGGGCCCTGACAATACAGCTACAGCACACTGAGGGGCAACTTCCGAAATAACCTGGGACATTGTAAGCAGCGTATCATTTTCCAAACCTTTAGAAGCATTGACGATAATCTGGTTTTCTTTTAAATATGGTGAAAATTTCTCCATATTGCTTCGAATAAACTTTGATGGTATTGCTATCACTATTATGCTCTTATCTAAAAGAGCTTCTTTATAATCAGAAGTCAAATGAATATTATTCGGAATCAAAACTCCAGGAAGATAAGCTAAATTTTCTCTGGATTTCTCCAATAATACTTTTTCTTCTTCCTGAAAACACCATAGGGTAACATTATGTCCATTTTTGCTTAGTAATATTGCCAGGGCTGTTCCCCAGCTTCCAGCTCCCATAACAGCGATATTTTGTGTCATTATTGTTTCTCCTCCACTTTCTTATTTGAACGCTGTCCTAATTTGGATTCTTTTCCTGTAAGCAGTCGTTCAATATTCGTTCGATGCCTGAGTAAAGCAGAAATCATCAAAAATATACTTAAAATAACTAGTTCATAATTTGACTTCCAAAATATTAAAAATAAGATTGGTATGCAAACTGCCATTAAAATAGAGCCAAGAGATACAAAGCGAGTGACTAGAATAACAACTGCCATAATAACAGCGCAAATGATACCAATTCTGTAATCAAAAGCTACTAATATCCCAATAGTGGTAGCGATGCCTTTTCCACCTTTAAATCTTAGAAAAACTGGCCAGTTATGTCCTGCCACAGCTGCAGCTCCGGCATACAATCCAGCAGCAGGATTATCAGGAAAAAGTATTTTACATATAACCACTGCCAGGATTCCTTTTAAAAGATCTCCAATGAAAGTAATGATTCCCGATTTCCAGCCCAGAACTCTGATAACATTGGTCGTTCCAGCATTACCGCTTCCAAATTGACGTATATCAATTTGTTTCACCGTTTTCCCCAAAATATACGCAGTTTGAAAGCATCCTATAAGGTAACCGATAACTATACAGATAATCCTAAACATATCTTTACTCCTTTCCTTGTTTTTCTCTAACCATAAAACGCAAAGGAGTTCCTTTAAATCCAAAAGCTTCTCTTAGTTGATTTTCAATGTATCTTTCATAAGAGAAATGCATAAGTTCCTTATCGTTTACAAAGAGCACAAAACTAGGAGGCTTTACGCTGACTTGAGTCATATAATAAATTTTTAAACGCTTGCCTTTATCCGTAGGCGGCTGATTCATTGCCATTGCTTCGTATAATACATCGTTTAATACACCAGTACTTATTCGAAGAGAATGATTTTGGGCAACTAATTTAATCATTTCAAACAATTTATGAACTCTTTGTCCTGTTAATGCAGAAATAAATAATTTGGGCGCATAAGGCATATAGCTCAGTTTTAAATCAATTTCTTTTAAATATTTATTCATGGTTTTGTCATCTTTTTCTATTTTATCCCATTTATTGACAACTACAATGGCTGCTTTTCCTTTTTCATGTGCAATTCCTGCAATTTTAGTATCCTGCTCTGTAATACCTTCTTCTGCATCAATCATCAAAACTGCAACGTCAGCTCGCTCTATGGCTGCAACTGTTCTTACTATACTATATTTCTCTATGTCTTCTTTTATTTTATTTTTTCTTCGAACTCCAGCCGTATCTATGAATACGAATTTATCCTCCCCAATTGTTACAGGAGTATCGATTGCATCTCTTGTAGTTCCAGGGATGTCACTGACAATAACTCTTTCTTCACCTAGTATTTTATTAATCAGTGACGATTTTCCTACATTGGGTTTCCCTATGATTGCCACTTTAATGACTTCATCTTCATAGTCAGATGTTTCACGTTCCGGAAAATGTTCAATGACTTTATCAAGCATATCTCCTAAACCCAAAGGCTGTGCTGCAGATATTGGAATTGGATCGCCCAGTCCTAAATTATAAAATTCATATACATCCATATTGTCTTGAATCATATTATCCACTTTATTTACGGCCAATACTACAGGCTTATGAGACTTTCTAAGCATATTGGCTACTTCATGATCTGAATCCGTAAGCCCTTGCTTAACATCAACCAAAAAAATGACTACATCTGCTGTTTCGATTGCAATTTCTGCTTGTTTTCTCATCTGACTTAAAATGATGTCATCAGAATTTGGCTCTATTCCTCCAGTATCAATTAATGTAAATGAATGATTGAGCCATTCTACATCTGCATATATTCTATCTCTCGTAACACCGGGGGTGTCTTCAACAATAGCTATTCTTTCCCCTGCTAAACGATTAAATAGTGTTGATTTTCCCACATTTGGTCGTCCTACAATAGCAACGATAGGTTTACTCATTGGTACACTCCTTTATATTTAGTATTCCGTTAATAAACTCTTGTCCAGAAGTTCCTACAATCGTTATTGGAATATCCAGTTTCTTTTCCAAATCCTCTGCATACATATCATCCAATAATATTGTATCATTATCACGAAAAGCATTTTGAGGAAGCAATAATCGACTTCCTAATTCTTTATCCTTTAATTGATTCAGTATGTCCTGACCAGTCATAAGGCCTGCAACTGTTATTCTTTCACCAAAAAAATAGTTGATAATTGGATAAATGCGAACTGTAAGATTAGAATATTTGTGCATTAATTTGCCTGCCAGTTCTTTAATAAAGGGATACGTAATTACTCCGGTGGCAATTGAAACATCAATATCTTCTTCCAATATCTCCGGAAGAGTTTTAAAGCATTCTTCAAATTCATACTTCATCAAGGCCAGCATCCCTACTCCATTTTCAATCTGAGGAAAATCTTCATATGCCTCAAAGTTTGGAATTTCTACTTCTCCCGTTAGATAAAATTCATCCGCAGCATAAATAAAAGTGTTATTATACTTCTTCTTGAAATAGTCCTGCCATTTATGAATAATTGCTATAACTTTTCTGGCATCCTCTTTTTCAAAAGGTATGAGAGGATATAGTTCATGTCGAAACTTTGAAATACCAACAGGAACTACGGATGTGCTTTTAATTCCGGGTAAAAATTGGCCTAAATCCTTTATGGTTTTATCAAGAATTTCCCCATCATTTAATCCCTTACATAAAACAATTTGACAGTTAACATCAATTCCTGCATCAATAATTTTTTGTATTCTTTCCAGGATATCTCCTGCAAATCTGTTATTCAACATTTTTTTTCTAACTTCAGGGTCTGTTGCATGAACTGAGATATTCATTGGAGACAAACGATAATAAATCAGTCTTTCAAAATCTTTATCATTCATATTGGTTAGGGTAATATAATTACCGTATAAGAAAGACATTCTCCAATCGTCGTCTTTAAAATAAACTGTTTTTCTCATATGAGGAGGAAGCTGATCAATGAAGCAAAAAACACACTTGTTTCTGCATGGTTTTAAATCATCCATTAATTCATTTTCAAACACCAATCCTAAGTCTTCATTGATTTCTTTTTCTATTTCAAATTCCCATTCCTCTAAAGACTTTTTACGAATCAATACTGTGATAACTTCATCTGATAAAAGGTATCGATAATCAAAAACATCTTCTATCGGTTGATTATTTATGGCAAGGAGTACATCTCCCTCTTCTATCCCCAGTTCTTCACCAATACTTCCGGGAAGCACTTTTGTAATTTTATGTTCTTTATATTTTTCCAATCTAGCACAACTCCTGCAAAATTAATATTTTGATATAACCTTATTATATCCAAAATAATGAATTTATCAATTCAATTTGTTTTAATTTGACGATTCCTTTAATTCAATGATTGCAGCCAAACTCCCTCTTTTACCATTATGACCTCTATGAGAAAAGAAAATGTCTTTATTACATTTCGTACATAAGTCAGTAACCGTAATATTGAGAGGAGATACGCCGCTGTCGACCAATATTTTTTTATTGGCTTCCCACAAATCGATGATGTATTTATTATTTTTTTGAGGATATACGATATTGTTTGCAATTAGAAATGCTGTTTCAAATTCTTTGGCTACCGATTCATCAACTTCAAAGCAGCATTTCCCTATGGAAGGGCCTATACCAACCAAAATATCCTTTGGATCAGAATGAAATATATCCCTAAATACTTTCACCATTTCTAATCCTATTTTACTGACAGTTCCTCTCCAACCTGCATGAGCAAGCCCTACAACCCTCTTTATAGGATCTAGAAAGAAGAGTGGAACACAATCAGCATACAAAGTTACTAACGGTAATTTTGATACATTTGTGACCAATCCGTCAATTCCTTCACTATCCTTAAACGTATTGATTGGTTTATTTGCATCTTCTTTTGTAATAACTTTTATGTTAATGCCGTGAACTTGATTCGAGAAAACAAGATTCTCATAATTAACATCAATCGCACCACATAAAATTTGATAATTCTTTTTAACATTTTCATCGTTATCCCCTCTTCCAAATCCTAAGTTAAGGGATTCATAAATTCCTTTGCTTACACCGCCCAATTTCGTACTAAAACAATGATTCACAAGATGTGTTTTATCGAAAGAAGGAAAAGTTATATAGAATAAATCCGATTTTTGATGAATGGTTAAATTTTTTGTACGATTGAAATACATTCATACTCCTCTTTCTTTATTTTAATTTACATAAAAAGCATTTTTAATTAATGTCATTTTTAGATTCGGATAGCTTCCCAAAATCTCAAGAACATCAAAGCGACAAGGCCGATTCCATAAATTATACTTTTTTATATACCATAATGCAACCTTTGAAATTGTCTTTTGTTTATAATAGTTTACAGCTTCCCTTGGATATCCATGGGAAAGATTCTTTCTATATTTTACTTCTACAAAAACTAAGTATTCATCTTCCTCTGCAATGATATCCACTTCTCCAATTTTACATCTAAAGTTTTTTTCCCGGATTTTCAACCCTTGCTTTTGTAAGAAATCTGCTCCAATCTCTTCTCCCCAGCTTCCAATATTTCTTCTATTAACCATTTTTCATCTTCTCCTGCAGCTCATCAAGATTTCCAACAAAAACAAGAATCTCTGCCACGACCTCATACAATTCAGGAGGAATAAAATCTCCAATCTCCAGCTGGGTCAAAATATTGGCCAATTCAGGGTTTTCATATACCGGAACATCCTCTTCTATAGCCTTGTTGATGAGATTTTCTGCGATAATCCCTTTCCCCTTGGCTATAACTTTTGGTGCCATACTTCCTTTTTCATAATGGACAGCGGCCGCTTTTTTTACTTCCTTTTTCATACACTACACCCTCATATCAAAAGAATATCTTTTAGGTTCTTCTTTTATATTCGAATCATTTTCGGGAGATTTTATTATATTAAAACGCTCTTTTAATGGATGAAAACTCATTGATTTTAAATAATAGCCTTTATTGTGTAAAGCATTCATTAGATTATGGGTATATTTTTGAAAAAGCTCTTTTAAGTTTTCATTTTCTAATCTAAACTGGCAATATATATCTTTCCCGTTCTTTTGAACAAATGATTCTATATATCCCAGGTTGGCGAAATCTAAAGCAATAAGCGCAGATATAGAATGAGCATCATTTTTCTTATTTTTCTTTTTGCGGAAGACATATAAATCTGCCTGGGAATGATGATGATTTATTCTAATGGGAATTTGAATATAAGACTGATATTTATTTAGCTGATTCATAAAATCCAAATTGTCTTTAATTTGTTCTGAAGCCGCTGCAATTTCTTTTCCCTGTGGAGATTCCATTTTATTTGCTATTTCATCTATAGAAAGGGCATATTTGTATAGTTTATTAAATACTGCTTTTAAACTATTTTGATCCCTGAAATCTTCAAGAGTAATGTGAATATCATTTCTTATTATATTTAAAAATTCTTTTACTTTATTGGAGAGAATTCTGTCTAAGCTGTCTTTGCCTTTATTGGTTTCAAATAATAATTTTAATGTGTTTTTGAAGAAATCAAACAGCTCCTTGTCACCAGAAAGCATAGCTCTTATTTCTTCATTGAACTCTTCATGTAAAAGCAGCGTAGAATAATCTTGTTGTAGCATGCTTTTTAACAAAGACTCAGGTTTATCTTTAAGAAAAGTTAATATTTCAATTTCTTTTTCTAAAGGTAATAAATCAAAAGTTGCATAATCCACAGCATCAAAATCCAAAGGAATATCAAAAGACTGACGGATTTGCTTTGTTTGAGTTAATGATTTTATAAAATTTAATTTGTGAGAACTATCTTCCATATTTTCTATTTTATCTAATAGCTGATTAACTTGTTCTTCCAGGTTCTTATTATGTTCAATATATCCATTTAATTGAAGAATGTTTTTCTCATCAATTTGTATTTCATTTTTTAATAGAAATAATATTTCTTCCAATGAAATGTCAGGATGGTTTTTAATCTGATGAAAAATCTCTCGAAGGCTGTTGCTGTCAATGGGAAGGTGATTTTCCAATAGATTTTCTACCAATTTTACATTCTCAGAATTCACAATAAGTTTGGCAGCATTCAATGCATCTAAGACAACATTTAATTTAGGATCTTCATGTTGGTTCTTAAGTATTTCAATTAAAATCTGATCGTTTGAATTAGATTGAACTTTAAAAAAAATAATTTGCCCAATTTTCATTTCAAGCATTTGATTTTGCAGTTTTGCTTCAATGGAAAAACCATCATTTAGTTTTAACATGACCTTCCCATGTTGTATATCTGTAATTTGCGCTTTAAAAATCTCTCCTTCAGACAGTTTGTAAAAAGACTTTTCTGTGGAAGAAACGTTTTTGGTTGGTAAAGAGATATCCTTAAACGGGGTTATTTTCATAACCATCACCTCGAAATAATAATAACACTGCTATAAATGCATTCTATCATAAAAGCAAATCATAATAAATTACCAAATCAAATTAAAATAAGCTACATTCAAAAAAGCTCTCCATATTATAAGGAGAGCTTCCATTGTTTAATGTATATCAATTTTTCGGCGATTATTTTTTCCTTTGTTTAATTTAGGTAAAACAACTTTAAGTACTCCGTCTTTAAAAGAAGCATCGATTTTGTTTTCATCTACATTATCGATATAAAAACTTCTTTTAAACTCACCATAATGTCTTTCTCTTCTAACGTAGTTTTCATTTTTATCTTCAATAGCTTCATTTCTTTTTGCGCTAATTGTTAAGTAATTGTTGCTAAAGTCTATATCTATGTCTTCCTTTTGAATTCCAGGCAAGTCAGCTTCAATTTGGTAATGATCATCGGTTTCTTTTAAGTCTACACTGAAATTTCCTTGCATGTAAGGCATTGCTGTGAAAAAATCGTCGTCAAAGAAGTGCTTAAAGAAGGGTGAAAAAAAGTCATCTTTTCTGCTCAAACTATTTCTTCTGAATGGCATCATTTCAAACATTTTATCTCCTCCTTAACACAGATATTATTAGCACTCAACTCTACTGAGTGCTAATAATATTTTATAAAATCCATCTTTTTTTGTCAAGGCTCTTAATCTTATGTATTTAAATTTGCACAAAATGGATTTTATTCCCTCGACTTTTCAGATATTTGTAAAAATCATCGTATGAAATGACAACCGTTGCCGTATTGATATTGGGATGAAAACACAATAAATCAAGTCCTACAATATCTTGATCAATAACTATTTCCACATGTTGATCATTGTCATGTATCAATCCAAAAGGACTTACTGATCCTGGTTTTAATTTCAAATACTTATATAATCTTTCATCTGAGGCAAAACTTAAACGGGTAGACGGAATTTCCCGTGCTAATTTTTTTAAATCTACCGTTTTTGAACCACTGACAATGACAAGATAATGCTGATTGCCTTTACTGTTTCTTAAAAAAAGATTTTTACAATATTCTCCTTCAATATTGATATCTAATTCATTAATATCTTCCATTGTAAATGCTGGAGCATGTTCGTATTTTTTATATTGAATATCCAGTTCTTCTAACAATTTATAAACACTTAAAACTTCCTCCATTTTTATTTCTCCTTTTGCCTGACATAGTTTACTTTAAAAAATTCTGAGTAAAACTTCTTCTATGAATAGGACATAAACCCTTTTGCAGAATTGCTTTAATATGAATTTCTGTACCATATCCTTTATTTTTAATAAAATCATATTCCGGATAAAGTTCATGATAGGCATCCATTAACCTGTCTCTGGTTACTTTAGCGATAATGCTGGCAGCAGCAATAGATATGCTTTTTCTATCTCCACCAACAATTATTTGTTGTGGAATTGAAACATTGGGAAGATTATTATTCCCATCTATTAAAAGCATTTCTGGAACAATCTCCAACTTTTGCACAGCTATTTTCATAGCTTTATATGTAGCTTGAAGAATATTCATTTCATCGATTGTATGAGGGTCAACGATGCCAATCCCTATAGATATCGCTTCTTTATGTATAATGTCGAATAATTCTTCTCTCTTAGAAGGAGATAATTTCTTAGAATCATTGATGCCTATAATAGAGCAATTCTTAGGAAGGATAACAGCACAAGCCACTACCGGACCTGCCAAGGGTCCTCTTCCCACTTCATCTATACCGGCAATTACTTTATAGCCTTTAGAATAATAATTATTCTCATATGTATTTAAGGTTTTTATTCTGTTCAATTCTAAAATATAATCATCATATTTTTTTTGATATCTTTTTACCAAGTTTTGTACACCTTGTCTGGAATCTGATTTTAAATTTTCCAAAATGTTAGGAAGTTCCTCATAAGAAACTTCCTTTAATGTATCTGCAATAGATTTAACTGATGCTATCTGATTCATTTTAATCTCCTTATTTAATCTTTTGTCTATTTCAAAAAATATCAGCTCTCTATTTCCTCCGGGGACTCAAGAGTAATATTTCCTAATTTACCTGTTCTCAATTCGTCTAAAACTGCCAATGCAGTTCGAGAATAATCTACTTCTCCTCCAGATACTAAGAATCCTCTTTTTTGGCCTATTTCTGTTAATAACTCCATCGGTGTTTTTGCTTCAATATCCGTAAGTTTATATCGGGTTTCCAGAGTCTCAGGAAATTTATTGGATAAAAATTTAAGTAACTCTAAAGATAATGTATGGGTATCTAATATTTCCTGTTTTATTGCACCTGTGAAAGCTAATTTCATTCCAACATTCATATCTTCAAATTTTGGCCAAAGAATCCCTGGTGTATCCAATAGCTCAAAATCTTTTTTGATTTTAATCCATTGTTTACCTTTTGTTACTCCAGGCCTATCTCCAGTCTTTGCACTGGATTTACCAACCAGTTTATTAATAAATGTTGATTTGCCAACGTTTGGTATACCAACAACCATGGCTCTGATTGGTCTAAATATACGACCTCTTTGCTTATCTCTTTCTATTCTTTCTTTTAAAAGTTCTCTTGCTGTTTTATCGACTTCAGAAATACCTTTTCCATTAATTGAGTTCACTGTAATAACTCCATAACCTTTTTGCGCAAACCAGGAAATCCACCGAGAAGTGGTATTAGGATCTGCTAAATCGCTTTTATTCATTACCAGTATTCTAGGTTTATTTCGAGCTAATTCTTCAATATCCGGATTTTTGCTGCTAAATGGTATTCTTGCATCTACCAGTTCAATAACAATATCAACTAATTTTAAGTTTTCAGTGATTAGTCGTCTCGTTTTTGTCATATGACCGGGATACCACTGTATGTTCATTTATTATCACCGTCTTTAGTTTAGATTAAATTATTCTAGAAATCCAAAACTTTTAAGAGGCCAAATTCTTAGTCCCGCTTTTGCAAATATTTTATCTTTGCTGATAGGGCCAATAAATCTGCTGTCTTGGCTGACATTTCTATTGTCTCCCATTACGAAATAAGAATCCTCAGGTATTTTAAACGGGTAGTCCAAAATTCCTTTTATATTTGTATCCATGGGTTCATTCAAATATTCTTCTTCAAGAGGTTTTCCATCTATATATACTTTCCCATCTTTTAAATCAATTACTTCTCCAGGCAATCCTATTACTCGCTTAATGAGATCGATATCATCGTGGAACACAACGATATCTCCCCGTTTCGGTTCGGTAAAATGATAAGATAATTTATTTACAATGACATGGTCATTAATCTGAATAGTGGGAATCATTGAACCTGAGGGAATCACTGTATGGGCTAAAACAAACTGTCGAATTAGAAGTGCAATAACTATTGCAATTAAGATATCCTTGCCCCAACTTAGTGCTTCTTCTGCTATATTGAAACTGTTTTTTTGCTCCATTTGATCATCTCCTAATCCATTATTCTATAACCCCAATCAAATTAAACGGCCAAATTCTTAAAACCGCTTTCCCACTAATATGAGATAAGGGGACTAAACCCACATCTTTGTATCGACTATCAAAACTAATATTTCGATTATCACCCATAACGAAATAACTGTCTTTAGGTATGACGATGGGAAAATCGATATTTCCAATTTTTATTGTATCCATTGGCTCAAGAATATATTTTTCTTCTATCATTTGATCATTTAAATAAACTTTTCCATCTCGGATATCTATTTTATCTCCTTCAATGGCTATGATCCTTTTAATAAAAAACTGGGAGGGGTTTTGGGAATACTTGAATGCTATAATATCTCCACGTTTAGGTTGCTGAAATCGGTAAATGAATTTATTTACTATGATTGCATTGCCATTTTGCAAAGTAGGGTTCATGGAATCTCCAATGACTTGAGTATTTTGAAAAATAAAAGTGGTAATAAATAATGTAACTCCTAAGGCAACAACAATATCTTTTATCCAATCCAAAA
>JAAYMW010000116.1 GCA_012521175.1 Candidatus Epulonipiscium sp.
ACTTCATTGATATCTGAAGATGTCAGTATAATAGAAGCTCCTTTTCTGACCAGTTCATTCATTAAGTTGTACACATCTACTTTGGATGCAATATCTATTCCCCTTGTAGGCTCATCCATAATACAAATTTTGGACTTTGACATCATCCACTTTGCCAATACGACTTTTTGCTGATTGCCTCCGCTTAGATAAGCTACTTCATCGTTTAAAGAACCACATTTTATATTTAATCTGTTGGTATAATTATTTACGATGTCTCTTTCTTTATCTAATTTCATTAAAAACTTTCCAGACACCTGATCAATACTGGATGCTGTAATATTATGCGGTATTTTCAAAGACATGAACAATCCTTCTGTGCTTCTGTCTTCTGTTACATACCCTATTCCTGCTTTTATAGCATCACTGGGAGAATGAATTGTAACCTTTTTATTTTCAATCCTTATTTCTCCGCTGTCAATTTTATCGATTCCAAAAATAGATTTAGCAATCTTGCTTCTCCCAGACCCCACCATTCCTGTAATCCCTAATATCTCTCTTCTTCTAAGAGAGAAATTTATATTTTTTAATACGTTGTCTACATTTAAATTGGTTACAGATAATATTTCTTTTCCAGGCTTAATGGTTAATTTGGGATATCTGTCTTTTAAGTCTAATCCTGTCATCATATGAATGATATTATTCTCATTCATGCTGGATACGGATTCTGTGCAAATAATTTTTCCATCTCGCATTACGGATACCCTGTCCCCTATTTGTCTGATCTCCTCAAAACGATGAGAAATATAAAAAACAGATACTCCTTCTTTTTTTAATTCTCTGATGATCTTAAATAAGTGTTCTGTTTCAACATCTGTAAGGGTAGATGTGGGTTCATCCATAATGATAATTTTTGCATTGGATACATATGCTTTTGCGATCTCCACTAACTGTCTTTGGGAATTCCCCAGATTTCTTACTAATTCCCTGCCGTCCATATCAAAATTTAACTTTTCGAATAATTCCTGGCAATTCTGGTACATTTTTGACCAGTCTATAAGCTTAAAATTCTGACTGAGTAAAGGTTTTTTATCCAAAAATATATTTTCAGCTACAGAAAAATGGTCAAAAAGAGAAACCTCCTGATGAATCATGGTAATCCCCATTTTCTTTGCATGACTTGGAGACTGAATAGAAATAGGTTGTCCTTCAAAATAAAGTTCACCGCTATCCGGTGAATAAATCCCCCATAATATGTTCATCAAAGAAGTCTTCCCGGCTCCATTTTCTCCCAATAATATATGAACTTCTCCCCTTTGAAGATCCAGATTAATGTTTTCTAAAGCAAAAGACTCTGAAAGTCTTTTATTGATATTTTTCATTAAAAATATTGTATCACTCATCTATACGCCACCTTCATAAGCATTAAAAGCTGTGAAAAGTTGTATATTATTTTCAAAAAAGTATTTTTTATAATGTTCCGGTATTTTAGGATTAGTAATTATTTTATCTGCCATAGAAATAGGCCCTATCTGCGAAAAAGCAATATTATCAAAAGCTCTGTAAAGACATACAATAATACATTGATTGGCTATATGGATCATTTCATTAATAATAGATGCTTTTTCAATGCTTTGAACTGTATACCCTCTTTGAAGATTTACACCATCTACTTCAATAAAAGCTTTAGAAACATAAAATTCTCTAATATTTTTCTCAGCAAATTTTCCTACAAGACACATGGAAGCAGAATCTAAGTCTCCTCCTGGAATAATTACTTTAATACTTGGATTGCAGGAAAGTTCCGAGGCAATATTAAGGTCATTGGTTAATACCGTTAAATTTCTTTTATTGATAATCTTTTTTGCAATGCACGCATTCGTAGGACCCTGACTAAGCAAAATAATATCATTATCTTCTATCATGTGATTTGCTATATCACCAATTTCCAGTCTTTCTTCAAAAAAAGGATCATTTTGCAAGTCAGAGTCAATTTCTTCATCATACAACGCTTCATTAAGCAGTGCTCCACCATGGGTTCTGGTCAGGAACTTTTCGTTTTCTAATTTTTCCAGATCCCGGCGAATCGTTACTTCTGATACATTAAGAATTGAACTCAATGAAGAAACATGAATATATTTTTTGTCTAGTAGAATGTTTTTTATGACCCTAATTCTCTCTGGTGCAAACATGCGTCAGCAATCCTCTCCCTAATTTTATTCAATTCAAGTATATATGATTTAATCATATTTTACAATAAACGATTTTTACATGTGTATTTTTCAACAAATAACTTGTCTTTATTGCCCAAAATTTTGCTGATTTGCTTGCTGTATTTGCGTAAAGTATTGAACTATATAATGCTTTGTAATACAATATGTATAAAAATAGTAGTTATTTTTTCAGCTTTTCTTAAAAATTAAGAAAGGATGTAAATTATGAACTTATTTGAAGGCATATTAAATTTAAGAGAGAGTAAAAAATACAATTCAGTGGTAAGATCTGTAGCTTCTTTTAGAGAAGCAGGGATTATATTAATTATTTTTATAGTTTGCTTTATATTATCCCTATTGACTCCTCATTTCTTAACCCGTGATAATCTCATCACAACAGCTATTGGTCTCTCTGCAGATGGTATTATGGTTATAGGAATGACCGTGGCTTTAGTGTCTGGTGGCTTTGACCTTTCTGTAGGCTCCATCATGGGATTAAGTGGTGTTACGGCAGGTATTCTGTATCTTGAAGGAATGAATATCTGGATTGCCTGTATTATTGCTTTAATTGTAGGCATGGTCTGTGGTCTTGTTAATGGTTTTTTTATTGGCATAGTAGGTCTAAATCCTCTGATTACCACCCTGGGTATGATGGGCATTGCCCGTGGAGCTGCCTATGTTTTAACTCAAGGGTCTCCTCTGTCATTATTTGCAATTCCAAAATCCTTTGCTTTTTTAGGAGAAGGAAAAATCTTAGGGATACCGGTAATCGTTTTTCTCTTTTTTGCAATGGCTATTATTGGCGATTTCCTGCTTAGAAGATCGGAACCTATAAGAAGGGTATTTTACGTGGGAAGCAACGAAAAAGCAGCCATACTTTCTGGTATTAATGCTTCTAAAGTAAAAATCGGCGTATTTATACTTACTGCTACTTTATCCAGCATTGCAGGCATACTGAGTTTGGCTCGATTTACTGTAGCAGCCCCAACTGCAGGAGTAGGCTCTGAATTAAGAGTTATTTCT
>JAAYMW010000001.1 GCA_012521175.1 Candidatus Epulonipiscium sp.
ATTCTCTGGCACCAGGCACTTCTGACCAAGTAATTTTAATATACCTGTCATAGATTAAATCGGCTCTGACACCCTGAGGTGCATCCACTTCCGGCAGAGAGTAGCTAAGTCCGTAAATATTGGTTGCACCTCCGTCCTGGTTAATAAGAATAACCCCAAAACTATCCTTATTCCCTTCTGGAGTAGTTACTTTAACGGTTTCTGAATCGATAAATTCTACGGCTTTAGCTTCGATACCGGATTCTAAGGTATAAGCCTCTCCTTCAATATAAAATACATTGCCTCTTGTTGTGGTATCGGCTTTTTTAATAACAGGATTAAAATAGACTTTGGCTCCTTCTTTAAAGCCGAATCCCTTTAACTTAATTTCCTCTCCGCCTTCAACGGAGATGGTCTTTATTTCAGTTAATTCATTTAAGTCTGTCACCTTTGTGATTTTAGGATTACTAATAAAGGTGAAAGGCTTTGGAACGGTTACAATGATTCCATCGGGATTTTGAATCTTTACAGTTACTGCTCCCGGTTCATGAGCCGGTGTGGTCACGTAAATAAATTTACCATCTCTGGATACGGTGATGTCTCTGGCTGGAATTTCTCCAAAGTACACATGGATAGTGTCTGTGAAGCCTTCCATATGACTTCTGAAGTCTTTCCCCTCGATAGTCACTTTAGTGCCTCCGGCAGCAGGACCTTTATCCGGCGTCATATTGGTAACACCCGGATTGCTTTCTCCTTTTACAAAGGTAATATAGATTGGAGGACTTAGTTCATCGGATGCTGCACTGCCTCCGTCTTCATTTAATACAACAAGTCGATAGAACTTACCAATACTACTTTCCGACACTGCCGGCATTTCAAAGGTTAATAACCGGGGCAAACCGTCGTAATTGATGTTATTTGGGCCTATGTCCAGTATTTCTCCAATGAAAATACGGGCATTGTCCCTGAAGTCATCCCCTATTACCTTGATGGTGTTTCCGCCTTTATAGTTTACTCTTATCACTCTTGCATCAATCTCTCGCCCGTCGATAGTAATTCTTTCCGTTACAGGCGAAACGTTTTGATTGGTAATGTCTATAATGGAGGGATTACTGTCGGGATTTCTGTATTCAAAAGTGGATTGAGCCACTCCTCCATCAGGATTGATTACTCTTAGAGGTACAATCCCTACGGTATGGTATGGAGGAATTGTAACGGACAGTTCCGTACTGTCAATGTAATTGACTGCCGGAGCAAAACCTCTTTCAACGATAAATCTTCTGTCTACTATAGAAAATCTTATTAATTCACTGAATGGGTAGGCATTGTCTTCTCCATCCACAAGCATATTGGTGTTGATGAAGGATTCTTCATCGTTAAATTCTGTAAAAGTATTAAAGTAAGTTACGTCTTTATATTTTAAAGTTACTTGGATCTGTGATTTAAAACCATCTGGAGTATTTTCCGCTTTATAAATGGCGATAAAATCTTTTTCAAGAGAGACTTGAGCATGGCCCTGGTTAATCAGCCCTGAATTAGGCCTATCCCTTGGAATATTTTTATTGGTATTATCGCCAAACTGCACCAATGTCATATTAAGGTTTTCTTTTTCTGATGTATTTTTATAAACCTTGATTGGAGACTGTCTGAAATCTGAACCATAAATACCGATATTAACGCCCCCCGACCTGTCTCCTGCGTTCGGGGATACCTTGGTGATTTTAGGATTAGACCCCTGGTAAGTGTAGTTTACGGTATTGGATCTTCCTCCATCGTTGTTTTCAACATACACCCCTACGGTTCCTTTGGGCCCTTTTGGGGTAATCACTTTGATATAAGTACTATTGAACTCTACTATCTTTGCCTTTTCCATACCAAAGTACACATTAGGAAGAAAAGGTGAATCATAATAATACTCATAAGGATACAAAGGTGGATTAAGAGGTTTTTTAGCTTCTTCTATTTCTTCTTCCGTAAGGTCAAAGAACTTATCTTGTTTCCCATTACCATTAAAATCTATAAAAGGTTCTCCCTCATCCCACTTCTGATTTTTATTAAGATCTTCATAGGGTTCAGAAAATCTGAAATCATTACCAAATATTTCTACAATTGTTCCACCGGCAGCGCTTCCTGCGTT
Source organism: Candidatus Epulonipiscium sp. (assembly GCA_012521175.1). Taxonomy (GTDB): domain Bacteria; phylum Bacillota; class Clostridia; order Lachnospirales; family Defluviitaleaceae; genus Defluviitalea. The sequence continues at coordinate 2,117 of JAAYMW010000001.1, forward strand.
AGGTATAATCCTTGTGATTTCCGGATGGCTCTTTGGAACAATATAAGTGTATCCATTTTCTAAGGAACAGCTGCCTCCATCAGGATTAATCACAACAACTGGAACAGCCCATCGTCCAACCCCTTTATCCGCAAACAGATCTCCGGCATAAGGCGGTACAACAAGTGTTATAGAGTTTCCTGAAGTAGAAATTTGAACCTTAGAAGGATCAACTTCAACACCATTAACAAATACTTTTGCCTTTTTGTCTCCAGTTTCTATAAACTCTTTACCGTAAATCGTAATAATATTGTTTCCATAGACACTTCCTTCAGAAGGAATAATCTCATAAATTTCAGGTTCACTTTGAGGATGTGCATAATAGTAAAAGCCTTCCTGATCTTTCTTTGTATCTTTTTTCGTATCTGGATTTTGAACCGTTACATCGTACCAGCCATCTGGAAAGTCAAGAACAGGCACAGTAAAGTAAATCGTATTTTTATCTATTACTTTTACATTATCTCCAACAATCTCGTTTTTACCTTCTTTGTTCGGTTTTATAAGGAAAGGTGTAAACATTGTAAGGGTAAGAGTCTCTCCAATTGTAATTTCTCCTCCACTCATTTTTAATTCAAAAGTAGTTCCTCCTACCTTACTTGCCTGAAGTTTTGTTCCACCTTCGCCAAGCTGAATTTTGTATTCATTTCCTATGCCATCGGAAATAATGGGAACTCCGGATGAATTCAAATCAACAGTATAACACTTTTCGTTATTATCTACCAATACAATACTATGATAATATCTGGCTGTTTTGAGCGACTTATCTTCTATCGAAAATAAAGGTTCCCCTGGATCTTTAAATTCCTCAAGCCGTATTTCTTTCGTAGAAGGATTAATATTATAGGAGTTGACATCCTGTCCTTCGATTAACACTCTTGTTCCAATTAAACGGTAAACCGCATCTTTCCCTCCGGTTGGGTCCGGTTTTAAGAAGTTATTTCCTTTAATGACAACCAATGTCCCTGTATTTCCCTGCCTTGGCTGTATAGAAGTAATTTTAGGGTCTGTAAAAGTTTTCACATAGGTAAAAGGGAAAGTAGCCATTGCCCCCTCAGGATTCATAACCTGTAATTGGGTCTGGCCTTCCCGTCCAGGAGGCGCTTTAAAGGTAATCGTTCTTCCATCTCCTTCTCTTTTAATAGATCTAACTTCTGCTCCGTCTATAAATACCCTAACTCCGTCGGTAAAATTACTTCCAGTAACGGTAACCTCGTCGCCTCCCTCTACAGGTACAACATTCGGAATTACATTTTCAATAGTAGGATGTTTTAAACTGTCTGGTAATACAAAGTCAATAATATCTGGAACTGTTGTGCTTAGTCCCCCTTCATCAGAGTTTCTCATAGGATTCACTACTGTAACGGCAGCTTTTCCTAAAGTTACTCCTTCCTCAGGTGTTCCCTCTTTTAACAGGATTAATATTTTCGTCCCAATTTCATTGTTGCTGGAACCATCTAATTCTTTTCCATAGGCATCGAATACCTTTAAGAAAACATCAGGATCAGTATTTTTATCAATTGTTATCTCGCCTAATTGAACAATAGGATAGCGGACAATCTGGTTCCCATTTTCATCGGTATATTTATGAATCATGAAATTTTTACCATATACCGCTATATATCTGTCACTGGGAATTTGATAAACACTACCATTCTGTTGTACTTGAATCAGATTGGGCACTACTTCAGTGATTTCTGGAGCTACTGTACTTGGAATATATGTGTAACCCTTTGATTTAACTGCTCTTTCTGTAAAGACAAGCGTACTTCCATTTTTCTTTTTTACAACCGTTTCAGTTTCAATTACTACGTCTTTTACAGGATTGGTGTCGGCATCGGTAACTCGAGGTGTACGTACTGTCACCCTATCTAACCCTTTACTAAAAGATACTGCATATTTCCCGTCTTTTTCTACAAAAGTAGCCTTGTTTCCTATGATAACACGAATCGTGCGTATCACCGATTCAATTTCTAACTTATTATCGTCAGGTCCAAAGGTCCATGAACCAAGTTCTATGGCATCAGGCTCCGATGAAGATTGCGATATTTTTTTCGGCTCTGAACTCGTGAGCGTATAACCATCTATATTAAGATTAAGACTTCCGATAAGTTTTCCTGTAATAGTAACTTCTTGCCCAGTATCAGGACCTTTAGATGGATCTACGATGTCAATCGTCATCTTATTCGAAGCATCTATAATCGTAAATTTTTCAGGTACTATGAATTCTCCAGATACTTCCTTCATAGGATCTTTGCCTTCGGATATTTTATTGGTTATGACAACAAAATATTCCCCTACTGGAAGCTTAGGTACTTGTACAGTAATCGTATCCTTCCCATCAGCAGACATTTTTGCCTGATAAGTGGGATTAAGGCCCTTATTGGAATTGGTATAAGGGTCGGTTCCGTCTAAGGCCTTTAAGAAAAATACATCATATTCTTTTAATTGATCTGCTGTAAAATAGACAGTATCTCCCTGCGCTCCTCTATTGGGAAACATTTCAAGGTCTGATCCAATAGTTAAATCCTCAGTCAATCGAAATTGATCCTGATAAATATAATTCATCTCTATATTTACACTACCGTCGTTGCGTGTTCCAGTAAACACAATATTCTGAAGCCCTTTTCCTGTAGGCTTTTCAACAATTATCTTATTTGCATCAGAACCTTTACCGATAGTTTGGTATTCGTTTTGTCCATACTTTACTTTAAATTGGCTTCCATCAACTTTATGCAAATTTGTTCCTGTAATTACTAAGTCCTCTCCCAGTTTTACCTTGTTTTTATTTACTCCAGTGTATCTGGGAATCTCATCTCCAAAATTGACATCAACGTCAATACCTCCTATTGCTAAGTCTGTTATGGATATATTCTCAGTCAGTTCAAATTGCAGGAGGGTTCCATCCGAGCTGGACTGTCCGTTTTTTAAAAAAGTATATTTTCCAAGGTTTCCAACAGCAACACTTGCCCCTTGTAAATTACTTCCTTTTATTGTTATATACATGTCTTGAAATATGCGATTTTTATCATAATTTCGACCTATAATAACTTGTTTAACCTCAACTGGTCCATCTGCAGCATATATGGGCATTTGCGGCAGCATGGTTATTCCCATAATGAAAATCATTATGAATGCAATATATCTGCTTATTTTTTTATGCATGTCATCATCCCCTTAATAAAGCAGGGAAGCAGCTTCCCTGCTTTTTATTCTTCTATGATTACAAAGATTCCTGCCTTAGTCGTCATAGCAGTGACCTTTTGATTGATTTTATCCACATAACTGTTTTCTTTTGTCCAGGTCCTTCTTACGGAGTCATATCGGTATATGGACAAATCCTCTCCACTGCTGTTTTTATATGGAATGGATAGGACTATTTCATCCCATATACAGTTTTCTCCTCTTACCTCTATAAAATCTGATCTTACGATCTTTTCCTTAAGCTTACCTTTTACCCCTTCCATGGCAACGGGTTCTAATCTTCCTATATAAAGGTTGATTTCTCTCCCGTCTCCATACCTGTCCAGAGTCAAATCATAAATACTTACATCGCCGTATTTTGATTTGGTAGCAAGTTCTCCAATAGTATCCTCTTTATCTCCTCTAAAGTTAATCCTTCTCGTCCATACCTGTTCTCCCATTAACTCATCAAGGTTTAATTCCACTCTGGCACGATCCCTGTATCTGGTTTTTAGATATAGGGTATCACGGCTGACATGAATATCGGATAAGACGTCTCCTGTAATATCTTCATTCTTTATTTTATACTCTTCTGTGGGAATATGTTCGCCTTCGGAAAGTACACTAAGGGTTCCGTAAGTGGTTACTGTATGGTCATCGTCGTTTTGGATGATGATATTGTATAATCCCGGTCTAAGTTTTCTGCTTCTTGGGAGACGAACTTCTAAATAAGTCTTTCCGTTCTTATCCTGCTTTACTCTAACATCATCCGCCTCTCTGTCATTAAAGAAAACTCTTATTGAAGAACCATAAAAATAATCGCCATAGATTCTAATCGTCGTATCTGAATCATAGCCCTCTACTACGGTTTGAACACTTATTCCTTCATCCGTTACTGAAGGCACTGCCATGGTTGTAAATTCCCAGGATATCCTCGGACTGTACCGTTTGCCCTCATCTATAACGCCGTTTTCTGAATCGTAAGCATCATTTCTTAATACTTTTTCTGAAATATTTACTGTGTAATTTGCCTGAGGGGCTAAAGGCTTGACAGGAATAAACAGATAAGCTTTATAACTGCTTCTGTCTTTTCTAAACAAGTACTGGTTAATATAGTCTGCATTGTCTCTACACATTTCAAGAAATTCTTTGTCTAAATACTCTGTATTGCTTCCAACCGCCTGTACAGTGCTGGAAAGTAGATAATTAATGCCTAAAGGCGCATTAAATTCAAGTTTTCCATCAATATCTTCAAAGGTTATTTTTAAGAAGCTTCTGTCTTTTAAAATACTATGGGATAAGTCGTTTTCATTAAACCATGGATATTCTCCTACGGATTTAGGGTAGACGTCTAATACTTTAGGGGTGGATTTGGATAATAGCGTAAATCTTAAAGATTCTCCTATATAATCCTTAGAATCAAACTTTAGGCCTTCTGTAATCACATCAGTTTCTTTAATCTGTATCCCGTAATTGTATACCACTTTAAAATCAACATCGGCAATGTAATCCTTAAGGCCTGAGCTGCCAGAGTAAATAACCATAACGTTATATTCTCCGGAATGATTAAATTGTTTCAGTTTGTTTAAGGTATCTTTTTCAAAATCAACATTAAGTCTGGTATCGCTTTCTACGGATAGATCTTTTTTGGCAATAACAATATCTTGCTGTTCAATAGGCAAAGATAATGCCTGACCTGCTATAGGTCTTAAAATAACCTTTTCAACGCCCTTTTTGAAGTTGTTTCCAAAAAGCGTCATCGTCCAGGATTTTAAATCGTCATTAAAGATACAGTTGGTTTCATAGTCTATGGTCATTTCGATATCTGTACTGTTAATGCCTCCTGAAAGATTTTCAACATCTTTAGCATCTAAGTTTAATGTTAAAGTCGTTCCATTTATGTATTGAACTTTTTCTTTGGATAAAATAATTTCTCTGGCACCAATTTTGGTATTTCTAAGTATGATTTGTTTTATGTCCTTTTTAAAGTTATGTCCCGTTACAGTAATCGTTCTGGGTTGATATTTATTGTCTTCGTCTTCAAGATTAATAGTTTTGTCGGTGTATTCTATTTCTATCTGGTAACTTCCAGTAAAGCTTTCTTGTGAAAATTTCTTTGCATTATCGCCTTTAATCGTAACCTGGAGTTCTTTATCTTTTACAATTTCTTTGATATCACCTGGGTTAATAGCAATCGTTTGTCGATCAAGAGTTCGTATTAAACGAATTTCTTTTATGTCTTGTGTCTTAGCCCCATAGATTGTAAAAGTCCATCCTACATTTTCTCCCTTTAGATATATATCTGTTACTTTTGCTGCATTGTCTTTTAAACTGTATACGCTCTCTGATACCGTTTGACTTTGAGAAGAGGCTGCTGAAGGTGTATCTAAACCAAATAAAGTTTCTTGGGGAGCTATGCCAATAAATATCGTAAAAACAAGAATCCATACAAAATTTTTTATTTTCTTTTTTTGTAAATTTTTCAACTATATTCCCCCTTAAGCTACAAATACTCTATAGGTTGTATCGTCAAATTATGTAACTATCTTTAGAAAAAAAACCCCTTTAATAGGGGTTGGTTAAGATTTCTTGTTTTGATTGAATATTGAATTTAAATAAGCTAAAAATTCCTCTCTTAAATCCTCACGGCTAAGGGCAAATTCAACAGTTGCCTGTAAAAAGCCCATTTTATTGCCTACATCATATCTTTTTCCAATAAAATCATAGGCATACATTGCCTCTTCTTGAGAAAGTTTCTTTAAAGCATCGGTTAATTGGATTTCTCCTCCTGCTCCTGCTTCCTGTTTTTCAAGATAATCGAAAATTCTTGGGGTAATAATGTATCTTCCAAGAATAGCAATATTGGAAGGCGCTTTTTCCCTGTCGGGCTTCTCTACCATGTCAGTAACTTTATATACTCTGTCTTCAATATACTTTGCCTTTACAATACCGTATTTATCAACATCTTCAAGGGGAACCTGCTGCACCCCTAAAATAGATGTCTTATATTCGTTAAACACTTCTATCATTTGCTTAAGGCAGGGTGTTTCTGAAACAATAATATCGTCTCCAAGCAACACCGCAAAAGGTTCGTCACCAATGAAATTTTTTGCAGTGAGTATCGCATGACCGAGTCCTTTTGGCTCTTTTTGGCGGATATAATGGATATTTGCCAAATCTGAAGCCTGTCTTGCCAGTTCTAAAAGGTCGCTTTTACCTTTTTTCTCTAATTCCAGTTCTAATTCTATGGATTTATCAAAATGGTCTTCTATAGATCTTTTGCTTCTTCCTGTTACAATAATAATATCCTCAATGCCCGATTGAACGGCTTCTTCTACGATATATTGAATCGTAGGCTTGTCCACTATCGGAAGCATTTCTTTTGGCTGTGCCTTTGTTGCAGGAAGAAATCTTGTTCCTAAACCTGCTGCTGGAATAATAGCTTTTCTTATTTTCATTATTTCATCTCCTGTTTTTTCGGCGAACATACTTCGCCTCTATTTATCTTATAAGTTTATTGAGGACTTATCTGGTGTTCATCCATGTTATAATGCTGAAGGGGAAGATTGGCTCCCCCTTGTTCTATGGGATGAATTTTAATGTGAAATGAATTAATCCCCATGGATACATGATCCATTTCCAATCCGTAAACAATCTCTAATTCTCCTTCTCCATCCTGCAAATTGATGTGGATTTTCTTTGCAAGGACGGAAACAACCAGAGCACCTTGTTTGGTATCATAGTAGGTTGTATGTTTTTTGTTCAGTTCAAAGGTCATATTGGAATTGATATTTCCAAAGCGCATAACAGATACTTTTTGTCCGTCTATTTTAATGGTAGTAGTTGTATCTTCAGTTTCTCCTTCATGTCTTTCTTTATAAGTAATATAGGTTTTATTATTTTTTTCATAGTAACGTCCCGGTGCTACTACTTCAATGGAATCCTCATAATCTTCGTATCGTTGAATACCTAATATTGAAATAAGTACTTTTTTCTCTGTTGTTGTGTTTTCCATAGGTCCACTCCTCGTTCAATCTTAGTATAATTATATCGACAAAAAGCTGTATTGACAAGGATAACCCAAAAACCCATGGATTCTTCTTTAGTATCTCTCAATATCAATCTTTATTGCATGGGGAATCGATTTTTTTAGGGCAATTGCTGCTATTTGCTCAAATTTTGTTGTATTGTCGCTGACATAAAAAGAATGTCTCGGACTTTGAGACGGATGCCTCAAACCATCCCTAAGCAGTAAAAGTTCTTTTAATTCTTTTGCAACTTCCAGGGCCGGGTTGATTAAACAAACATTTTCCCCTATCACTTCCTGGATAACATCCTTAAGCAGAGGGTAATGGGTACACCCAAGCACCAAGGTATCGATTTCTTTTGCATGAAAATGCTCTAAATATTTCTTGGCTACCAAATAAGCCACTTCATTATTAGTCCACCCCTCTTCTGCTAAAGGAACAAAAAGGGGACAAGACAGGGAAAAAGTCTGAATGTCTTTATTATGCTTTTTGATAGCATTTTCATAACTTTGTGAGCGAATCGTTGCTTCCGTTCCAATAATGCCAACACGATTATTCTTAGTTATGGAAGAAGCCATTAATGCCCCCGGCTCAACCACACCTATAATAGGAATATCAAAGGTTTTCTGAACTTCTTCCAGACTGTTGGAACTTGCCGTATTACAGGCTATAATAATTGCTTTAATGTTTTTAGTCATTAAAAATCTAATAATTTGTTTTGAATATTTGGTTACAGTTTCTTTGGACTTGCTTCCGTAAGGAACCCTTGCCGTATCGCCGAAATAAATAATTTCTTCATCTGGAAGCTGCTCCATGATTTCACGAACAACGGTAAGTCCTCCAACTCCTGAATCAAATACTCCTATGGGACGTTGATCCATATATCTTCCTCTTCTCCATTAGTTTTCTGCCTTTTCCAAAGCCAATTCAATAAGCGTATGAACCAGTTCTTGCTTTGAAAGCCCCATGTTTTCCCAAAGCATAGGATACATACTGATGGAGGTAAAGCCGGGCATTGTATTGATTTCATTAAAAATGACTCTGTTTGTGCCTTTTTCCACAAAGAAGTCCACCCTCGAAAGTCCGGAACCGTCAACGGCTTTAAAGATACGAATTGCCTTTTCTCTAATTTCTTCTACGATTTCTTTCGGAAAATCTGCGTTGATAATAGTTTTTGACTCACTGTTATTGTATTTGGCATCATAGTCATAAAACTCTGCAGCCGGAATGATTTCTCCCACTAAAGACGCTTTAACATCTCTGTTTCCTAATACTGCACACTCTACTTCTCTGCCAATAATGGTTTCTTCTACGAGTATTTTTCTGTCATGCTTTGCTGCTAATTTAAGGCCTTCTATAAGTTCTTCCCTGTTATGGGCCTTTGTGATGCCAACGGAAGAACCGGCGTTAGATGGTTTAATAAAGCAGGGATAGCTTAAGGTCCCTTCTATTTTGGATACCGCTTTATCCATTTCTTCTAATTCTTCTTTATAGACAACGACATAGGAAGCCTGATCAATATTTTGTTTTTCTACAATAATCTTTGTAAAAACTTTATCCATGGAAACGCTGGAAGCTAAAACGCCGCAGCCTACATAAGGAATTCTTGCCATCTCGAGTAATCCCTGGACTGTTCCATCTTCTCCATACAAACCATGGAGTACTGGAAACACGACATCTATTGGAATTGCTTTATATTTATCACCTACTAATTTGATAAGGCTTTTCTTGGTTGCATCAGGACTTATGAAAGCAGGGGTTGATAGTTTTTCCCATGCCCCGGTTTCGATATGACATAAAGGTCCATTATAGAGCATCCATTTTCCTTCTTTTGTTATTCCAACGGTAAGAACAAAATATTTATTGGTATCAATATTGCTGATGACATTTTTTGCAGATACCAGGGAGACATCATGTTCCGATGACTGTCCTCCAAATAGCACAACAACTGTTTTTTTATTGTTCACACCAATCCCTCTTTTCAATTTATGAGTATAATATTATTGTATGATTTATGATTCATGAGAATAAATGAATATGTAGAAAATATATAAAAATACATAATGCATTACCTCATACCATTTTAATGTTTTGTATTGGTGAATTCAAGTAATATTATTAATTGGAAAATTTTGAATCTGATAAAATACAATAGGTATATGCTTCTGCCCGGAGGACTTATTATTACGAGGATTTCCCTATGTAATGCTAAAAGGAGTGCTTACCAAGCACTCCTTCCTTATTGCGTTAAAACGGAATCTTTATTTTGAATGATTTGCAGTATTTTTTCTTGTTTTCCGCTTTCTACATTGATATAAACGATGAATGGATTGTTTTCATATTCTCCTTTAAATTCGTAACATAATACTTCCCGCTTAGATTCTAATGGAATTACAGCCAGGTTAACCTTTTTAATTTTAAAATCCTGTTTAATTTTATTTTTTGCTTCTTCCTGACTAAGCTTAATCTTGGGGAGTTTTCTGTCATGGTGCATCATAATATACCCTAAGGATTCAAAACCAATGATTTCTCCATCATCCATGGATACTTTGACTTTTATTAAATCCGGATACATAATGACATTGTTTTCCTGGGGGGCAAAATTAATGACAACCGTACCGTCTACCTTTTCATAATAACTTGCCTTCATATTGGGATAGTTTCTCTCTTCTAAAAATTTTTCCGCCTTTTTTCTTGCTTCCTCTAAGGTAAGCTCTTTGCCGGAAGTATCTTTATCAGTGTAGTTAAGCATCCAAAGGACCATTCCCCCTTGTTGGGTGACGTCTATGGCTATGGTGGGTTCCTTTTGGTCTTTTAATACCACTTCATAACTGTACACAGGAATTGTATGTTCTACCTTTGTATCCGTCTCTCCTGTTTGCTTAATCGATGCAATTTTATCCTTTCCAATAAATTTCTCTACAACTTTTTTTCCTTCTTCTTTTGTAATCTTTTTCTTGTCTCTAATCATTCTAGGTTCCATTCTTTCAATATGATCGGAGAAAGGTCCATCATAAATCAACTGGGGCATATCTTGAAATTGTTTGCTCACTTCATCTAAGGATCCGGTTATTTTTACAGCGCCCTCTTTTCCTAATTTTTCTTCTCCACCTTTTTCTACTTCTTCCCAGTCAATTCTTTTGCCATCGTTAATGTCTTTTTTAATATCGTTTAATTCCTTTGCCAAAGTTTGTGCATACATTTGAAGTCTTGATACCTTTTCCCAATCCTCTTCATCCAGTTGAAGGCCGTCTATGGCTTTATTGGTCATAGAAAAGGAAAAATCGCTCAGCTGAGATAAAAATTTTAAGGCACTGGAAACACTGGCATGTTGGTAAGGAAGTTCTCCTAAATTTTCCTGAGCCGCCGCTGCGTCTTTCCAGATTTGAGCAAAGATTGGCGCACTTTGCTCTGGCTCCTTTGTAAGTTTTATTTTTGCAAGTAAATTATCGACATTATCCACATAAGTTGTAGCCTCGTAAAAAGCCTGTTGGAAACGGTTTTGTAAATATTGCCTGTAATTTAATTTCTGCTTATATTGGTAAATGCCAAAGCCCAGGACAAGGGCTAAAACAACCATTGTAATGCTATACATATGAACACTGGATAAGCGTTTTTTCCAATCGTATAATTTATTATTTTTTTCTCCCAAAAGAACTCACCTCTTTTTCTTTATTTTTTACCAAAAACATGTTTTCCTATCTTTTTGGTAATGGGCACTGACCAAATCCATTTGCTCTTTGCCGTTGCAGGATTCCAGTAGTAAATCGCGCCACCCGTAGGATCCCAGCCGTTTAAAGCATCCCTTGCTGCTTTAAGAGAGGATTCATCAGGCTCTAAATTAATCTGTCCGTCGGATACTGCATCAAAGGCTCCCGGCTGATAAATGACTCCGGCTATGGAATTAGGAAAGGAGCTGTGTCTGACCCGGTTTAATATAACCGCTCCAATAGCCACCTGTCCTATATAAGGTTCTCCTCTTCCTTCTCCATGAATGGCTGCCGCCATCAGTCTTACATCTTTATCCGTAGTAGAAGTACCTCCCCCTTTATTTTGATTGTCTTTTTGCACTGGAATACCGAGCTTTTCAAGAGTTTGGTCCCCTGCTATGCCATCGGCTTTTAAGCCATTTTTGGCCTGAAAAGACTTTACAGCTTCCCAGGTTTGATAGCCGTACTTACCATCTACATTGCCTTTTAAATAACCCCATTGTTTTAATTTTTGCTGTATTTGCCGTACAGTCTCGCCTTCTGAACCCCAGGTATAGGACACTGTTTCTATGCTCTTTGGGGTAACCGTATAAATCCATCCGGCATATATCAAATTGATTACCATGGCACAAGTAAGGATGAGCAGTAAATTCTTTTTAAACTCCATAATCCACCTCCTATATCATTTCGCAAATACATGTTTGCCAATTTGAGTAATGATGGGTCTTGACCAAATCCATTTGCTTGTTGCCGTTGCAGGATTCCAATAATAAATACAACCTCCCGTAGGATCCCAGCCGTTTAGGGCATCACTTGCTGCTTTATAGGCTGTTTCATTGGGGGTAAGATTGATTTGTCCGTCTCTTACCGCGTCAAAGGCCCCCGGTTGATAAATAACACCTGCAATGGTATTGGGAAAGGAAGTATGCCTTACTCGATTTAAAATAACTGCTCCTACGGCTACCTGCCCTGTATAAGGTTCTCCCCTTGCTTCTCCATAGATGGCAGCTGCCAGGAGATAGACATTTCTGCTGTCAGAACTTTGGCTACTTCCCGTTGGAATGCCTAATGCCTGTAAAGTAGAAGTACCTGCAACCCCATCTACTTTAAGACCATTTTTTTGCTGAAACTTTCTTACGGCAGCCCAGGTTCCATAACCATATATGCCGTCTACGCTTCCGTCATAATAACCCCAGTTTTTAAGTCTTCTTTGAATTTCCCGGACCGTTTCCCCCCTGGCTCCCCAGGAATACACTTTGTTTGACGTTGTAGTTCCTCCTGTATTAATCCCTATTTTACTTAAGGTGGCAGGACCTGCTATACCATCTACTTTGATTCCGTTTTTCTCTTGAAATTTTCTTACTGCCAACCAGGTTTGATAGCCGTATTTTCCGTCAACAGTTCCATTATAATAGCCCCATTGTTTCAACTTAGTCTGAATTTCTCTGACGGTAGCGCCCTCAGAGCCCCAGGTATATGTAGCGGTTTCTACTGCATCGGGTGTGATATATTCTGTAAAAAATGCGGTACCCGTACTTATCAGCATGGTAAAAAACAGTACAATCAGTATGACTCTTCTGGTATTCATGATTAACCTCCTAAAGCCTTATAAGAGTACTGATAGTATTATTTGTTAAAATCTATTTTTTATCCTTTTAAACGCAAAAAAGCAGGTACAATTGTACCTGCCTTACTCTCCTACACTTCTTCCAAGAACTCTTATATAATTGACATAAGGGTCTGCTGTCCCTTGCATTTGGCATTCTTCTTCTTTTAACAGCTTTACATAATCAATGACATCTTTTGTAATTCTCTCTCCTGGACAAATAATAGGAATGCCCGGAGGATATGCCATAATCATTTCTGCAGAAATTTGTCCAACACTCTCTTCCAAAGGAATGGCCCTTTTAGGGCTGTAGAAAGCATCCCTTGGAGATACGATAAGCTCCGGCATATCCGGCATATAAACAATGTTCTTTACCTCATGAATCCCTTGTTTTCTTGCGATATCCGCCACCGCATCAACCAATTTGTCAATATCTTCTTTTCTGTCACCCATAGTGATAATCGCCATGACATTGTAGATATCTGACATCTCTACTTGGATATTGTATTCTTTTCTAAGGATCTTCTCCATTTCAAAACCAGTAATCCCAAGTCTTCTTACGTGAATGCCAAGCTTTGTTTCATCTAAATCAAAGCAACCCGGAGTTCCCACCAATTCTCTTCCAAAGGCATAAACCCCTTCGATTTCATTTAATTTTTCTCTGGCGTATCTGCAGAGTTCTAAGGTCTCTGTAAGCATCGCTTCTCCTTGCGTCGCCATTAACTTTCGGGAGGTATCAATGGAAGCCATTAAAAGATAGGATGCGCTGGTTGTAAAGTTTAAATTTAATACCTGTTTTACAACTTCTTTTTCAATCATATTTCCCCTAAGAAGCAGTACGGAGCTTTGAGTTAAACTTCCTCCGGTTTTATGGGTACTACATGCACTCATATCTGCTCCAACTTCCATTGCTGTCAGAGGGAATTCATCATGGAAATGCATATGAGCCCCATGGGCTTCATCCACTAAAACCGCAGTACCGTTTCTATGGGCACTGCGAACGATGGATTTTAAATCCGATACTGCTCCATAATAAGTGGGATTGACAACAAAAACAGCCTTTGCAAAATGATGTATTTCTAAGGCCTTCTTGATTACCCCTGCCGACACCCCCATGGCTATCCCCAATTCTTCATTAATTTCTGAGGGCACATAAATCGGAATCGCTCCGGCTAAAATAATGCCTCCTATTGTAGATTTGTGGGCATTTCTCGGAATAATAATCTGTTCTCCAGGCCTTACAGCGCTCATAATCATTGCCTGTATTCCGGAGGTTGTACCATTCACAAGAAAAAAGGCTTCTTCTGCTCCAAAAGCATCTGCTACGTATTCTTCGGCTTCTTTTATAACTGAAATAGGATTGCAGGCATTATCAAGGTCTTCCATCCCGTTTAAGTCTGCTTTCATTGTGTTTTCACCGAAGAATTCCAAAAGTTCAGGATTACCTCTCCCATATTTATGTCCCGGCACATGGAAGGGTATAACATCTCTATTCATATGTTCTTTTAATGCTGTAAATAAGGGGGTCTTTGTATGATCTATTCTTTTCAACCGCCTGCCTCCAATTCTTTGCTATATATTAATGATAAAAAAACAATTTAATATTAATCAAAAGTAGTATTCCTTGCAATAGCAAAAAAAAGAATTATGAATTTTTCATAATTCTTTTTTTACAAGTTGATGTTTTTTATCATATTTTCTTTCTTGCCACCATTCTACAATTTTCAATTTCACTTTAACAGGAACATCTTCTTCATAACTCGCTTGAGTGACGATTTTATATTCTTCTTCGCTAAGCACACCTTTTAAATCTTTCTTAGTTTCTTCGGGTACTACCCCATGGGTAACATCCACAAAGCAGAGGGGTGGAAACATAACACACCACCAGTTCTTTCCTTCTCCTTTTCCAATCAAGACTCTAAGGGCCTCATATTCTCCTGTTGGAAGAACAATATCTCCATATTGCTTAGTAGGGAATACTGCCGGTCCCAGAGTTACTTTAACGGGATAGGACTTGCCCCATTTAGCGACAACTTCTTCTGCAATAGTTTTCATCTTGTCCATATTTTCTATGAGAAGTTGTCTTGATATTTCAATGGTAGAGGAATCTGAAAGAATAGGAGTCATTTCCTTTAAAATGGCATCCCTTACTTCTTTCTTTAATTCCTGGTCTTCCTCTGAATCGCTGTTGGCTATAACATGAAAGCGAATAACATTGTCAGCGATACCTGTTTGTATTGTTTCTGAATATACTTTTGAATACTGAAGAATGATTCCTGTAATCAATGTCCCTAAAATAATCGATGCAAATAAAAAGTTCTTTTCTTTCTTAAACCAATTGAGTAGTTTCATCATAATTCCCCCTTTTCAATTTATTTTTAGTATTTCCAGTTATAATCTTTCTATACAAAAGAATCTATTTTGATTGTCCTACACGACGAATAAATATATTAACATTCACTGAAATAGGCAGGTGTTCAAAGACTTCTTCCCAATTATCCTTAACTTTTTCCCATTCCTTTGGATGTTGTCTTTCTAATTCTTTACCGAGCCCAATAACATCAGCCTGGTATTTTTCCTGAAGGATTTTAAGGGAATTAAGCACTTCATCTTTAATGACTTTTGCGATGGCTTCTTCAACTTTTTTTATTTCTTTTGTGCTAAGGATACTTTTATCCAATATAAATTCATCAAGATTCCCTTCTGCCTGAATATCAATATGACAGGAAAGTTCATCCTCTTTGTTGCCAAATTTAATTTTTGATTTTGCATTGGATACATGATATGCTACATAAAAGTCCTCATAAGGCGCACTGACTTCAAACCTCTGGTTTCTCTTCTGTATCCAAAGAGCCCCTCTGGTTTCTCTCTCATCCAGCCATCCTTTTAATTCATAGTCTTTAATAATGGCTGCTCCGGCAATTTTTATATCCTTTTCTCCTATAGTGAGCTTTGGAATTATCGCCATTTTATCTTCCTGGAAACTCTGGAGAAGCTCTCCTAAGTCTTTCTTTTTAAACTGCAGAGTCTCACCCTTATTGCTTTCAATCAGCTGATTAATGTAAATGCTCAGCAGAGGATTACTCTGAGGAACCGCTTTAATCGCTTCATCCGCGGCCCCATCAATCGCTACTATAGGAATACTTCTGCTAAACTCGGAATTTCTTTGAAGGGTATCCAAAACTTCTTTAAACAGAACCTTGTCTTTTAAAAGTTCTTTTCCAAATACGATGGACTTGACGTGTCCAAAATAAGGTACTTTATTAAGCCGTCCTCCCACTCCTTTATAGGTATTAGAAAATGTTGGACCAGTACTGACCAGTACAAACTTTGCCTCATCGGTAAGCCCCTGTTCTCCTGCGAATTTAGAAATATTGGGAATAGAAAAAGCAACCCTGTACTTGGTCCAATGAGTATTTAGACTTGGCTCATCTTTTGTTTCATCAAAAATATATTTATCTATCCCTAATCCCAAAACAAATGCTCTTCTGTCAATACTCATACTATCCCAACATCCTGTAAGCAAGAATATGCTTAAAAAGATATATACAATTAAAACTTTATTTTTCTTCAATGGACTCACCCAGCTTTCTTAACCTGGCTACAATCAAAATAAGAAGAGGAATAGGCAGCAAAAATAATATTCTAAAGTATTTAACAAGAAATTCAATCCAATTAAAAACCTCTACAATATTATCCGGAATAAGGGATATTAAATATAAAACAGGAACCAATGGAAGTACTAAGAAACAATGTTCTTCTGCCTTTAAGATTCTTGTCATTATAAAACTGATAAAGTACATCAATGTACTAATAAAAGAAAATACGGATAAAATCCACAAAATCATCATGAGGGCATCTTGCCTTTCAACAAATGCCCCAGGGATTTCTATAATCTGCATTAATGTCATAACCGGCCATATTTGCTGTCTTGTTCCCATAGCTCCCAGGACACCAATAGTAATAATTGCTAATACTACATTCAAAACTCCTGCAAATCCGATAGCAGTAAAAGTAATCCGCCCTGCTTTCTTAGGATTATTAATCAAAGGCCCCACCATTAAAATAAGCTCTATGGGCGTATAGAGAAATGCTAAAAAATAGCTTCCTTTTAAAAGCTGTGGAAGGGGGGTTGTAAGAAAAGGCTTTAAATTAGAAAAATCTGTATCGGGAAGTACAAACAGTAAAATAATAAATAGGGGTATAAAAATGATAAAGATAAGGATTTCTTCAAGTCTTGCCTTACATTCATATCCCTTTCGCACCAGATAAGAACATATAAGAAGCATAGATGCTATGATGACTTCAATTGGCGTTCTTGGAAGTAGAACCTGTTTAACTAACTCTCCAAAAATTCTTAATTCCATAGCCATAGCAACACTGAGTTTTCCCAAAAAAAGAATGCTTAGAAAAATCCCTACAGGTTTTGATAATACTTTTGAAGAAATTTCTACAAAGGTATCCCCTGGAAAACGCTTGGTCACTCTAGTGATAATATATCCATATAAAAAAGCAAGAAGGGTTGCTCCTATCGAAATAATCCATGCATCCTGATTAGCAATTTCTGCCGCCATTCTTGGAAAAGAAAGCACAGAAGTGCTGAATAAATCTAAAATGAGTAGAATCTCTACCTGGCGAATGGATACTTTATCGTTTTTTGAAAACATAATGTCCTCCTACTCATTCTTTTTTTTCTTTGTCTTGAATCTTACTCTTTTATCGGGCCTTGAAAAAATTGGTCTTCTATTCATCATAAAGGTTGGTACTCTAAATATTGAATCTTTTATATCCTCGTATTGATTGATGCCGCCAGAAACAAAGGGAGACATATAGGGGATATTAAAACTCTTTAAAGAAACCAGATGAATGAGTACAATTAAAACTCCAAGCAAAAATCCGTATAATCCCATTACTGCCGAAAAACCAATTATTAAGAATTTTACAAGGCGAAAGCCTACGGTTAACGCATTATCTGGAATTGCAAAACTGGAAATAGCCGTAACTGCCACCACAATAACGACAATAGGACTCACAATCTTTGCTTCAACAGCCGCTTGTCCTATAATAAGTCCTCCTACGATCCCAATGGTACTGCCTATAGGCCCCGGAAGTCTTGTTCCCGCTTCCCGTAAAAGCTCAAAAGCCATTTCCATTAAGACCACTTCTATCACTGAAGGAAAAGGAACTTGTTCCCTTGAAGCAGCAATAGCCATGGTAAGCTGTGTTGGAATCATAGCAGGATGATAATCTGTTAATGCCAGATAAAGACCAGGAATACCTGCTGCAAAAAAAGCTGCAATATAACGAATTACCCTAGTAAAGCTCATGATCGCCCAGCGTTGATAGTAGTCCTCCGATGATTGAAAAAAACTGTTTAAAGTCGTTGGAACCAGCAGCACAAAAGGCGTATTATCTACAATAATGGCAATCCTTCCTTCCAATATGGCAGAAGCTACTTTATCCGGTCTTTGGGTTGCCTGAATCTGAGGGAAGGGACTTCTCCAATCCTCTTCTATGAGCTGCTCTAAGTGTCCGCTGTCTAAAATTCCATCAATCTTAAAGTCCTTTAAACGGGCTTCTACATCCTTTAAGATATCTGGTCTTACAATGTCTTCTATATACATCAGAGCGATATCTGTTCTGCTTCTAATCCCTACTTGAAGCTGTTTTACTTTAAGTTTGGTATCTCTTATTCTTCTTCTAATTAAGACAGTATTCATCCTGAGGGCTTCGCTAAAGCCTTCTTTAGGGCCTCTTACCACGACTTCCGAATCCGGCTCCTGGATCCCCCGGTTAGGCCAGCCCTTGGTAGCAACCACTATGACCTTGGCATAACCGTCAATGAGTAAAATCGTGTCTCCTGACAAGATTGCCAAAGCAGCTTCATCCAAAGTATCTACTTCTTTGATGTCCGCAGTGGCAATCCCTCCGTCCCGGATAAATTCATAAATGGATGACTTAATCTTATCCAGATGGGGCGGAACGCTTCGCACTTGCAGCATAAGCTGCTCTAATAAAGATTCCTCGATGATGCGGCGATCAATCATCAAATCAATATAAGCAACAAACATATTGACTTCTTTATTGATGCCCACAGGAAATTTACGTCTTACAAAATCTCCACAATCCTTAAAAAGCATTTCTAAATTTTTAATATTTTTTTCTAAATCCTTTGAAAGAGGAATCGTCACTTTATTCTCTTCATCATGGAATTCATCTTCCCATTGTTCTTTATGATGCTTATTGTCTAACCATTGCTTTAAGATCTTCATTGTATTCCTCCAGATTAACTTAATAGCTTAATGAATATAAAAAGGGCTGCTCCTCCGATCATATAGATTAATCCAATCCATTTAGCCCATTTGGCTTCTTTTAGATTTTCCTTGTTCTTTAAAGTTCTGCTGTCTACAAAGAAACTCATCATTCCAATGCCAATCGTTAGTATGGTTGCCCATATAGAATAAATGCTGACAAATTTATTTAAGATCAAATCCATTTATTTTCCTCATCTCCTTGTTTTGTATCTCATTTTCTGTAATTTTACTTTATTTTATTCATTGGAATACCAGAAAGAGTTTCGCTCACGAAACTCTCGCGCCGAGCGCGGTCGGCAAAGCCGACAAAATACAATACGTGCGAGGGCGCATCCTGCCCGGAGGGCTTTTTGTTACATAGGAAATTCAGAGGAATTTCGTATATATAATAAAAAAAAGCCCTCAGGAAATACCTGAAGACTTTATTTAGTGGATCCTTTTCTGATAAATTGAATCACTGCTTTTTCTTGATTCTTGATATGCCTTGCCGCCACTGTCTCTCCCAGAGTCGAATCTCTATTTTCAATGGCAAATACGATTTGTTCATGCTCTTCATCTATCACTTTAAAATCATCAAAACTCTTTAAATAAGCGACCCTATATCTATGAATTTGTTCTCTTAGATTGTTTACGATTTGAATAAGCTTTTCATTTTTAGTGGCTCTAAAAATAATATCATGAAATTCTACGTCTTTTTCAATCATTTCGTCTATATCTTCTCGTTTAGACGCCTCAGAAAATTCTTTCATAACTCGCTTTAAACTGCGTAAGTCTTTTTCATCCATGTTTTCACAAGCCAGTTTAACCGCCAATCCTTCCAAGGCTCCTCTTACCTCAAGAACATCTTGAATATCCTTTTCGGTAATCTCTGCAACCTGGGCTCCTTTTCTTGGAACCATGACTACAAAGCCCTCTAATTCCAATTTTCTTATCGCTTCTCTAACAGGCGTCCTGCTAACCCCCATCTTTTCTGCCAACTGCTTTTCCATCAATCTTTCGCCTGGCTTTAAGTCTCCGGACAAAATTGCTTTTCTAAGTGCATTAAATACAACATCCCTCAGGGGAAGATAATCATTTAAATTCAAATTTACATTCAGTGTGTCTTTGTCCATTATACTCTCTCCCTATTAAATATAGTGGTGACGAAAATATCCTTGGCCTTACTATGTAACCTAAGTTCTTTGGCCGCAGCTTGAGCATCTTTATGATTTTCAAAAAGTCCAAAAACCGAGGGACCACTACCGCTCATTAGTGCTCCCAGAGCACCGTATTCTACCAAAGTGTTCTTAATATTATCAATAATAGGGTGTTCCTTGATTGTTACGCTTTCCAGTACATTTCCAAGATTTCTTGCAATATGTCTTAAATCACCTTTTTGAAGCCCTTCAATGACCTCTTGTGTATTAGGGTGAAAAGATATTTCTTCTACGTTAAGACTTCTATAAACATGGGCAGTAGACACGCTAATTGGAGGTTTTGCAATCACTACATAACAAAAAGGCATTGGAGGAAGTTTAGTGAGCTTTTCTCCTATCCCCTGAGCTAAGGCAGTTCCTGTTAAAATACAATAAGGAATATCTGCTCCTAATTTTACACCTAAGTTCATTAACTTATTTTTTGAAAGATTCAAATTAAACAGTATATTTAATCCCACAAAAACCGCAGCAGCATCGGAACTTCCTCCCGCCAGACCTGCCGCAACGGGTATTCTTTTTTTAAGTTCAATTAAAATGCCTTGATCGATGTTATACGTTTCTACCATGAGTTTAGCTGCTTTGTATGCCAGATTTCTTTCATCTTCCGGAAGCCATTTTAAATCCGTCTTTAACTTAATTCCCGGCGCTCTCATCTTTCTAATCGTAATATGATCATATAAGTTAATGGTTTGCATAACCATCTCTACATTATGATATCCGTCAGGTCTTTTGCTTATAACATCAAGGGTTAAATTAATTTTTGCCCGTGCTTTTAGCTCAATTTCATGCATCGTTATTCACCCAATTCATTTCAGTCCAAATTTGGTATACTTAATATTATATACATTATACCAAATATAAGTCAATAAATATCCAAGTAAGCTCTATACAATTAAACTTTAACCCGCTACTAAAGAAAGCCTTTCGCTTACGAAATTCTCGCACCGAAAGTGCTCAGCAAAGCCGACAAAATACCATACGCGCGAGGGCGCATCCTGTCTAAAGGGCTTTTTTGTTATATAGGACATTCAAAGGAATTTTCTATATAACAAAAAAGGCTTGCTGTGCAAGCCCTATACGGTTAAGTTAATACTTTTTTAATGATAAGAAGTTTTTGTCCCGGATATAATTTTTCAGGATTTTCGATATCATTAATCGTTGTTAATTCTTCAATGGTCGCATTATATTTTTTTGCTATCTTCCATAAGGTATCGCCATTTTGCACAATATAAATAATTAAACTGGGCATATTCATAAGCACTTGTGGATCAATGTCTGCTTCTTCCATATCCATGATGATATCTATTTCTTGTTCATCCATAACTTCAACATCCAGTTGAAGTGCCATTTTTACTTCAACATCTCTTTCTGAGCTGATATTGCATAAAATATCGTCAACATCAACTCTTACATCAGCTTTTTTATCTATGGTAACACCTTTTATATCTATGCTTTGTCTAAAAGGCATAATAGCATCGTAAACATAAATAGGATTTTCTTTATCTTCTGTCACATAGGTTAATTGAATATCAGCACTGCCCTCCACCATCATTTTATCATCCAGAAGACGAACTTCTTCTATATGGGGCTTAGCCTGTATATTATAAACATAGGCAATATTCGGCGCATTAGCGTCCAAATTCAGAACTTCCTTTAACGTAACACCTTCTCTTTTTTTATTTAAGAGTTTTTGATAAGGAATTCTTTCTTTTTTAAGCTTAATTTCTTTGCCCGGACAATAAGCATCGTCTATGATCTGTATTTCTTCCATAGAAATAATTTTTATATTCGCAAATAAAACAACTTCTATCTCTAAAATTCTTTCTTCTCCATCTAAATCCGGACGGATTTGAACGTATTGATTTAATATCTTAATATCCGTATTACAGTACATACCTTCTTGTGCTCCAGGGCATTCTATGGTTCCGTTAAAGGGAATTTGATGTTCCATATAATCCATTTCGTGTTCTCCCATAACCCCTGCATAAAGCGTCCTAATATTAAGATTTCCTTTTATAGAAACGACTCCATCGCCTACCCTAGATTCGTTATTGCAAATTCTTATGTCGGTTTTTAATACTTCCTGTATATTAGGTTTTCCAGCGGGTACCATAAGTTCATCTTTTATAATCATTTTATCCTGGTTGGTTGCTGCTGTTCGGTAAAATGCGAAGGGTTGCATCTGGATCTGAACAGGCAAGGGACTCTTGGCATTAACGATAATATCAGTCTTTCTTTTTTCGGATACTTTTGCTCCAACAGAAACAATGGCTTTAACATTTAATTTTCTGCTGTTAATCCATGTGTAATCCAGATGTTCTAAATCATACTCCATAGTATACAACATATCTTTTTTGATTCCATCCATATTGATAAAATCATCCAAGGTCAAATTACCCACCATACTATGTACCAACCTATCCGACCCATCTGCAGCATAAAGTACATAAACTTTAATTTGTCCTTTAAAGTTAAGTCTATCAGAAGAAACTTCTACTTGCTCCAGTTCAATTTTTCCATCAATTTTCAAAACTTTGGCCATATCTGGTTTAATATCAGGAACAATAAGGTCTTCTTCTACAATAACCTGCGTAGCTTCTTTGCGGACAGGCTGATCAAATTCTATGGTTTCTCTTATTAGTTCTAATGACATAAATTTCCCTCCTTAGGACCTTTGTCTATATAAAATGTATGAGTCATCCTAAGGCATTTATGACTATAAAAATAAAAAAAAGAACAAAATCACATAAATTGACTTTGTTCCTGATCCCCTTCATTGTAAAAAGAAAGTTCGACCGTTTGAGTGAGAATATCCGTATAACTGTAAGAAACTCTTCTAAAAGTATTTTCAAATGTATTTTTAACTTTAACTACAAAAACACTAGAATAAGCATCTTCCAATATGCCTTCATTGATGACAGTTTTACGTCTTCCTTTGTTTGTCTTAAGTTTTACCTTAGTACCTACAAAACCTTCGATATCCCTACGAATTTGGGAAAGATCCTGACGAACTATCACTTACATCACCTCATCCTATGTCACTTATTTTAGTGTATCATAAATTGATCATGATGTCAATAAATTTTTGATTATATCAGAGATTTCGCATCTAATTTCCAGTAAAGCTTTTTTCTTTATAGGAAATTAGATTTTTTCTATTTTATTGAAATTTTGGAAGAGAAAAAGGCCGTAGGCCATGTATATAGATACACCTTCCCCCTC
>JAAYMW010000117.1 GCA_012521175.1 Candidatus Epulonipiscium sp.
GAGGGGGAAGGTGTATCTATATACATGACCTACGGCCTTTTTCCCTTCCAAAATTTCAATAAAATAGAAAAAATCTAATTTCCTATAAAGAAAAAAGCTTTACTGGAAATTAGATGCGAAATCTCTGGAAATATATTTGAAATATGCGAAATTATTTAGTATAATTATACGACTAGATTTATAATTATCATAGGAAGGAGAAAGTTAATGAGTGGCGACAAACTACAAATATTTATTGCCATGTGCGCTTATATGGCATTTGTCATTGGCATTGGATTATATTATGCAAAACGTGCCAATGAAAGCAGTGAAAACTATTTCCTTGGAGGGAGAACTCTGGGACCGTGGGTTACTGCCATGAGTGCTGAAGCTTCTGATATGAGCGGATGGTTATTGATGGGACTTCCTGGTGTAGCTTATTGGTCTGGTTTAAGTGATGCTTTTTGGACGGCAATTGGATTGGGCATTGGTACATATATTAACTGGCTATTTGTAGCCAAAAGGCTTCGTAGATATTCAGCTATTGCCGGAGATTCAATAACCGTTCCAGATTTTTTCAGTAATAGATTCAAGGAAGATAAAAAAGTGATCATGACCATAGCAGGTCTTTTTATCTTGATATTTTGTACAGTTTATGCGGCAAGTTGCTTTGTAACGGTTGGGAAATTATTTAGTACATTGTTTGGTATAAAATATCAGTATGTGATGATTGCTGGGGCAGTATTCGTAGTTTTTTATACAATTGTAGGCGGATTTTTAGCTGAAAGCGTATCAGACTTTATGCAGGCAATTGTAATGATATTTGTATTGGTTTTTGTGTTTATTGTTGGTACTTCTGTTGCTGGAGGTGTTTCAGCAGTTCTACAAAATTCAAAAGAAATACCAGGATTTTTGGAGTTATTTGGTATGGCACAACCTACATTGGTAAATGGTGTTCAGCAAATTAGTGAGGCAGGGAAACCATTATTTGGTGAGCCGGGAAATTATGGATTCTTAACCATCCTTTCAACTCTTTCCTGGGGATTAGGTTATTTTGGTATGCCACAGGTATTATTAAGATTTATGGCAATCAGAAAATCCGAGGAAATTACACAATCTAGAAGAATTGCAACCATATGGTGTTTTATTTCTCTTTTTGCTGCAGTAGCTATTGGCATTATAGGCAGAGCATTATATCCTAACGAACTTCTTACACAAAGTTCTGCAGAAAGTGTATTTGTTTTAATGTCTACTAAATTGTTACCTTCATTATTTGCAGGAGTTGCTATGGCAGGAATTCTTGCAGCAACTATAAGTTCATCAGATTCTTATCTTCTTATTGCAGCCTCTGCATTTGCAAAAAATATTTTTCAAGGGGTCATTAAAAAGGATGCCACCGATAAAGAAGTTATGTTTGTATCCAGAGTGATTTTAATTTTAATATCTATTCTTGGTATAATCATTGCTCTTGATGAAACAAGTGTTATCTTCACTGTAGTATCTTTTGCATGGGCAGGATTTGGTGCAACCTTTGGTCCTATTATGGTTTTCTCATTATTTTGGAAAAGAACCACAAGATCTGGTGCTATTGCTGGAATGATATCCGGAGGGGTAATGGTGTTTGTCTGGAAGTTAATGCTTAAACCTTTAGGAGGATTCTTTGGAATTTATGAATTATTACCTGCATTCATCATTTCATGTATTGTTATAGTAATCGTTTCTTTATTATCCGAAGAACCTTCTCCAGAAATACAAAAAGAATTTGAAATGGCGAAATCATATGAATGTTAATTGTTAATTTCATATGTTTATTTTTACATAAAAGTGTTATGATTACAGGACAATGAATCATAACACTTTTTTTATAATATAAGAAATTTCTCTGAATTCTCTATATAAAAATAACCCTTTCACTCTCTCATACTGCATTTTGTACCTAGTAATAAGTTACCAGAATGTTCAATATAATGATAAATAGTAAGTAATATCATTATGTCTGTATTATTAAATATTTATAATAATTAAAATTATATATGGTGGGGGAGATTATACATGAAAGTTACCGCTATGATTATTTTTATTACAACATATGCATTACTGTTACTTTTTCCAAAAATCAGAGCCTACATTGCACTTTTTTCAGCTTCACTCTTTGTATTTATTGGAATTATGCCTCTCAATAAATGTTTAACTACCGTGGATTGGAACGTTATTTTAATGATTGCAGGTACCATGGGGATTGTATCTTTGTTTATCGAATCAAAAATGCCGTCGTTGTTGGCGGATTTATTAATTGAGAAAACACCAAATGTAAAATGGGCAATTATTGCCTTATCTTTATTTGCAGGCTTTATTTCTGCATTTGTTGACAACGTTGCCACTGTTTTAATGGTGGCCCCTGTGGCTTTAAACATA
>JAAYMW010000118.1 GCA_012521175.1 Candidatus Epulonipiscium sp.
AAAAGGGATATAAAAAAACAGGAGGTTTCTTCGAATTTAATCTAAGATTTCTCCTGCTTTTGAAGAACTTTATTTACTTGTTGAAGAACTTTATTTTATGGGGACAAATTAAAAAACTTTATTACAGTTCCCGTCGTCCTTCCAATGCCCTTGATAGAGTAACTTCATCTACATATTCCAAGTCTCCTCCAACCGGTACGCCATTGGCTATACGGGTTACTTTAATACCCAAAGGCTTTAAGAGTTTGCTGATATACATTGCAGTGGCTTCTCCCTCTATGTTGGGATTGGTTGCAAGAATGACTTCATTAACCTCAGTATTTTGTATTCTTTCTAAAAGTTCCTGAATTTTTATATCTTTAGGGCCAATACCAAGCATAGGTGAAATGGCACCATGAAGGACATGATATAAGCCTTTATACTCTTTTGTTCTTTCATAGGCCGCCATATCTCTTGGATCTTCCACGACCATTATCGTTTTCTCATCCCTTGCAGGATTGGAACAGATATCACATTTTTCTTTATCCGTTAAAGTATAACATACACTGCAGTATTTGATATTTTTCTTTGCTTGTATGATTGCATTAGATAAATTTTCAACATTTTCATCGGGCATATGAATAATATGAAAAGCAAGCCTTTGTGCTGTTTTAGCTCCGATGCCCGGAAGACTAGAGAGGGCTTCTATCAGTTTAACCATGGGATCTCCATAATGACCCATTTAGAAAAGACCTCCTGGTAAGTTAAGTCCTCCTGTGATTCTTCCCATTTGTTGATTAGTAACTTCATCCACTTGACGAAGTCCTTCGTTCACAGCAGCAAGAATTAAATCTTGAAGCATTTCTACATCATCTGGATCTATAACTTCTGGTTTAATCGTAATGGACTGGAGCTGCTTCTTACCGTTAAAAACTACTTCTACAGCACCGCCTCCTGCTGTTGCGCTAATCGTTTTTTCCTCTAGCTCCTGTTGCATCTTTTCCATTTCTTTTTGCATCTTTTGGGCTTGTTTTAATAAATTATTCATATTTCCAGGTATTCCACCGCCAAAACTTCTCTTTGCCATTTGAATCCTCCTCTTTACTTCTATGTCATATCTATATTATCATGAGTAATCAAAAAAATAAATACATTTACCATACTTCTAAATGGATGTTTTGGTCTTTAAAAAATTGTATTACCTGTTCAATGTGATCTGTTTCTTCGGTTGCTTCTTTAACATCCCCATAGATTTCTTTGTACTTCTTTTCATATTCTGCAATGGAAATAAACTTAACGTTAACTTCCTTTTTCAAAGTCTCTTCTATTTTTTCTTTAATGATATTAGCATGAAGTCTTTGTGCTGCATCTTTGATAACGGAGTCTTTAAATACAATATAATAAATATCATCTTCCAGATACCCTGCCTTGGTATCTGTAAGCATCCCCTGAAGAAGTGGATCAAAACCAAGTTTGATATCATTCCACAAATCAACGCCTTTTTTAATGTCTTTAGAAACCGCTTTAGGCTTTATAAATTCAGGTTTATTTATTGCAGGTGCTTTAACTTGAGGTTTAACTTCTTCTTGGGTTGCTACGACAAAACCATGGGACAGTTTTTGCTCTAATTGCTTAATTCTATCTAATAAAGCATCTCTGGACTCGTCCATAGCCGGTTGACAAATCTTTATAATGTTCACTTCAAGCAATATTCTCTTTTGATCTGTATATCTTAACTCATTGGATAGCTCTGAAAAAATGCGAATCCATCTTAATATAGAAGCACCGTCAACTTCTTTTGCTTGTTTCTTAAGAAGTTCGATATGTTCCCTTGACACATCCAAAATACTTTCCGGATTATTTGTGCTTTGCACGACTAGTAAATTTCTAAGATGGGAAATAAAATCCATTACAAATTGGCTGATATCCCGGCCTTTCATCATGATCTTATCTACTAACTCTATGGCTTTTAAACTGTCCTGATGATTGAGTATGGATGTAAATTCAAAGAAGATATCTGAATCCACTGCCCCAAGCATATCCAGTACATGTTCAAGGGTAATGGATTTCCCGTAATGAAAGGATATGCATTGATCCAGTATACTTAAAGCATCTCTCATAGATCCTTCTGACAAACGGGCAATATAGTAAATGGCCTTATCTTCGATATCTACATTTTCTTCTTCCATGTATTGCTTTAGCCTTAAGGCGATATCCTCTATGGAAATCCTTCTAAAATCAAATCTTTGGCATCTGGATAATATCGTGGCAGGGATCTTTTGAGGATCGGTCGTCGCCAAGATAAAAATAATATGGGAAGGAGGTTCTTCCAGGGTTTTTAAAAGGGCATTGAATGCCCCCGTAGAAAGCATATGAACCTCATCTATAATATAAATTTTATATTTTCCTTCTGTTGGAGAATACTTTACCTCTTCTCTTATTTCTCTTATATTATCAACACCATTATTGGAAGCTGCGTCGATCTCAATAACATTCATACTTCTTCCTTCATCCATGGCTTTACATAAGCTACATTGGTTACAAGGCTGTCCGTCAATCGGGTTTTGGCAGTTTACGACCTTTGCAAAAATTTTCGCGGTAGAAGTTTTCCCCGTTCCCCTTGTTCCGCAAAAAAGATAAGCATGGGCAATCCGGCCAGATTTCACCTGGTTTTTTAAAGTTGTTACAATATGATCTTGTCCTAATACATCTTGAAAACTTTTAGGTCTTTTCTTTCTATACAGGGCCATATAGGACATGTTTACACCTCTTTTTATTCTTTAGCTTTAAGTGTTCACATTTTTTAATATTCTATCCTTATATTTTAACATAAAATCAAAATTTAGCTATATAAAGAGTTTCTCTTGTGAAACTCTCACGACGAGCATA
>JAAYMW010000119.1 GCA_012521175.1 Candidatus Epulonipiscium sp.
ACTGATACTCCAACTGTAGAAGTAACAGATGGAGACTTAGAAATTGACGACAAAAATATCAAAGTAGCTAGTGACGACGTAACATTAATTATCCCAGTTAAAACTGATAGTAGAGAAGCAAGTACAATTGTAATTTCTGATATCACTGTAGATCTTGATAGAACTATTCCAGAAGGAACATTTAAACTTGAAATTGGTGGAGACGCTCTTGTAGAAAATTATGGTAGTGCTAGTGCTGATTATAAAGAAGGTAAATTCAGAACAGATTACGTAGCAAAAGTTGAATTTGCAAATGTTGTAACACCAAATCCAGAAGATTTATCATCTGGTAAAGCATCTGCACAAAAAGCTACATTTACAGTAGGATCTGTAGATTACACAGTTGGAGAAGAAGTTGCAACAGCTGATGTAGCTCCATATATCAAAGATGGTCGTACAATGATTCCTGTAAAATATGTTGCATATGCATTAGGAATTGACCCATCCAACATTAAATGGGATCAAGCTACTAAGACTGTTACAATCCTTGGAGATCGTGTAGTTCAAGTTAAGATTGGAAGCAAAGACTTAGTAGTAAATGGAGCAGTATTAACAATGGATGCAGCAGCAGAAGTTAAAGATGGAAGAACATTCCTTCCAATCTCTTGGGTTGCTAGTGCATTAAATGTTCCATACAGTTGGGACGATGCAACAAAAACAGTTACATTTAACTAAAATGAACTAAACCCTATACAGAAAGAGGCCCTTATGGGGTCTCTTTTGTCATATCTATATTCATTTTTATTAGAAGGAGGATATAAAATGAAGGTATTAAAAGGTGCTTTAATAGGTGCAATAATCGGTAGTACACTTACCATATCAACAGGTGTATTTGCGGATACTGCTAAACAGATTTCTGCTTACTTAGCAGATCATATTCAATTTCAATTTGATGGAGAATACAAAAGCACTCCGGAAGGTCAAGCAGCCATTATGTATAATGATAGCGTGTATGTCCCAGCTAGATTTATAGCAGAAAATACAGGAGCAGAAGTGAAATGGGATCCACAAACTAAAACAGTTAGAATTAATACGCCTGAACCGGAAGTGATAGAAAAAATAGTATATGTAGAAAAGGAAGAAGTAGAAGAAAAGGAAGAAAAGGATAATAAAGAGGAACAAAAAGAAGAAGAAACAGAAGAAACGAAAAACAGAAATTATCAGACTTTGCCTATAAAGAAAACGTATAAAGATATGGAGATTACTGCTACAGCAGTTATTTCATATGATAATGAAACAAAAGTTTATTTTACAATAGAAAACACAGGCTCAATTCCTCTTCAAGTACAGCAAAGCAAAACCATTATAGAAGTAGATGGGAAGTCTTATGAGATGAATTCTAAGCGTGCTTCTGATTGGGATCGAGAGTGGTATAATGATATTAGAAAGGATGAAGAAAAACAAGGCTATATTCTTTTTGATGGAATACCGGAGGATTCAAAATACATGCATATAGAATTATCTATTTTACAACAAGATTTTAGATTAGAAGAGATTCCTGTATCTTTTGATATTGAACTAGAAAATATAACAAGATAAGGAGAGAAATACATGAAAAAACATTTTCAAAAGATTATTTTAAGTACCGCAATCGTTTCTCTTGCATTGTCTAATTTTTCATA
Source organism: Candidatus Epulonipiscium sp. (assembly GCA_012521175.1). GTDB lineage: Bacteria > Bacillota > Clostridia > Lachnospirales > Defluviitaleaceae > Defluviitalea. The sequence continues at coordinate 1,662 of JAAYMW010000119.1, forward strand.
TGCGAAAGCTCCGGTTACCCTACAAGTAGACGGTATTAAACAAGAGCTATCTGTTGAACCGATCCTAGTAAGTGATACGACTATGGTTGGAATGAGAGAAGTTTTTGAGATTTTAGGGGCTAAAGTAACTTGGAATGAACAAGATAAGACAATCAAAGCACAAAAAGAAGAGGTTACGATTCAATTAAACATTGGGAAAACAGAAGCAGAAGTAAATGGAAAAAAAGTTAGTTTATCTGTAGAGCCTAGGATAATTGATGGTCAAACCATGGTTCCACTACGATTTGTTAGCGAAGCATTAGAAGCTTCAGTTGATTGGGATCATGAAAATAGAGTGATCAATGTAGAAACGAAAATAGACGATCAAATACAGGAAGACCAATTCATACAAGAAGAAATAGTAGAAAAAGATTTATCATCTATATTGTGGGAAGAAAATGTAGAAGAAAATTCTTTAACAGTAGAAGAAGCTATAGAAAAGGCACTAAAAAATAGTTATGAATTAAAGACCTTAGAAGAAGAACTTTATTACTTAGATGAAGCTATAGAAAAAGCCAATAATCTTGTTACAGCTACAAGGCCGAAAGATTCTTTAGATCAGTATCAGGGTGGATGGCAAGAAGCTTTTATAACAGATAAAGCGAATAGAGATGCCTTGCTAGGCAAAATTAGAGCACAAGTGGGAAAAGATGTTAATAAATTGGAAAAAGAACTTCAAGAAGAAGTTATCAAATTTACCATTCAAAATTATTTTGATGGTATTACACAATTAAAACAAAACATAGTATTACTACAATTATCAACAGAAGATTTAAAAAGACAATTGGATATTGCCAATTCTAAATTTCAAGTTGGTATGGAAAGTGAATATAACTTGAATCAACTAAAGACAGCATATGAACAACAGGAAAAATCAGAAGAATCTTTACGAAAGTCCTTAGATAATCTTTATATTAGATTAAATCGTATAATGGGAATAGATGAGTCGGAAAGAATGCCTTTAGCATATGAGTTAAAGTATGAACCGATAGAACAAGGAAACTTGAATACTCATATAACAAAGAAAATCAACTCGGACCCAACGATTAAAATGAGAGAATTTGATGTTCAGATTAACAAATATAGCCTTCAATTATATAGCTATGATCAAAATTCTGCTGCTATAGATAGTTATGATATCAGAAAAAGTAACTTAAATAAAGCAGAGTATTCCTTATCCAATGCAAAACAACAACTAAAAGAAAATATTCAAACGCTTTACAATGAAATTCTACAAAAAGAAAAAGAATACGAACAAAAAGTCTTAGCCTTAGAACAAGCTAAAAAAACATTGAATGTTGTTAAAGTACAATATCAAACAGGTATGGCTTTAGAAGCAGATGTAAAAAAAGCAGAGCTGGGAGTAATAAAGGCACAAGTAGAATTAAATCAAGTTATAATAGAGCATAATCAGTTAAAGTATAAATATGAAAAACCATACCTTATCAGTTAAAATGTAGGGAAGCTGCTTCCCTACATTTTGGATATGAGGTTAAAAACTCCTTTGCAGAAATTATTAAACAGAAAAAACAATTGAATTTAGCTCAACTATCTGCAGAACTTGCAAATATGAATTTAAACACAATAAGAGCAAAAGCTAGTTTAGGAATGGAGAGCGAATATAATTTAACAAAAGCTGAGCAAGATTATAAACAAAAACAAAATGTATTATATCAGATACAAAAAACACTGGACAGTGAATATATAAAGTTGAACCAAATGATAGGATTAGACAAGAACGAAAGACCAGTAGTTATATTCCCAATTGAACTAACTTCTATCGAAGAGTTAAATATTGATTTGTATGTAACTCAGCAAATAGATAAGGATCCATATATTGAATTACAAAAGAAAGCAGTTGAACAAGCAGAATTCGGGGAAAATATCTATACATATTCTGCTATAGCTGTTAATGACAGTTATGAGATTCGACAAACAAAAATAGATAAAGCTAAACAGGCGAGAAAAATAGCTAAAACACAATTTGAACTGGGAATGATCATTGAAGATCAACTAAAAGCAGCTGAATTATCAGTTGTTAATACTGAAATGAATCTTATAAATATAACAATTCAATATGAACAATTAAAGTCTATATTTGAAAAACCATATTTATTATTTTATCGCTAAATAAGTGGGGAACCAGTTTCCCCACTTATGTGTATTCGATCATCTCTTAGCATTAATTTAGCTAAGAGGTGATTTTTTGATGATTAAATAACCATTGAAAAGTCAATTCTAAGATTATATAATATAAATATGAAAGGAGCGATAAAATGGATAATGACATAAAACAAATGCTTGAAGTGATTTTGAATCGTTTCGATAAAGTAGATGAAAGATTTGATAGAGTAGATAATCGTCTAGATAAAATGGATGGTCGTCTAGACATGATGGATGATCGTTTAGACAAAATGGACAATCATTTAAAAGGTCTAGAAAATGAACTACATGACTTTAGATTAGAAATGAAAGAAGAGATTAGAGGAATTAATACTAAAATTGATTTGATATATAATAAGCTTAATTCAGATATGGAACAAATTAAAAACAAGCCAGAACCAAAATTTAAAATCGTTCGTGAACAATAAGTAGGGAAGCTGCTTCCCTACATTTTTGTGTTGCTAAGTTAGCGACATTGATGCTAGAAAAATATTGACAATAATAAATTATTGGTATACTATAAATACAGTGATTGACTGAATACAGTCAGTCAAGAAGTTTAACCCGAAGGAGATGAATATATGAGGATAAGTAAGCCCCCTGAAGAGAGAAAAAAAGAAATTGTAAAAGCGGCCATGGAGCTTTTTATGACTAAGGGGTATAAAAATACAACGATTAGCGATATTACAAAGAAACTAAAGATTTCCCATGGGTTGTTGTATTATCATTTTAAATCTAAAGAACAAGTATTGGCGGAAGGTATTATTTTAAATAACAAAAGACTCATAGAAGAATTAAATTTTCCTGATTTATTCGGCGGTGATTTAAGTGCAAATAAGAAAATCAATATTTTAATGGAAACAGTATTTAGGTACATTTCTAATGATTTGGATTTAATAAAGAATAGTAAGAAGTTTAATGGAAGTATTTTTATTGATAAGGTTCAATTTAAGACCCTTGACATCATTATTAAAAAACTTACAGAATTTATTATCCAAGGGAATGAAGAGGGAAATTATAATTGCAAATATCCAAAAGAATGTGCAGAAATAATTATCTATGGTTTACAAAGAAAGTTTTATAATGCTTTGGAGGAAGATCCTAATATAGAAAACTTAACATTAGTCGAATATTATATGCATAATAGACAAATGTTTTTAGATATCTTTGTAAATATGATAGGTGCTAGAGATACTAAAGATTTATTTGAATTTAATGAAGAGAATATAATGAAAAATGACTTATAACAATAATACTCTATTAGGGGTGATTTAGTGTGAAAAAATTTAATCTATATTTATTAATGGCTATTTGTCTTCTTTTAAGCGGTTGTGCAAGAGAAGTAATGAACATGGAACAAGATATAAAATCTGTAAAAGTTGAGAACATACAAAAGTTAAATTATACAAATACCTTGAAATATTCTGGATATGTGTCAGCAGAAGAAGTAAAAAGATATTCATTTGAACTAGGTGGGAAAATTCTAGAGATCCCTGTAAAAGAAGGAGAGGTCGTAAAAGAGGGTGATGTCTTAGCTAAACTTGACACAACAACAGTTCAGATGGCTATAGATAATGCCAATGAAAATATAGAACTTGCTGCCAATACGATTAAACAAATCGATAATGGGATAGAACAACTTAAAATAAAGTTAGAATCAGAGAAGATTAATCTTAGCAAAATTGAAAATACCTATGATTCAAATATCAACAAATTAGAATTAAAATATAAAAATGTGAAAGATACCTATGAAAGAGTAAAGACATTATATGGACAACAGGCTGTTAGCAAAAGTGATTTTGAAGATGCCGAGTATGCTTTTAATACCATAAAAGAAGAACTTGAAAATACAAAAGCTAATAAAATTAAAGATTTAGAATTGCAAAATAAAAGCATTAATAATGTTGAGAAGGAATTAGAAGCCGCTTATTTAAAACGGGAAGCCGCCAATATAACCTTAAATCAAGCCCAAATTTCTCTAGAACAAAACACAAAACTTTTAAACGATTCAACATTAACTTCCTCAGTAGAAGGATATGTTTTACAAACAACTGTAGAAGCTGGTGAAGTTGTAGGGGCAGGTACACCGGTTGTAATTGTAAAAACAGGGAAGCAGGTTATAAACATTGGCGTACCTGTTGAAGATATGGAACATTTAGAGGAAGGAAAAGAGGTTACAGTTATTTTTAATGAAGAGATGTGTAAGGGTACAATCAGTACAGTTTCTCTATATCCAGATGAAAAAACAAGGACCTACAATATAGAAATAATTCCTCAAAATCAAAATCTAGTTTTAGGAAGTTTAGTAACTGTAGAAATTCCAACAGAGAATCAGGAAGGCTACTATATCCCTATTGATGCCGTAACCAATATTGATGGAGTAGATTATATTTATATAGTAGAAAAACAAGATAATAATGAGGAATATTATATAGTAAAACGTAAAGAAGTAGTATTAGGAAAAGTTTATGATGAGAGAGTGGCGGTTAATAATTTAGATGGTGTTTCTTATATTATAAAAGAAGGAATTAAAGACATTAAAGAAAATGATAAGGTGCTTATTGTAGAATAGGGGGTAATTTCATTGGAAGATAAAAGAGGTATTATTTATTCTATTATTTATTCTACAATAAAAAGAAGAAGAGTAACCATATTGATTATGATTTTAATTTTTATTGGAGGATTATATAGTTATATTAAGCTGCCAAAAGAAGAATATCCAATTGTTGAGATGCCTGTGGCAATCATTACAGCTATTTATCCTGGAGCGTCAGCGGAGGATATGGAAGAATTAGTAACATCTAAAATAGAAGAAGAAGCCATGGCAACAGAAGGATTTGAATATTGTAGCTCTGAATCTTTTAACAGTGTTAGTGTAGTGAAAGTCAATCTTAATAAAGATTTAGATAAAGATACTATAGATAATAATTTTGATGATTTACGGGATCGTTTAGAGGACTTACATAGCAATGACTTACCTTCAGGAGTAACAAAGCTTAATATTAATACGGATATAATGGAGACTGCAGGACTTATTCTTGCTTTTACAGGAGAAGATAAAAGTAATAGGGAATTAGTTCAAAGAGCAGAGGAATTAAAAGAGAAATTAATAGATAAGGAAGGAATTAAAAGAGTTGAAGTTTCAGGAGAACTTGAAGAACAAGTTGAAGTAACTATAGATGCAAATAAATTAAACTTATATAACTTATCCTTAAGCAATATCTGCAGCATTATAGGAGCAGAAAATAGTATGATTCCTATCGGAGACTTAGAGTTTCAAGATAATAAATTTAAGGTAAATTCTTCAGGTAGATTAGGAAGTATTGAAGAAATAGAAGATATTATTATTCATGTTTCTACTGATACGGGAGCGGTAATAAAATTAAAAGATATCGGGGTTGTAGAAAAAGTCGTAGATGAAGATAGCAAGAGTTATAAATATAATGGAGAACCTGCAGTTTTATTAAATGTTTATTATGATGAAGGGATTAATGTTTTAGATAAATATAAAGAAATCCAAACAGAAGTAGATAAGTTTAAAGAAAACCTTTCATCGGATATTCATATGAATACAGTGATTAGTCTAGCAGATGATGTAAATAGTTCAATTAACGATTTTGTCATAAATTTAATAGAAAGTATAGTAATTGTACTTCTTGTTGTAATGATTGGGATGAGTATAACAAATGGTATTATTGTTACTGTGGCTATTCCTCTTTCTATTTTTATGACCTTTATAATAATGAGATTTTTAGAAGTCAATATTCAGTTTGTTTCCTTAGCATCATTAATTGTTGCTTTAGGAATGTTAGTTGACAATGCAATTCTTGTAGGCGATGCTATACAAACGAGATTTGATCAAGGAGAGGAAAGATTAGAAGCCTGTATAAGGGGAACAAAGGAAGTTGCAATACCTGCATTAGCATCAACCTTAACAACGGCAATAATATTTTCTATGTTTTTTATGCTTCCCGGAACCATGGCGACATTTGTGTTTAGTTTACCAGCAGTGGTTATTACTACCCTATTTTCTTCATATTTTGTTTCTATATTTTTTATACCTGTAATGTGCTATTTTCTTATTAAAAAATCAAAAGTTAAGAAAGAAAAAGATTCTCATATAAGAAGAGTGTTTACTAAATTATTAGAACACTGTTTGATTTATAAAAAAGCAACTTTAATTATTACCCTTGCTACTGTTTTAGGCGGAGGATTATTATTACTTTCATTAAATACTCAATTCTTGCCTAAAGCAGAGAAGAATGTTCTAGATATTACTGTAACTACAAATAATTTAAGAGATATTAGAAAGACTGAAGAGATTATAGACAAAATTGAAACCATATTAAAAGAACAGCCAGAACTAGAATATTACTTAGCTTCTGTAGGAGGGAAAGTTCCTAAATATGATTTTACTGCGGTACCTTCTGCTGATTCTGTAAATACTGGTAGTTTTTTTGTAAAAATTGATCTAAAGAAGGGTAAAAGATTTAAAGATAAAGGAGACTTTACTCAATACATTCAAAACATTTTAAATAAAGAAGTAGCTGGGGCTAGAATACAGGTAAAAGAGATGAACATTGTTCCAAGACAAGACGAGCAAATTCAAATAAGAATATGTGGAACAGATTTAGATGAACTAAATGATGCAGCAGACCAATTAGAACATAAAATGAATGATATGGGTGGCTTTAAAAATGTTTATAGTGATCGAAAAATTAAAAACTATAACTATTTTATAGATATAAAGAATGATATGCTAAATTCTGTTGGATTAACAAAAGCAGAAGTTCAAAACGAACTTAATATTGCATTAATGGGAAGGACTGCATCGATTTTTAGAAAAAATTCAAAGGAGTATCCCATAGTTGTAAAAAGCAACATAAGTGAATTATCAGATTTGCAAAATTATCAAGTTTTATCTTCCATTACAGGGTCAAAATATAAAATGAGCCAGATTAGTAATATTTCATTAGAAGAAGAATATTCATCCATCACAAGGTATAATGGGAAAAGAGCTGTAACATTAAGTGCTGATGCAAAAGAAGGATTTAGTCCCATAGCTTTGCAGACAAAATTAAAGGATTATTGTGAGAACAATGGATTTAGTAATATTTCTTTTGAATACGAGGGAGATACGAAGATTTTCATGGAAGTAACAGAATCTTTAGGTTTAGGAGCTGTATTAGGTACGTTTTTAATCTTTTTGTTATTATTTATACAGTTTGATTCCTTTAAAAATGCCTTTGTAATTATGCTCTCTATGTTCTTCTCTGTAATAGGAGCAGCTATAGGCTTAAAGGTATTTAAGCAAGATTTATCAATATTTGCTCTTATAGGAATTATAAGCTTAATTGGAGTAGTGGTGAAAAATGCCATTGTTCTGGTTGACTTTATAAACGGAGAAAGAGATAAAGGAGTCTCATTAGATACAGCTTGTAGTCAAGCCGTGGATAGAAGATTTAGACCTATAATATTAAGCACTGCAACCACTGTACTAGGCTTACTTCCCTTAGCAATATTCGGAAATGTAATATTTAAAACCCTATCTATTACATTTATGTGCGGTTTAGCAGGGTCATTAGTATTTACTCTAGTAGTAACTCCAGTAATATATAGTATGTTACACAAATAACGTAGGGAAGCTGCTTCCCTACGTTTTTTGTGTTGCCAATTTAGTGACAAGGCTGTATAAGGATAGCTTTTTTGGTGATAATTTAGCTAAGAGGTGATTACTAATGGCATATAAATGCAGAGTTCAGCCGATTGGTGGGATTTATCATATTATCCAAAGAGGAAATAACAGAAATTCTATTTTCAGAGAAGAAATAGATAAAGGATATTTTATTAAGCTTTTGAAGAAATATAAATTAGG
>JAAYMW010000120.1 GCA_012521175.1 Candidatus Epulonipiscium sp.
GCCTAAAGGTTTATTTACATAATTTGTTAATTGGGTTGTTAAAACTAACCCTTAATTTTGTATACCCTTTTTTAAGGATAATAAAAATTTTTATAATCTTATTGACTTTTTATAGCTGGTCTTAATTGTCATACTGAATTTACTATATATGTAATAAAAAAATTATAGCAGAATTTGTTACTTGATTAAAGTAAATAAGAAATTTGAAACAATCTTGTAATATTTAAATGTTTCCAAATGGATTTTTGTCGGATTTGATATCCATGCTTATTTCTCTTTTTTCTGTACAAACTATTATGAGGAGGTGTCTCATATGAGTGATATAAATTGTACCCATAATTGTCGTCATCAATCTAATGGAAAATGTACATTGAACAGAACGGCCAGTGTCTCTCAATGTATTGATGACAATTTCTCTATTGATTGTCCTTATTTTGAGACTTCTCTTAAAGAAGAGCATTCTAATACCAAAGAATTTCTCAAATAAAAAAGGAACAGATTTCCAATAATCTGTTCCTTTTTTATCTAAGACAAAAGCTTCAAAAATTCTTCTTCTGTAATAATCGGAATACCTAATTCCTTCGCTTTTTTGTTTTTTGAGGAATTGGAGTTGATGTCATTATTAATTAAATAATCCGTATTTCCTGTTACCGTTCCGGTTACTTTCCCACCCAGGAATTCTATTTTTTCTTTCAGTTCTTTCCTATTCTTAAAGTATTCTACGCTGCCAGTAATCACAAAAGTTTTGCCTTCCAGAACCAAGGCATGTTCACTTGTTTGTTTTCCCTGAATGTGTAATACACTTTGTAAATTCTTTATTCTTTCTTTATTCTCTTCCTGACTGAAATAGCTGAATACAGAGTGCGCAATGACTTCTCCAAATCCTTCGATCTCCATAAGTTCTTCTATTGTACAGTCAATGATTTTGTCTAAATCATATTGATAATGTTTGCATAATAACTTTGCATTGCTTAACCCCACATGATTTAATCCCAATGCATAGATAAAATTAGGCAGTTCAACTTCTTTCGATTTTTCTATGGATTTTATTAAATTATTATAGGACTTTTCTCCAAATCCCTCCATTTTCTTTATTTCTTCTTCATAAGTATGTAAATGATAAATGTCAATAAAATCCTTTATAAATCCTTTGGCAACAAATTTTTCAATGGTGGCTTCTGAAAGCCCCTCAATATTCATCGCATCTCTTGAAACAAAATGCGTCAATGCTTTAATTCTTTGGGCACTGCAGTTAGGATTGGTACAGTACAGGGCTTTCCCTTCCCTAAGTTGCCTGATTTCGGTTTCTCCTTTGCATACAGGGCATTCCTTAGGTATTTCAATATTATTGCTTCTGGTTAAATTCTCTGCAATCTGAGGAATAATCATATTGGCCTTATAAACTTTTATAGTATCACCAATACCTAATTGAAGCTCCTCTAATATGCTTAAATTATGTACACTGGCACGGTTCACTGTTGTTCCTTCCAATTCCACGCTTTCAAATACAGCCACTGGATTAATAAGCCCAGTCCTTGAGGTATTCCACTGGATGTATAGAAGTTTTGTTTCTTTCATCTCATCGGCCCATTTAAAGGCAATAGAATCTCTTGGAAACTTTGCAGTAGTTCCCAGGGATTCAGAGTAAGATATGCTGTCATAGGTTAAAACCAACCCATCGGAACCAAAATCATTCAGTGGAATATTTTTTTCAAACTCATAAACTTTTTCTTCAACAGTCTCTCTGTCCACCAACTTATGTTCTACAACATCAAACCCTATGGATTCCAGCCATTTTAATTGATTTAATTTGGAATCTTCAAAGTCCTTCCCCTGTGCATTCACTACGCTAAACGCAAAGAAATAAACATTTCTTTTGGCAGTCACTTCATTATTCAGTTGCCTTACGCTTCCACTGCATAAATTTCTGGGATTTTTATATTGTTCTTCAGGAGGAAGTTTTTCATTGATTTTTTCAAAGTCAGAGTACTTAATCACAGCTTCTCCTCTTAAGGTAAGCTCTTCCTTAAAAGGAATATGCAAAGGAATATTTTTAAACACTTTTGCATTATTCGTTACGTCCTCACCAATTTCACCATTTCCCCTGGTAATTGCCTGATGTAAATGCCCTTCTCTATAGGTTAGCACAATGGTAAGACCATCTAATTTCCAGGAAAGAATTCCTTTTTGATTGCCTAAAAAACTTTTTAACTTAGAAATGTCTTTCGTTTTGTCCAGGGATAACATTCTTTGACTATGTCTTACCTTCGGAAGAGAGCTAAGCAGTGCATATCCTACCTTTTGAGTAGGACTATCGGCTAAAATAATTCCCGTTTCTTTTTCTAATCTTTCTAATTCATCATAAAGCGCATCATATTCCTGGTTGGACATAATTTCTCTGTCTTCCTGATAATATGCTTTAGACGCTTCGTTTAAAATCCGAATTAATTCTTTCATTCTTTTCATAGTCTTTCTCCTTATATCAAACTTCTTTATCTAATATTGTAATCAGTATAATTTCAATATATCGTATTCTTTTATGATACAACAAGATATAAAAAAAATACAGACGCTTGGCCTGTATTTTTATTTGCTGATTGATTTTCTCTCCATGTCATTAAGAAAACGAATCTTATTTTGCGTCATAGCAGTATACTGTTCCTGTGTTATTTTCCCATTATCCAGAAGTTTCCCAGCAAATTCAATAAACTTCTTTGTAACTTCAATTAATCTTACTATTTCAGGACTATTTTCGTTCTTCATGACATCCCACTTTCTTGGTTAAAATTATTTCTATAGAGAAAATCCAATTCGTTCATTTAATCAATTAACTGAATGCATTATAACATATTTTACTTTTTATTACAATTTTTCCATGAGTTTAAATTCACCAAATTCATTAATTAGATAAGTTTATCTTTGATTTTCTTTATTTTCAGCAGAATTTCTTTGATTTACTATATTTTTTATAAATCATCCCTATTGAACCAGCTTTAACTTTGCAAGACGTGCCATCAATTTTTTACTTCCAAATTTAGGAAACGATACTGTAACTTCATAATCGGCTCCTGCGTAGCGAATCTCTTCTACCGTTCCTATTCCAAACTTTAAGTGTTTCACCAAGTCACCACATTCAAATTCCAATGGTGTATTTTCAGAAGCAATATTTTCATTGTTGGATACGGCGCCTTGATAAGGGGTATAAGTGTGCAAAACTTTATTCTTAGGTCTTATACCGGCTAAAGGATCTGCTGCCTTTTTTGTCTTGTTTCCAGTAGAAATCAGGTCTTTTGGAAGTTCAGAAATAAATCTGGAACACCTGTTGTATTGGGTGAGCCCCCTAAGCATTCTGGACTTGGCATAACATAAATACAATTTTTGCCTTGCCCTCGTGATACCTACATAGCACAATCTTCTTTCTTCTTCTACTGCATCTTCATTTTCCACAATACTCATATAGCTGGGGAAAATACCTTCTTCCATCCCCGTAATAAAAACATAAGGAAATTCCAATCCCTTTGCGCTATGAAGAGTCATTAATACCACTGCATTATTCGCTTCATCATAATTATCGATATCCGCCACAAGAGAAACTTCTTCCAGAAAACCTTCAAGACTTGGTTCATCTGCATTCTGATCATAATCCGCTGCTTTAGAAATTAATTCCTTGATATTTTGTATTCTTTCCTTAGACTCTTCTGTATTTTCGTTTTCCAATTCTTTTAAATATCCGGTACGTTCCAATACATTTTCTATAAGTTCCATAACACTTCCTACCTGAGCCTGTACCTGAAGGGCTCCAATTAAATCAGCAAATTTTTTAAGCTTTGAGGCTGCTCGTCCAAATTGAGAAACTATTTCAACGTCTCTAATCGCATCAAAAAAGCTCATATCATAATTTGAAGCAAAATCTTCTACTTTGCCAATGGTTGTATCACCAATACCCCTTTTGGGTACATTAATAATTCTCTTTAACGATAAATCATCCGAAGGATTTTGAATCACTCTTAAATAGCCTAATAAGTCTTTGATTTCTTTTCTCTCGTAGAATCTGACGCCACCCAATAATCGATAGGGAATAGCATGTTTTATAAAATGTTCTTCTAATACACGGGATTGAGCATTGGTACGATACAAAACTGCAAAATCTTTATATTCTCTTCCTTCCTCTTCTATCTGCTTTACAATTTCATTTGCAACGAATTCTGCTTCGTCATGTTCGTTTTCAGTTTCACGAACATCTATTAATTCCCCCTGCTCATTTTCCGTCCAAAGGGCCTTTGATTTTCTTCCAAAATTATTCTTAATGACTGCATTGGCTGCATCCAATATAATCTTGGTAGAACGGTAATTTTGCTCTAATTTAATCACTTTAGCATTTTTAAAATCTTTTTCAAAGTCCAGTATATTTCTTATATTTGCCCCTCTCCAACCATAAATGCTTTGATCATCGTCTCCTACAACACAAAGATTTTGGTATTTGGAAGCCAATAATTTTACCAGTTTATACTGGGCAGTATTAGTGTCCTGGTACTCGTCCACCATGATGTACTCAAATCTATTCTGATAATATTCCAAAACCTCTGGATGATAGATAAATAATTCTACAGTTTTAAAAATAATATCGTCAAAATCCAGAGCATTATTGCTTTCTAACTTTTTTTGATACAATTTATAAATATTAGCCAGTCTTTCTTTCCTAAAATCACCTTTAGCATTTTTCTCATATTCAACGGCAGTTATCAATTCGTTCTTTTGATTGCTGATTTCTCCCAGAACATAGCTAACCGGATAATTTTTTTCATTATAATTTAATTCCTTCAGGCATTCTTTGATAAGAGATTTTTGATCTCCAGTATCATAAATACTAAAAGAACGGTTATAACCGATCTTATCTATATCTCTTCTTAGGATTTTTACACATGCTGAGTGGAATGTGCTGACCCAGATTTCTTCAGTGCCTTTTCCTACTAAATGATCCACTCTTTCCCGCATTTCTTTAGCTGCTTTATTTGTAAAAGTAATCGCAAGAATCTTCCAGGGATGAACATTTTTTTCTTGAATAAGATAAGCAATTCTATGGGTTAGGACCCTTGTTTTTCCCGAACCTGCCCCTGCTAAAATTAGTACCGGTCCTTCTGTCTGCAGTACCGCTTCTCTTTGTTTTGGATTCAAACCCTCTACTAAATTCATACTTATTCTCCTTTTTCCTTTTCTAAACAAAATCCTTTCCAACAATAATGTGGAAAGGATTTATTATTTATTATTTTTTTCTAATCTATCAAGTACCATATTATATCCATCTGAGCCATAAGTCAATGCCCTGTTCACTCTGCTGATTGTTGCTGTTGAAGCTCCGGTTTTCTCAGTAATCTCCGAGTAAGTTTTATGTTGTCTTAACATCTTTGCCACTTCCAGTCTTTGTGCCAAAGATTTAATTTCATGAATGGTACATATGTCTTCAAAAAAAGAATAACATTCATCTATATTTTCAAGCAGTAAAATTGCCTCAAAAAGACGGTCCGTAGCATCATCTTTAATTTTCGAATTCATTGGAGTACTCCTTTCCAACTTTAACATACCGACTCTTTAATATTGTACAGTATGAAAGGAGCGAAAGTCAAGCTAAAAAACTTTTTAGCAGTTCAACAGATGTATTAACAATTAAATGTTCCGGAACTTCCAGGTCTTCAATAAGCTTTTCAACGTTATTAAAGTTTCCTACATCGAAAGAAATATGGGCATCGCTTCCCATAATAAAAGGCATATCCATTCTGACACATTCTTTGATGATGTCTCGAATTGTATCCGTCCCTCCTGCTCTAAAGCTATCAGGCTTTAAAGAAGTATTATTTATCTCAAGAAGGGTTCCGTATTCTTTAGCAGCCTCTACCACAGCCTTAATATCTATAGGATATCTTGGATCGCCCGGATGGCCGATAATATCTATATGGGGATTTTGTATGACTTTAATTAAGGCATTGGTATTTTCTATAATATTTCCAGGGTTTATGCATGGAGGATGAAAACTGGCAATAACGATATCAAGATGTTCTAATGTTTCTTGTCCAAGATCTACGTGTCCTTCAAAGTCTAAAATATTGACTTCAGCTCCTCTTAAAATTTCTACACCATATAATTTTCTGGGAATGACAACCAAATTATGAAAATGGAATAGATGAGCTCCTCCGGGTAATGTCTCGGCATGGTCTGTAATCGCGACAAGTTCTAAGCCCCTATTAGAAGCTTCTTTTGCTATTTCCTGTACTGTACTATAAGCATGTCCACTGGCAACAGTATGACAGTGGGTATCTAAAACAAATTTCATGAAACGACATCTCCTTAAATTCTATTCTATGTATTACATCAATAGTTGAATTTATTATATTCATGAACTATTGTAACACATTCAGCCAAAATTTGAAAACAGAGTTTTACTATTTAATGACTCTGTTACGTCCCTGCTCTTTGGCTTGATAGAGTTTATCATCCACATATTTAAACAAATCACCCACTGCAAATTCATTACTATCTATCGTGAATAATCCAAAAGAAGCGGTTATATTGATTTTTTTATCTTCAAATCTAATAACCGTTTTTTCAATGTTTTTTCTGATTCTTTCAAGAACCTTATAGGCTTTTTCACTATTGGTATTCGGCAAACAGATTAAAAATTCCTCTCCTCCATATCTCGCAGCCCAATCTGATTCATTTCTAATAGACTTTAATAATATGGCACCTACTGTCTTTATTGCTATATCCCCTACATTGTGGCCGTAAGTATCATTGATCATCTTAAAATGATCAATATCCAGCATGGCAATAGATAATGGATGTTTTGAATCACATTTACAAATTTCCCTGGGCAACATTCTATCCATATACCTTCTATTATAAAGATTGGTTAAAGGATCTCTCATAATCAGCGTATTTAAATCCTGCACAATATTCTGCAGCTCATGTTCTTCACTTCGGTAAACCGTTTCAATCACTAAGCCATCGGTAATATCTTTAATTAATTCCAAAATCAAATTTCCATTGTCTCCCGGTATAAGGCTAGTAAACACCAGGAGCATTTTATCTCCTACATGCTGTATTTTCATAAAAGTTTTTTGGCTCTTTAAGGTCTCAAGACCAATGCAATTGGCACATTCTTTATTATCCATCGCTCCTGAATAACACAGAACTGAATCCTCTGTAATTTTTCCATCTTTATACTGAACAATTTTTTTAGTAACCGGTTCTACAATCCTAACGCTGTCAAAGATTTCCTCATATGCTTCTATACGTTGTAATACTTTATGATTAATTATCTCATTCATGCCATACCTCTTCCTCTTACAGTCCATTATCTTTTAGCATTGATTTCTTATTCATAATCATTATCAATACTTCTTATAGTAATTTATTTCAGAATAAAATACAACTAATTATTTAAACTAAACATATCTTTTTATACGAATTAAAAAAGAAAAAGTATTTTTATCCCATAAAAAATCTGTAGGAATTTCCTATATAATAACAAATACCCTATAAGAGAGCCCTAATTGGGTCTGCTTATAGGGTATATTTTCCACTATTTTCTCTTAATATACTTTCTCATATCAATTGCCACTGCTATAACAATAATTAATCCTTTTATAATATATTGGATATAAGGGCTGACATCTACATATGAAAGACCGTAGTTTATAATTTGGAACATGATTACTCCGGTGATAATACCAGCAATGCTACCTACACCACCATTAAAGGATACGCCTCCAACTACACATGCTGCAATAGCGTCCAATTCATATCCATTACCAAGGTTATTGGTTGCACTACCTGTTCTTGCCACTTCCAGAAATCCTGCAAAACCGTACAAAATACCTGCTATTAAGTAAACAAGTACAATGGTTTTAATGATATTTACCCCTGATACCGTAGCTGCTTCTTCATTGCCGCCTACAGCAAACATATTTTTACCAAGTTTTGTTTTATTCCATATAAACCATATGATAGCTGAAGTAATGGCTGCATAAATAACCAGCTTGGGAATCGCTATAATACCTAAATTAATGTCCCCCTGAGCAAAAGATGTAAATCTGGTATCCAATCCTGCTATTGGGGATGCCCCCACAGCGTCATAATACAATGAAGTAATACCATAAATCATAAGCTGTGCCCCTAAGGTTACAATAAAGGCATGAACTTTAAACTTAGCAACCACAAAACCGCTAATGACCGAAAAAAGTCCTGTCATAAAAACGACCAATAAAATAGGGACAATCAGCGGAAGTTGCGCCATGTCCGGATAGATTCTTCTTGCATAATCCGGTGCTTGTAGCAAAGATGCCGATATAACCGAAGAAAATCCTACCATACGGCCAACGGAAAGGTCCGTTCCTGCCAAAACTAAAAGTCCAGCAACTCCAAGTGCCAAAATAACACGGGTAGAAGCCTGAGTAATGATAAATCTAAAGTTTTGTAAAGATAAGAACGAATTATCCATCGCAATAATGATGCCTATTAATACCAGAATAACAAAATATATTGCATTATTAACCAATAAGTCCCCTATATTCTTTTTATCCCATTTTTTATCAAGTATTTTCAAATTCATAACCACCCCTCCTATAAATACTTAGCTGCAAGTCTTAAAATTTCTTCCTGATTGGTTTCTTGTGTGTTAACCATACCTGCAACCCTACCATTACTCATCACCAAAATCCTGTCAGTAATCCCTAATAGTTCCGGCATCTCGGAGGAAACCACAATGATTCCTTTACCTTTGTTGGCAAGATCTATAATAAGTTGATAGATTTCATATTTCGCACCTACATCTATTCCTCTTGTCGGTTCATCCAGCATAAGAATTTCAGGATTCGTAAGTAACCATCTGCCCAGTATTACCTTTTGCTGGTTACCGCCGGATAAATATCTAATAAGTGTTTTATGAGAAGGGGTCTTTACAGCCATTCTCTCAATAACCCAGTTTGTGTCTTTCTCAATCGCTTTGTCGTTTAATACGCCTAATTTATTTGTATATTGAGATATATTCGCTATCATAGAATTAAATTTTATATTCAATACGGCAAAGATTCCGGTTCTTCTTCGCTCTTCAGTAAGAAGCGCAAATCCATTTTTTATAGCCTCTCTGGAATCCCTGTTTTCTACTTCTTTACCATGTAACAAGATTTGTCCAGATTCTTTCTTTCTGATACCAAATATGGTTTCTAAAATTTCTGTCCTTTTAGAACCCATAAGCCCTGCTATCCCTAAAATTTCTCCTTCTCTAAGTTCAAAAGATACCTCTTCAATTGAAGGTTTATAAGTCGCCGTAAGATTTTTTACTTCTAATATGGTTTTCCCAGGTCTGTTGGTTTTAGGCGGAAAACGATGGGTAAGATCCCGTCCTACCATAAGACTTATGATTTTATCCGTAGTAAGTTCTTTCGCAGAATGAGTTGCTATCCACTTTCCGTCCCGCATGATTGTAACATCATCGGATATTTTAAGAATTTCCTCCATTTTATGAGAAATATAAATAATTCCACAGCCTTTATCTCTCAATCTGTTAATGATTCTAAATAAATGTTCCACCTCTTTTTCAGTTAAGGAAGATGTAGGTTCATCCATTACAATAATTTTAGCATCATAAGATACAGCTTTTGCGATTTCTACCATTTGACACTGAGATACTGAAAGGTTTTCAATCTTTTGTTTCGGATCAATATCTATTTCCAAATCCTCAAATATTTGTTTCGTATCCTGATACATCTTTTTCTCATCAATGGTAATCCCTTTTTGCGGAAATCTTCCAAGCCAGATATTGTCCATTACCCTTGTCTGTCTTACCTGATTAAGCTCCTGATGCACCATGGACACCCCATGCTCCAGGGCCTGTTTTGGATTATCAAAACGAATAGGTTTACCTTCTAAATAAATTTCTCCGGAATCTTCTATATAAATTCCAAACAGACATTTCATAAGGGTCGACTTTCCAGCTCCATTTTCACCCATCAATGCATGTACACTGCCGTGTCTAAGCATTAACTGTGCATTATCTAAAGCCTTAACCCCCGGGAACTCCTTACAAATATTTTTCATTTCAAGCAAGTATGTTGTATTTC
The DNA here is from genome assembly GCA_012521175.1 of Candidatus Epulonipiscium sp. Classification (GTDB taxonomy): domain Bacteria; phylum Bacillota; class Clostridia; order Lachnospirales; family Defluviitaleaceae; genus Defluviitalea. The sequence goes on from JAAYMW010000120.1 coordinate 10,116, forward strand.
CCATGAATTCTATCACCACTCTTTGCTTTAAATTAAGTAAATAAGCCTCAAAGGAGGCTTATTTACTTTACTTGATAATCATTTTTATTCTCTTGGTTCCTATTTCATACCATATGCTTCTTCAGCAACATCTAAATTATCCAATGTAATAGCAACGTAAGGGACACGAACTGCTCTTGTTTCATCAAGTTCCCAGCTTGTTCCTTCTAAAACGTCTTTTCCTAAAGCAGCATTAATAGCCATTTCTAAAGTAGCTTTTCCTTGGTTAAGCGGGTCATTAAGAACTGTTCCTACCATTTTACCTTCTTTAATGAGTTCAAGAGCTTCTGGAATAGCGTCAACACCTACAACTGGCATAAACTTGTCGCCTTCAAAATATCCTGCAGCTTTTAAAGCTTCTATAACACCAAGAGCCATACCGTCATTGTTACATAATACCATTTCTATTTTGTCTCCATGGGCTGCAAGCCATGTTTCCATAAGTTCTTTACCTTTTGATGCATCCCACATACCTGTTTGTTTTGCTAATTCTTCTGTTGGAATACCTTTTGCTTCAATTGTAGCAACGGATTCTTTGGTTCTTGCTTCTGCATCTGGATGTCCTGGTTCTCCCATAAGCATTACATATTGCATTTTTCCATCACCGTTTTTATCCCATTCAGGATGCTCTGCCCATGCTTTTGCAACAAGTTCTCCCTGGATAATACCTGATTCTTCAGATCTTGTTCCAACGTACCATGCTTTATCGTATCCTACATTTTGAGTACCGTCTGGATATTCTTTGTTAAAGCAGAAGTTTCGCAGATTAAAAAATAAATAGGGCGTAGCCCCTTGATATGTAATGGTTTAGATGAATAATAATTGAAATATGTAAATTCCGATTTTTACTGGAAAAAATTTAGGGTTTAAAAATGAA